>JBBRZQ010000189.1:0-7069 GCA_038236535.1 Actinomycetales bacterium
CACTGCGCACCTGCTCCCTCGAGGGATGCAGTTCTCGGTGGTTGGCTCGCACGAGGCGGCATATGCGGGGCCGGACGGCAGCACTGGCACCCGCGTCGTTATCCAGCTGCGCGACATCACCCCCGAACCTGCCCGCGACTAAGGAGATGCAATGAGCGACAAGACCCAAACCGACGCCAAGGGCCGTGAGATCTTCACGGTCCACCCCGAGATCCTCGCCGGCGGCGCGCCGTACCGGAAGGTCGATCCTGACACCGAGACCAAGGACCGCGACGAGAGCCGGGCCGGTCGGCCGGACACGGCGAAGGACCGGTAAATGGTGTCGGTGGCGATCGCGGCGGCCGCCGGCGCAGCCACCGGCCTGGCAATGGCTACCTGGGTGCGCACCGGCCTGTACCGGAAGCCGGGCGAGACAGCGCGACTGCAACTGGTCTGGGCCTGGGTGCTGGTGCCGCTCGTGGCGCTCGCGTGGGGTTTGCTCACGGCCCGCTCCCAGTCCGGAGCCGTCCTGCCGGCCGACCTTGCGTTCGCCGCGGCCGGGGTGGCCCTGGGATGGGTCGACCTCGATGTGCACCGCGTGCCGGATCGGCTGCTGCTACTCGCGATCGCCGCTACCGCGCTGGCCGCCCTCACTGGTGCCGCAGGCGCGGGGGAGTGGTCCCGGCTCTGGACCGCCCTGCTCGCCTCGGCAGCGTTGGCGGGCCTCTACCTGGTCCTCGCGCTTCTGGGGTCGATGGGGCTCGGCGACGTCAAGTTGGCCGGACTGACCGGACTGGTGTTGGGCCTGCATGGTTGGTCGGCGGTGATGGCTGGGACGGCGGCGGCGGTCGCGCTGGCGGGCCTGGTAGGCGTCGCCCTGCTCCTGCGACGGCACTCCCGTAGCGATCACCTGGCGTACGGACCGGCCATGATCGTCGGAGCCGTCACGGCCCTGCTCGCTGGGGCAGGGCGGTGATGACCATGCTGAATCTGGGCCAACGACAAGAAGGCGCACATGCTGGATCACCCCATCGGACGGGCCGGGTCATGACCCGGGGCTTGCGGATCTCGCCCTCGCTGAGCCTGCCGCACGGATCCCAGGCCTGACCCCAGAGGCGAGTCACAGGTGGCGGGTGTCCGGCACCTTCTCTGGGCATGAGACATCGAGCAGCCGCACGGATTGTGATGGCCATCCTCGTGGGCATCGGCAGCCTGCTCGCTGCGGGCCAAGTCACGTCGTGGCCGACAGCCGGCGAGGAGCACAGGCCACGCCCCACCGGGTCGGACACGGCAGGGGTGGCGTTGGCGACTGTGCCGAGACGAGACCCTGTGCCGGGGTATGACCGCAGCTGCGGACCAGGTCATGGGTGCGTGTTCGGGCCGGCTTGGAGCGACGACGTCGACGTCGCCGGCGGGCACGACGGCTGCGACACCCGCAATCAGGTGCTGAAGGCCACGATGCGCGCCGTTGCGACCAAACCGGGTACCCGCGGATGCGTTGTCATATCGGGCACGCTGACGGACCCCTACACCGGCACCGTGATCACCTTCACCAAGGCCGGCGCAGGACGGGTGTCGATCGACCACATCTACCCGCTCGCCGCGGCCTGGGATCTCGGGGCCGCCTCCTGGTCCACCCAGCAGCGTCGCAACTTCGCCAACGACCCCCGCAACCTGGTACCGACCGCTCGAGCGGTGAACGCCGCCAAGAGCGACAAGACCCCGCAGTCGTGGGCACCATCCACCCCGCAGGGCCGGTGCCTGTACGCGAGCCGCTACATGGCGGTCGCCAAGGCCTACCGGCTCTTCGTGACCGAGGACGACCTGTTGGCGCTGGACCGCGACCTGCGCAGCTGCTGAGTTACCTCACCCTGGGGCCGGTGTCTCGGAACGCCTTGTAGACCCCGGCGGTGCTGTGAGGAAGACCGCTTCCCTCCGTGACGGCTTCGGCGACCAGGCGCCAACTGAGCCCGGCTGACCTGGCCTTGCGCACAGCCACCTCGAGGCGGGACCGAGGCTTGCCGGTGGCGGTGACCAATGCGTCGTATGCCTTGGTGGCTGCGAGCCTGGGGTGACGGCGCAGCCACACCTCGACCTCGCGTTGGGAGAACGCGGCCGGCGCGGTCCTCGACTTCGACGGCTTCGGTGCCGGCATACCTGCCGTCAACCGCGGCCACCCCTGGGTCGTCGCTGACCGGCGCGACGCCGAGGCCGACGCGCGCAGCGCCGACAACGACGGACGATCGCCGAGGACCTCCTCCACGCGCTCGGCCAGCTCGCGGTAGCTGTACGTCCGCTCGGCACCCACGTTCGGAGTGTAGGGATCGGCGAGACATAGCGGCACCACCCGCCGACACACATCCAAGCAGCCCTGCGGTAGACGGTTCGCAGCAAGTTGTGTCATTCTAAATCCATCGCCTCTCACCAGGGTGATCACCGAAGGCCTCACCAGCCCCGAAGGAGATCCAGATCATGACCATCACCGCCGGCAGCACCTACACTGATCCCACTGCGAGCATGCAGGTTGACCCGGAGGCTCCTCACCAGTTTGAGGCGGCCTCCGCGTCTTGTCCGGGCAGCTTCCCGATCCAGGACGCGCGCTGCGCCGCCTACCCCGGGCGCATGGAGTGGGTGCCCGATCGGGAGCGGCTCATCGTCCCCGACGTCATGGCCGCCCTCTGCCGGCGCTGTCCCGCCCGCCAGCAGTGCCTCCTGTGGGCACTGGCCGGCGAGGAGCAGGGCTACTGGGCGGCGAGCACCACCGCCGACCGGCAGCGGCTGGCCAGCCTCGAGCAGACCAGCGCCGAGACGGCCGACTGGCTCCAGGAGCTCGCGCGCCGTGAGGCCACCGCCGGGGCGCTCCACGCAGCAGGCGAGGGGTCCTACTTCTGGTACCGCCGGCGCAACTGCCGCTGCCAGGAGTGCAAGCAGGCCAACGCGGCCGCGCGGGCCCAGGAGCGGGAGGTCGCTCGGCAGAAGGCTGGTGTCGCGGCATGATCGTGGCAACACACCCCCCCGAAGGAGCAGAGCCCTTGACCCTGATCAACCAGCCCTGGTCTCGGGTGAGGAACCCCGTTCCGATCCCGGCGAACCTGGGATCGGAAACCTCGTTCCTCGCGATGACCGATGAACAGTTCGCCGAGCTGATCCGATCGAACCTCATGCCGCGCGAGGACCAGGCTGGAGGGCGGCAACGGTGGACCCAGCTGTGGGCGCTGCTCCTGGCCGATGGGGACTTGGCAGAGCGCACCTTCGACGCCTTGGAGGACTTCCTCGACGCCACAGAGGAGGCCCTCGCCGCCGGGCTGGACGAGGCCGAGGAGCGCCGGGCCCGCAAGTTCAAGCAGACCTGCGGGGAAGCGTGGAAGCGGCTGCAGCGCGTCGACGACGACCGACCGCTGGCCTGGGCGGGCAAAGCAGCCGACGGTTTCAACCCGGTCGGTCGCAAGGTCGTCGCCAAGCTGGTCACTGCGATTGCGCAGCACCGGTCTGCGGCGATCCGGTCCCGGCGCCACATCACCGACGAAGACCGGTACCTCTGGGGCGTCCTGGAGGCAGTGCAGCTCGACCCGCGCCAGTACCACTTCCGTGACCGCACCGACCCGAGGGAGCCATCGTGAGCATCGATATCGAGATGGCCGCCGGCGAGCTCATCGCTTGCCTGGGTGAAAGCGGTGTCCGCGCAGACAGGTTCACCACGGGCCCAGGGACCGCTGGGATCAACCTCTGGGGGAAGGAGGGTCGATACCCGCTTGCCTCGGTCAATATCAGTGACTCCGGAAGGTTCCACGACTATGCCTGGGGGTCGCGGTACGAACACACGCTGCCCGTCGAGACCAATCCCAAGGTCGTGGCCGCAGCCGTGGTGGCGACCTTGGAGACCAGCCTCGGGCAGTCAGACGCGGGCTCATGAGTGACCTCACGATCGGTCAGCGCGTCTACGTCCTCGACCAAGGGCTTGCAGAGCTGCGCTCGATCATGCTGCGGGCCACCGGGTCGCAGCCCAAGCCGAACCACCACGGCAACAATGCGGAGCTGTGGGACGAAGGCCAGACGGTACTCATCGACTTCGACGACGGAGCCGCGGCCCCGTACCCGGCCGCCCAGGCCCGGCCGCTCGCCGACGCCCTCGACACCCGGGGATCAGGATGAGTCTCGACTTCTACGCCGGAGTGCTATTTGCCATCGGGGTCGGATTGATCGCCTGGTGGATCCGCGATCGCGTCCGCGCCAGGCACAGCCACCCACCGGAGAGGCATACACACCCGTGAGCGTTACGCGCGATGCTGAGTCCGGTCTTGGCGGGACTGGTGACGGCGCCCAGCGCCTTCGGCAAGACGTTCAGGCGCTGGCAGCCCGGGCACGCCATCGGAGCGATCCGGAGGCCGTCGAGCGGGCTCGCTCCTATTGTGCTGAGCAGTTCCAGTCGGCTGGGTGGAGATCGGTAAGGAGCCCATTCCAGCCTCGACCGGGCCTGCGAATGTCGGACGCCGGGAGACCGACCCCACCGATGGCGATGCGCTGGATCCATGATCTGCGCGGGGTGAATATCGTCGCGTTCGACTCTGATGAGCCACGGGAGGGCGACATCGTTCTCGTCGCCCACCTCGACACCGTGAGAAACAGCCCCGGGGCGGACGACAACGCGTCCGGCGTTGCCGTCGCGCTCCAGACTGCACGCTGGCTGTCCGGGACCGGGCACAGGGCGGTCAGTGTCCTCACCGACCTCGAGGAACTGAGTCTGCTCGGTGCTAGGCAACTTGTGCGGGACCTACCCCGTCCCAAGGTCGTTGTGTGCCTCGACGCGATCGGGTACTTCAACGAGAGCCCCGGCGCTCAGCGCCTTCCACCTGGCTTCGGGCTCATGTTCCCGACTCTGACTAAGGCGGTCCGGGCGCGAGAACGCCGGGGCGACTTCCTGGTTGCTGTGTGTCGACGCAACTCCTTGGCGTTCGCGACGGCACTCGCCGACGAGATGTCGGGGCGGGGCGTAGCGACCCTGACCCTTGAGGACCGGCGATGGAACGGCAAAGGGCAGTCCTTCACCCGATGGATCAACCCTCTTCTCCTGGATCTCGACCGCAGCGATCACTCCCCGTTCTGGAGGGCCCGTGTCCCGGCGGTGATGCTCACCGGCACAGCCACGCTTCGCAGCCCCAACTATCACCGCCCAGCGGACACACCCGACTCGCTTGACTACGACCGGATGGCACGCACCGCTCTCGCGCTCAGCACCGTGCTGCGCATTGGCAGCTCGGGGCCATCAGACGTATTCGCGTAGACGGGGGAGGACGGCGGCGAGCTCCTCGAAGAGGTGCGGCCAGCCTCTCCGGAGCCAGGTGATTCGGCCTTCCTCGAGGCGCGTCCCGTCGACCATGTGCGACACGCGTAGGAAGTGCTCCGGCGCGCCGAGCCGGCGGAGCTTGTCGTAGACGGGGTTGACTGGGAGCCGATGCCGGGCGATGTGGCCCCAGATCTCGGGGGTCTTCCAGTCCCAAACGGGGCCGTATGCGGTGGTGCCGTCGACGCGCCGGATCAGACCGCCGTGGCGGGCTCGGTGCTCGCGCCGAGCCAGGCAGGGTTGCGGCGTGCAGTCGCATGGTGTGTTCCGGAGCGCGTTGGCGTATGCCGCGGCGCGCCCGCGGGACTCCTCGGCGCGGACGCCCCATAACTCGCCAGGGCCGTGGCGTTCGTGGGCGCGGGCTGCGGGCTCGGTGATGAGGGTGTGGTGCAGGTCTGGGGCCGTGGGGTTCCGCACCGCGTGGTGGTCCCAGGCGCCTGTGGCCGCGAGTAGCTCGAGGGTGGTGTGGCGTGCGGGGACGACGTCGAGGTTGAGGCGCCAACTGCGGGCGATATCCGCGAGGTAGCAGTAGGTCTCGGGATACTCGAGCCCGCTGTCGAAGAAGGCGACGGGGACGTCAGGGTTGACTTGCAGCGCGAGGTGCAGCGTGACCAGGGAGTCCTTGCCGCCGGAGAAGGCGACGTAGCCTTCGCGGCTGTCCAGGTGATCCTCGATCCGGTGTCGGATGAGCTGTAGGTCGCGGTTGGAGCTGCGCAGTCCTTGGAGGGCCTGGACGTCGAGGCCGGGATCACTGCTCATGCCGTGAGGAGGGCGGGTAGGTGCAGGTCGTGTTGGCGCTCTGGGTGCATGTAGGGCGGCCGGATGCCGGCGCGGCCGCGCCCGCCATCCGGTGGGGGCGTCGTTGCCGTGAGGCAGGGGGTGGGGGTGGGTCGGCCCAGCGTGCCGTCGGGGTGCAGGTGGCCTGCGGTGAACGGGTCGAGGGTGGGCTCGGGGAGGACCTCCCAGCGCAGCACGTAGCCTTCGCCGCTGGTGCGTTTCTTCCCGATGCTGACGATGGGCTCCAGGAGCTCGAGGATCCGGTCGGGGTGGCCGATCGCGTGCCAGGTGATGCTGGGGCACACGGTCACCAACAGCGGCATGCGACGGGCACGATAGCGACCTTGGCGCTCGGACACGGTCTTGGGCAGGGGGGTGGCGACTTGTTCGAGGTGGCGGCGGTCGATGCGGCCGGTCCAGGTGTGGATGTCGGCGCGTGGGGCTGGGCGCTCGGGATAGGCGCAGGTGGCGGACCAGTGCCAGGGGCCGGTTGCCGGGGTGCAGCGGGCCAGAGGGAGGTCGAGGTCTGGCGGGCTGTCCTGGTCCAGGGCCCGGATATGGTCGCCGCCGGCCGCGCGATTCTGGGCCTTCTGCTCGGCCCAGAGCTCCGCAGCGAGCAGGCCGTCGAGGGCGATGCCCCACGGTGCGGCGTGAGCGATGCCGGCTGCGAGGTGTGCCCTGACCAGGAGGGGCTGGAGGTTGTTCATATGAGCTGCTCAAGGGCCGTCAGGATCTCGTCTCGGTGGTCCTTGGCGTGGGCGCGCCAGTCGATCTGCGGGACGGGCAGGGCGGAGCCGGGGTGGAGGTCGACGCTAATTTGGCCGTGACCGATCCCGATGCGGCCGCCGATCCTGGCGTCGGCTGTGAAGGTCCCCAGGATCTCGGTGAAGAAGGCGAGCTCCAAGCTGGTGGGTCGACGGAGCCGGATCCAGGTGGTGAATCGGGTGCCGACCGGGAAGGTCTCGAGGTTGA
>JBBRZQ010000190.1:0-7046 GCA_038236535.1 Actinomycetales bacterium
AAGGGTCGTGCACGTGACGCGACAGGAGCCGGAGCCCACCCTCTGGGTGCTCCCCGACGCTGCACGCGGCGAGCCGGGCCAGGAGGTGCTCGGCCTCGGCGCCGACCTCGAGCCGGGCACCCTGCTCAGGGCCTACCGGGCCGGGCTGTTCCCGATGGGCGTCGGCGACGACGACAGCGCGCCGACCGGGTGGTGGTCGCCCGATCCGCGAGGCGTCCTGCTGCCCGGCCGGGTCAAGATCAGCCGCTCTTTGCGAAAGTCGCTGCCTCAGTTCGACATACGGGTCGACACGGCCTTCCCTGAGGTCCTGGCGGGCTGTGCCGACCCGACCAGGGACGGGTGCTGGATCACGCCTGAGATCTCCGCCGCCTACACGCGTCTGTACGAGCTGGGCTGGGCGCACTCCGTCGAGGCCTGGCGTGACGGTGAGCTGGCTGGTGGCCTGTACGGACTGGCCCTGGGCGGGCTCTTCGCGGGGGAGTCGATGTTCCATCGGGTGAGCGACGCGTCCAAGTGTGCGCTGGTGGGCCTGACCGAGCTGGTGTTTGCGGACGGTGAACCGGACCGGGTGATCGACGTCCAGTGGCAGACTCCGCATCTGGCGAGCCTCGGGGTCACCCAGATCCCGCGCAGCGACTACATCTCGCGGCTCGGGCGTGCCCTCCCGTTGCCGGCTCCACCCGCCTTCGACCTCTAGCGCCGGATCACGACGACAAGGCGCAGGACTGCAGGCTGGCGGACCTGGGGCTCCTGGTCCGCCCCGGCCGAGCTCAAGGCCCCCGCCAGGTCGTTCGTCCCCGTCACCTCGTTCGTCCCCGTCTCCCCGGTGAGTTCGGTGACCTCGAGCAGCCCGTGGCCGCGCATCCGGCACCAGGCGGGGATGTCGTGGCGGGCGGCCGGGTCGCTGGCCAGTACCACGATCCAGGTCCCGGCCGGCGCGTCCCGGGCGGCCTCAGCCAGGCGTATCACCGGGAGCGGGCAGCGCAGCCCCCGTGCGTCCACCTCGATCAGGCTGACTGGCTCTGCGGCCGGGCTCACAGGTCCGAGACCCCGAGCTGGGCCCGGACGGCCGCGACAGCCTCCGGCAGCCCGGCGACGAACCTGTCGACATCGTCTTCGAGCGTCGGGGCAACGGGGTCCAGCGGGAGGGTGACCCGCACATTGCCGTGGGTGAGCACCCCCATCGCCGCCAGGACATGGCTCGGCTCGAGGGTGCCGGAGGTGCAGGCCGAGCCTGAGCCAACGGCGAAGCCCCGGCGGTCGAGCTCGCTGACCAGCACCTCGCCATCGACATACAGCAGGGAGAAGGTCAGGACGTGCGGGAGCGTGTCGTCCGGGTCACCGACGACCTCGACGTCGGGCAGGTCGCGGGCAGCCTCGCGCAGCCGGCGGACGAGTCCGGACGACGAGGCGCTCTGCTGCTCCCGGCTCACCTCGGTCTGCCGCCAGGCCTCTGCCGCTGCCAGCGCCAGCGCAATCACGGGTTCGACGTCGGTGCGACCGTGCTCTATCTCGCTGACCGGCCCGGGGCGGCGCCAGCGGGTCCGCTCAGGGACGACCAGCACCCCCAGACCGCCGGGGCCGCCCCAGGACCTCGCGTCCCCGGCCAGGACGTCGAAGTGCCCCGGAACCGGGTCACGCCCCAGGGAGGCCATGGCATCCACCAGAAGTGGTATGCCGCGCGCCTGGCAGATCGCGTGTGCCTGTTCGAGGGGCTGCCGGGTGCCGATCTCCCCGTTGGCGGACTGGACCGCAGCCAGGATCGTGCCGTCGGCGGCGATGGCCGTCTCAAGGGCTGAGAGATCAACCCTGCCCAGCCGATCCACCGGAACCTCGCTGAACAGCTCCTTATCCCGGGCTGCGGCGGCGTGGAATCGCCCAGTGGTCAGGATTGCGGTGTGTTCCACGGCGCTGGCGACGATCCGCGCGCCGCGACGGCGGCCGGCATACCGGAGGCCCTCCAGGGCGGTGCGAAGGGCTGCCGGGCCCGAGGGCAGGAACGACACCTCGGCCGGTCGAACCCCCAATCCGTGCGCAAGCACCTCGCGCGCCTGGTCCAGCAGGGCTCTGGCGCGTCGACCCTCGCCGTACAGCCGTCGGGGGTCAGCCCAGCCCGCGTCCAGCGCGGCGACCAGGGTGTCCCGGGCAGCTGGCAGCATGGGCGCGCTCACCGCGTCGAGCAGCACCCGGGCCACGCGGGGCTGCGGGTCACCTGCTGGTTCTTGCGCCACGCTTTGAAGGTAGTCCAATTCTGACCACCCGAAAGCGCCTCGCCATAGTAGTGTTTCGCCGTTGGCTGGTCACTGACTACCGGAAGGCGTACTCCTTGCCTGGGCACGACGGCACTTCGGACGACGGCACCTCGACCCGCAGGATGCGGCGTGCCCTGATCACTGGTCTTGCCCTGAGTGCCGCGGTGGCCCTCAGCGGCTGCGGCGCGTCGGGGGGGCGCGGCCTGATGCTCCAGGGTGTGACCGATCAGAGCGGGCGGATCACCGACCTCTGGAAGGGGTCGTGGGCTGCGGCCCTGGGCGTCGGAGTCCTGGTCTGGGGGCTCATCGGGTGGTGCGTGGTCGCCTACCGCCGCAGGAAGGACGACGTCGAGCTGCCCGAGCAGCTGCGCTACAACGTGCCGATCGAGATCCTCTACACGGTTGTCCCGGTCTTTATGATCGCCGTGCTGTTCGCGTACACGGCCCGGGACGAGGCGGCCCTCATGAGCGTCTCGCAGAAGCCGGACGTCACCATCAACGTGGTGGCCAAGCAGTGGAACTGGGACTTCAACTATATCGACGCCCGCACCTACGAGACCAACTCGATGGTGGCGTTGACCGGCGCGCCGGGAGTCGCGGCCACGCTGCCGGCTCTCTATCTGCCGGTGAACAAGCGGGTCGAGTTCGTGCTGACCTCACGGGACGTCATCCACTCGTTCTGGGTGCCACAGTTTCTGCGGAAGCTCGACGTGGTGCCGGGCAAGGTCAATCGCTTTCAGGTCGTGCCCACCGAGATCGGCACCTTCCAGGGCAAGTGCGCCGAGCTCTGCGGGGCCTACCACTCCAACATGCTGTTCCAGGTCAAGGTCGTGTCGATGGCCGACTACCAGGCGCACATGGCCGCGCTGCGGGCCAGGGGAAACATCGGCATGCTCTCCAACAGCCTGAGCCGCGAGAAGATCGAAAAGGGCGACCAGCAGTATCTGCCACCGAACGGGAGCAACTGATGACCACCGTCAAGCCGAGCCTGGATGTGGGTACTGGCCCCATTGTCCGCCGTCGGTCCAAGGGCCAGACGGTGATCAGGTGGGTCACCACGACGGACCACAAGGTGATCGGCAACCTGTACTTCATCACTTCGTTCGCGTTCTTCATGATCGGCGGGCTGCTCGCGCTGCTCATCCGGACCGAGCTGTTCGCGCCCGGCCTGCAGGTGGTGGACAACCCCGAGCAGTACAACCAGCTGTTCACGATGCACGGCACGATCATGCTGCTCTTGTTCGCGACCCCGTTGTTCGCCGGATTCGCCAACGCCCTGATGCCGATCCAGATCGGTGCCCCGGATGTGTCGTTCCCGCGGCTGAACATGCTCGCCTACTGGCTGTACCTGTTCGGTGGCCTGATCGCCAGCGCCGGTTTCCTGACCCCCAGCGGCGCCGCGTCCTTCGGCTGGTTCGCCTATGCGCCTCTGTCGGACGTGACGTACAGCCCCGGTCTCGGTGGCGACCTGTGGGTGTTCGGCCTGGCGATGGGCGGCTTCGGCACCATCCTGGGTGCGGTCAACTTCATCACCACGATCATCTGCCTGCGTGCTCCCGGGATGACAATGTTCCGGATGCCATTGTTCACCTGGACCATCCTGGTCACCTCGATCATGATCCTGATGGCCTTCCCCGTGCTGGCCTCAGCACTGCTGGCGCTGGGAGCGGACCGCCGGCTCGGGGCGCACATCTTCGACCCTGCCAACAGCGGAGCCATGCTCTGGCAACATCTCTTCTGGTTCTTCGGCCATCCAGAGGTCTACATCATCGCCCTGCCCTTCTTCGGCATCATCAGCGAGATCCTGCCGGTGTTCTCCCGCAAGCCGCTTTTCGGTTACAAGGGGATGATCTTCGCGACCATCGCCATCGCGGCGCTGTCGGTGAGTGTCTGGGCGCACCACATGTACGCAACAGGTCAGGTCCTGCTCCCGTTCTTCGCCATCATGACCATGCTCATAGCCGTGCCTACCGGGGTGAAGTTCTTCAACTGGATAGGCACGATGTGGGGTGGTTCTGTGTCCTTCGAGACGCCTATGCTCTGGGCGATCGGCTTCCTGGTCACCTTCCTGTTCGGCGGTCTCACCGGGGTCATCCTGTCCAGCCCCCCGCTGGACTTCCAGCTGACCGACTCCTACTTCGTGGTGGCGCACTTCCACTACGTGGTGTTCGGCACTGTCGTCTTCGCCATGTTCGCCGGTTTCTACTTCTGGTGGCCGAAGTTCACTGGCCGGATGCTGGACGAGAAGCTGGGCAAGATCCATTTCTGGATGTTGTTCATCGGCTTTCAGATGACGTTCCTGATCCAGCACCTGCTGGGGATCAGGGGTATGCCGCGTCGCTATGCGGACTACCTGCCGGAAGACGGGTTCACCTGGATGAACCAGCTGTCCAGCGTCGGTGCCTTCCTGCTGGGCGCCTCGACCCTTCCCTTCCTCTACAACGTCTGGAAGACCTATCGGACCGCGCCCCTGGTTGAGACCGACGACCCCTGGGGATATGGCGGTTCGCTGGAGTGGGCGACCTCCTGTCCACCGCCAAGGCACAATTTCGTGTCGATCCCTCGGATCCGCTCCGAGCGTCCGGCCTTCGATCTGCACCACCCGCAGGCTGCGGAATACGACAGCCCCACGCCCGACAAGAACATCCTGAACAACCTGCTCGGTCCAGCGGATCTCACCCCAGGGGAAGCGGCCGGATCGGATGTCGGGAGACCGCCCTCTGATGGCGGCAGCACCTCCGGCAACGACGAGAAGGGGGGTGACCGGCGATGAAGATCGAGTTCAGGCTATTCGCGGCGGGTACGGTCTTCTACATACTCATCGGGCTCATCTATGGCACGGTCACACAATGGCGCGAACCAGTGGGGCCCGTCGCCCTTCTCCTGTGTGGCGGACTGACAGCCCTGATCGGCTTCTACCTCTGGGAAACCGGCCGCAAGCTGGACCCCCGTCCGGAGGATGATTCGTCGGCGCTGATCTCGGCCGCAGAGGGTGAGTACGGCTTCTTCAGCCCGCACAGCTGGTGGCCGCTGGCGTTGGCAGCCTCGGCCGCGGTGGTCTTCCTGGGCCTGGCTGTCGGCTGGTGGCTGATGATCATCGGCGTCAGCCTCTCTACCTTCGGCGTCATCGGCTGGACGTTCGAGTACTTCCGGGGAGAGCACGCTGTCTGATATCCGGACATCTCGCTCAGCTCGCACCTCCCTCGCCGATTTGTCACAAAAGGGTATCCTTAGGACACGCTAAGTGGCTCAGATCTGAGATGGTCTGAGGTTGTTCACCTGTCAGACAACCTTCGGGCTGAGAGGTGTGATCGTGGCCGGCCTCAGGGGGGGTACGGTGCTCATCGGCCGGATGGTCGTGCTCTCGGGAGTCGGTTGATGTGGCGACGGCAGCAGTGAGGTCACGGCATGGCCGCTTCTTGATCGTGGTGCTGGCCGCGACCTTCTTCCTTGTCCTTGCCTGCCTGAGTGAGGCGACCCCGGGCCTGGGCGTCAGTGGCGTGGGACTGGTCTCAGGGAAGGTGGCCGGGGCAGCGAACGTCTCAGGCGCAGCCGAGGACACGTCCGCGATGAAGGCTCGGGCCGGGGTCATCCAGGCAGCTCTGGATATCTATCCGGCCAACGATGCCGCCAACGTCCTGCCAGACGCCCCCATCACCGTCAGGGCGTCCTCTGGCACCTTGGGGACCGTGACGCTGAAGGACTCACAGGGCGCCGCTGTGAAGGGCCAGGCGGCGGCTGACGGCACCTGGGCGACCAGTGAGCTGCTCTGGCCCAGCGCTGCCTACACCCTGACCATCGCGGCGATCGGGCCTGACGGGATGGCGACCTCCAGGACCTCGAGGTTCAGCACCCTGAAGCCCAAGGTCAGCGCCACCTACACCCTGATCCCCGATGGCGGCGAGGTTGGCGTCGGCATGCCGGTGATCATCCAGTTCGACTCGGCGGTGTCGAGCAAGGCCCGACGGGCCGAGGTGGAGAAGCGGGTCAAGGTCACGACTGCGCCGGCCCAGCGAGGCGCCTGGGGGTGGCTCGATGACCGGCAGCTCATGTGGCGACCTCGCACCTTCTGGCGCCCCGGCACCAAGGTGACTGTGTCGACCCCGCTTCACGGCGTGCAGACCGGGGACAACAAGTGGGTCACCTCCGATGGTGGTACAAGCTTCACGGTGGGCCAGTCCATGGTGAGCAGCGTCAACGTGGCCTCGCACACTCTCACCGTTCGCCGGGACGGCAAGGTCGTTCGCACGATCCCCGTGAGCACTGGCCGGCCCGGGCCGCTGACCGAGACCCGCAACGGCACCAAGGTCATCATCGAGCGCAGTGACACGATCGTCATGGACTCCTCGACCATCGGGATTCCGGCGGGTTCGCCAGGCGCCTACAAGATCAGCACCCATTTCAACTTGAGGCTGACCTGGACAGGGGAGTTCATCCACTCCGCGCCCTGGTCGGTCGGCGCACAGGGTTCCCAGAATGTGTCGCACGGCTGCACGAACATGTCTCCGTCCAATGCCGACTGGATGTTCCACAACTCGAAGATGGGTGACGTGGTCACCTTCACGGGTTCCAACAGGGAGTTCCAGCCGCAAGAGGGCATTGGTGTCTGGGTCTACACCTACACCGGGTGGAAGGCGCAGAGCGCGCTCGTCTGAGCCTGAGGGCGGCTGGAAGGCAAGTGCGCTCCTCAAGGAGCCTGAGCCTGACGAGAGGCGCAGTGCGCGCCGGGAGCGTGAGGGCGTTCAGTCCCAGCCGAGCTCGTGCAGCCTGTCGTCGTCGATGCCGAAGTGGTGG
>JBBRZQ010000191.1:0-7042 GCA_038236535.1 Actinomycetales bacterium
ATGAAGCGGGTCTCCATCCGCTTCTCGCGCACCGAGCCGGGCACCTCCGGGGACACCAGCGGGCGAAGCTGCAACGAGACGAAGCAGGCCGCCGCCTTCGGCTGGTTGGCCGTGTAGGGCAGCGCCATGTCGATCTCCGGCGGCTCGAACGCGCGGGCCAGCAATCGGGCGAACGCCACCTTGGGCACGGCGATCTTGTCGTCGGGGATGGGCAGTCCGCCCTCGGCGATGTGGAAGACGCCCGCGGTGGTCCGCCGATCGTTGGCCGGGTTGTGCAGCACGCCGTTGACGAGGCGGTAGCTGCTCATCAGGGGCGAGGTGAAGCTGTCGCCGTCGAAGGGCAGGGACAGGTCGCGGGCCAGGCCCGGCTCGTCCAGCACCAGGGTTCGCCGCGGCAGCCGGGCGCGCTCACCGGTCTCGGCCAGGTAGTCGTCCAGGAAGGCCTGGATGCGCCCGTCCGCCGCGCACAACCGGTCGGACAGCCGGCGGCTGAGCTCGCGCTCGCGGGCCAGGATCGGGCGCACGAGCCGGGCCGGCTCGGTGTCCTCGAACCCCTCGGGCAGGGGAAGACCCAGCTGGGCCAGTCGGAGGTTGATGGCAGCGTTCTGGATGTAGGGCACACGTCATTGTCTGCCTTCCCGTGCACCCCTGCCAACGCCCCCCCAGGCCCGCCTGCCAGGTCGCGCAGTGGCCGGTGAACAGGGGGGGCTATGCCGGGGTCTCTCCCTCGGCCAGGGCGCGCACCCAGTCCACGTCGACCGGCTTGCCGAGCCACCCGGACACCTTCTCGGCCAGCTGCCGCTGCGCCGCCGGGCGCTCGGGCGTCGGCTTCACCCTGGCGACCTGCCAGGCCCGCCTGACCTCCCAGACCAGCTCCCGTCTGCGCAGCGCATCCTGGACCCGTTCCATCTGCTCGTCGCTCGCCTCGAAGCCCCATACCGTGCGGATCGCGTCGGGGATCTCGCGGCGGTAGTCATGGCCGCCCTCGTCGAAGATGCCAGGGGTCGGCACCAGCGCGTTCTGCATGTCCAGGAAGGTCATGAAGAACGTGGTGACCGGCATCCATCTGGTGCCCCGCGGGGCCCCGGGCGGCCGCTGGTCGCTGGGCCCGAGCCAGTCAGGGCGCTGCCAGAGCACCGAGGACCCGAACTTCGGGATCGGGTCGTCGCCGTTCTGCAGGAACAGGAACTTCACCTTCGCCCTCTCTTCGGGCGGCAGGGACTTCCAGTCGCGGATGGCCCGGGGCAGGTACGCCGATCCGGGGCCGACCTCGGGCGCTGTGGCCATGGTCCGGCTGCCCCACAGCTCACGCCACCACCTGGTCGCGGCTGGCGTGCCGATCCACACGGCGGCGTCCAGGCCGATCCCGGCGGGCCCGGTCAGGTCGGTGCCCAGGAACATCTCCTCGCTGACCTGTGAGCCCAGGCTCTCGCCGAACAGGTAGAACTTGGGCCTCTTGTCGGCCGGCATCGCCATCAGCCGTTCCACGATGCCGTTGACCACCATCCGGGTCTGGTTCGTGGCGCCGTCCACCTTGGTCAGCGACAGCGCCGAGGGCAGCACGGAGTACTGGATGCCGGCGGACGCGCAGTCACCGCGGGTGAGGTACTCGAACGTCTCGCACGCGACATAGTTGATGTAGCCCGACCCGGTGGGCGAGAAGATCGCGAAGGCGGACCGTTCCAGCGCCCGGGTCCGGTCGATCTCGGCCAGCAGCAAGGCCGCCCGCTGCTCCGAGGTGGCCGCGGCGTCGAGCGGGGAGTACACCCTGATCGGCTGCCGGGCCGGCTCCCCGACCACCTCGCCGATCGCGTCGGAGGTCAGTGTCATCGACAGCCAGCGGGCAGACTCCCGCGACTGGTCTGACCATGGGATCGCTGAGCCCGGGCCGCTGGTCACCTCGGGCAGGGTCGGCGGCACGTCGTGGGCAGGCTCGATGGCGTCCCCGGGCTTGGTCAGCATCTTGTTCACCAGGATCACCGCGCCCCAACCGGCAGCGCCCAGCATCCCGAACGACCCGAGCCGCCCCAGCGAGCGGTGGTCCTGGGGAGCGCCGCCCAGGACGGTCGCGGCCAGCCGGGCCGCCCGGCCGCTGAGCGCGGTCTCGCCGCGGGCCACGCCGACCAGTGCCAGGGTGACCCCCAGGCCGGAGGCGATGGCCTTGACCGGCGCCACCTCGCGGTGCACGTTCTCGCGGTCCACCCCTGTCTCACCGACGGCGCGGGCGCCCCAGTCGTGCGCCCCGGTGCTGCTCCGGCGCGGCCGGGTGATCGCGTATCCGGCGGCTGCGCCAAGGAACGCGGTGCCGATCGCGGTCGCCCGCCCGCCCTTGGCACCGCGGGTGGACTCCAGCGCGTCGGCGACCAGCCCGCACGCGGCGGCGGCCATCGTGCTGGTGGCGCTGAGCCGTGCCAGGGATCGTCGGCCGGGCTCATGTTCCAGCGGCGGGCGGAGCCGGCTCACCGCCAGCCCCGCCAGGAAGGCCGCGCCGTCTACCAGCGCACCGGTCGCGATGCGGCCGTTCAGCGACTCGTGCGCCTCGGGCAGCCGGTCGGCGGTCGAGCGCAGGAACGAGTGCGCCGTCGAGCCCCAGCCGTACGCTGTGGCCGCTGCGACACCGGTGATGATCGCCTGGTCGCGGGTGCTGCGGGACAGCAGGTTGGGCTGGTAGGACATCCCGGTCGCGTAGGCGCCCAGCAGCAGGCCCGCCCGGGCCGAGATGTCCAGCTCTCCGATATGGAAGCGGCCGTTGTCCGTCATGGCAAGCATCTTGCCCGCTCAGGCTGCCCGAAAGAAGGCCTGGACGGGTTCTTCACCCGGGGTGGTTCTGCCGCCGCCAGACACTGGCGAGACGGCATACCGGCGTGGCACTCTGGCTGCCATGGGCAGCAAGAAGCATCGCAAGGCGGCGGGACGCTCCTCGGCTGAGGCCTCCGAGACCGGGGTCATCGCCCGTGCCACTGCTGAGCCGGCGGAGCCGATGAAGCGCAAGGCCTACGAGGGGGAGCTGCGCCAGCTGCAGGTCGAGCTGGTCCAGCTGCAGGAGTGGGTCAGGCGCACCGGCGCTCGCATCTGTGTCGTCTTCGAGGGCCGTGACACGGCCGGCAAGGGCGGCACGATCAAGGCCCTGACCGAGCGGGTCAGCCCGCGGGTGTTCCGGGTGGTCGCCCTGCCCGCGCCTTCCGAGCGCGAGAAGAGCCAGATGTACATGCAGCGCTACATGTCCCACTTCCCGGCTGCCGGCGAGGTCGTGATCTTCGACCGCAGCTGGTACAACCGGGCCGGCGTGGAACCGGTGATGGGTTTCTGCACCCCTCAGGAGACCGAACGCTTCCTGCAGCTGTCCCCGATGGTCGAGAAGGCGATGGTCGACTCCGGGATCATCGTGGTCAAGTACTGGCTGGAGGTCAGCCGCCCGGAGCAGACGGCACGCCTGGAGAGCCGGATGCGCGACGGGCGCAAGACCTGGAAGCTCTCCCCGATGGACCTGAAGTCCTACGCTCGCTGGTACGACTACTCGCGGGCCCGTGACGCGATGATCCTGGCGACCGACACGGCCTGGGCGCCGTGGTACCTCGCGCACACCGATGACAAGAAGCGCGGGCGTCTCAACATCATCAGCCACCTGCTGTCAACGATCCCGTACGAACGTCATGAGCCGCCGGACATCAAGCTTCCCCGCGGGCAGAGGCCAGCCGGGTACGAGCAGCCCGACTACCCGTTCAGGTTCATCCCGACGCCGTTCTGACGAAGCGCCTCGCGGCGGGCTACCGGCCGGGCTGTTCCAGCCGGGCCATCTCGGCGGTGGTCAGTGCCTGCAGCCGTGGCGTGTCGTCGCCGAAGCCGAGGTCACGCCCGTTGTCCTCGAGCATCGCCCGAAAGAGCGCTCCGCTGCGGACCATCGCGTTGTCCATGTGCCTGAACACCTCGAGGGTGACCGTGCCGTAGAGCCGGGCCCAGCAGCGGGTGAAGACCCAGGACAGGCCCACCGGGTAACCGGGGAGGTCGCACAGCAGCGTGCCGCACGACCGCTGGACCTGGAGGAGCTCGAGCAGCCCCGGCTCGAGCTCGGCGTCTGCGGGCACCGGAAACCGGTAGCGCTGCCAGAGGCGCAGGTAGATGCCGGTGAAGAACTCCGAGAACTCGGCTCCGCCACCGGGGCCTGACGGGTCGCTGGCCTGCTGGGTGGCCGCAGGCTCACCGGGGCCGGCCGGCTCAGCGGCCTTGGCGGTCGCCGAGTTGGCGAAGATGAGGCCGAACTCCTCCGGATGGGAGAGCGCCCACCCGCGAAACGCCACCGTCGAGGCAAGGATCTGCGCGGCGGGGTCGTCGTCGCCATACCGGTCGCGGGCGAGCGTCATCGCGGCGATCACGTCCTCGAAGATCGCCTGGGCGACCAGCATCAGCAGCTCGTGATAGCTGTCGACGTACCGGTACAGCGCGGGCGCTGTCAGGCCCATCTCGGACGCGATCGCCCTCAGCGACAACGGCTCCGGCCGGCCTAGCAGCCGACGCGCGACGGACACGATCTCGTCGTACGTCGCGGCTCGCTGCCGTTCCCGCCGGGTCGGCGCGCTCACGGTGTCTCTGGCCTCTGTCGTCATCAGGACCCCCTTCGATCTCCTCATCATAAACGCTTGACAGGAAAGTTAACAGCCTTCACAGTGAACGGTGTAAGCAAGAGTGATGAACCATCACGAGAGGGAAAGCACATGATGAGATCCTGGGGCCGCTTCGTGGCCCAACGAGCATGGGCCGTCCTGATCGGCGGACTGGCCCTCGTCGCCGTGGCCGCGGTGTTTGGCCTGGGGGTCTTCGGCAGCCTGAGCAACGGAGGCTTCGAGGACCCCGCCAGCGAGTCCGCCCGGTCGCTGGCCGCAGAGCACACGACCTTCACCAGCCACGACGCCGATGTGGTGGTCATCTACTCCAGCCCGTCGCTGAAGGTGGGTGACCCGGCCTTCAGGCAGTCCGTGTCCACCGTCCTCGCGGGGCTTCCCAGGGGATCGGTCCAGCGGGTCACCAGCTGGTATCAGACGCCCTCGCCCTCGCTGATCAGCAAGGACCAGCACGCCACCCGGGTCATCCTCGCCCTGAGCGGCAGACCCCAGAGTCAGAAGTCGGCCCTCTACGACCACCTCAGGACCCACCTCGACGCCAGCGGGCTGACCACCACGGTCGGCGGTCAGTGGGCCGTCTTCAGCGACGTGAACCACACCATCTCCAAGGACATCGCCCGGGCCGAGGGAATCGCGATGCCGATCGTCCTGGTGCTCTGCCTGTTCATCTTCGGCAGCCTCGTCTCCGCTTTGATGCCCACCCTGGTCGGCTCCATCGCCGTCTTGGGTGCCTTCGCCATCGTGCGCCTGATGACCATGGCCACCGACGTCTCCGTCTTCTCCATCAACGTGATCACGCTGCTCGGGATGGGCCTGGCTATCGACTACTCGCTCTTCGTGGTGAGCAGGTTCCGCGAAGAGCTCGCCAGGCAGCCCGGCACCGGGCGCGCCAACGTCAACGCGGCGGTCAGCGCCACGATGGCGACCGCCGGCCGGACCGTGCTGTTCTCGGGCCTGATCGTGGCCGCCTCGCTGAGCTCGCTGCTGATCTTCCCGCAGAGCTTCCTGCGCTCGATGGGCTTCGGCGGAGTGGCCGCAGTCCTGGTCGCGATGACCGCAGCACTGACCGTGCTGCCTGCCCTTCTCGCCGTCCTTGGCCCACGCATCGAAGCCGGTCGTCTGCCCTGGCGGCGCGGCTCGCGCGCCCGGGGGACGGCCAGGCAGGCCGCTCCGGCGGCCACTCCCGGGCCAGCCGCCGCCGGCGGTCCCGATCAGGCGCACGGGGCGTGGGCACGACTGGCGCACAGCGTGATGCGCCGGCCGGTCGCCTACCTGGTGGTGATCACGCTGGCCCTGATGGCGCTCGGCGCACCGTTCCTGACGGCCCGCTGGGGCAGCGTCGACGAGCGGGTCCTGCCGGCCGGCTCGGCGAGCCGGGTGGCCGCTGACCTGAGTGCGCGCGAGTTCGGCGGCACGACCTCGACGGCGAACATCGTGGTCGAGGGTGCCGGTCCCGGCCAGCTCGGCAGCTATCTCAGGCGCCTCTCCGCGGTCAGCGGGGTCCAGTCGGCCCGGGTGGTCGACCAGGCCGCCCAGACCGCCGACGGCCCCGGACCGGTCAGCCTGGTCCAGGTCAGCTGGCCGGGCAACGGCCAGACCGCGACGTCGCAGCAGATCGTCCGGGACCTGCGGGCGGTCGACTCCGGCACCGGGGTCAGCACGCTGGTCGGCGGGGCCTCGGCCAGCGCCGTCGATCTGATCGACTCGATCGGCGCGCACCTGCCGTGGATGGGCCTGTTCGTGGTGGCCGTGATGCTGGTCCTGCTGTTCATCGCCTTCGGCTCGCTGGTGCTGCCGGTCAAGGCCGTGGTGATGAACGCGGTGTCGCTGGGCGCCTCGTTCGGCGTGGTGACCTGGATCTTCCAGGACGGCCACCTGTCAGGGCTGCTGGGGTTCACCTCACCGGGCTACCTCGATGTCACTCAGCCGATCCTGATGCTCGGCATCATCTTCGGCCTGTCGATGGACTACGAGGTGTTCCTGCTCTCCCGGATCCGCGAGGAGTGGGACCGGACCGGCGAGAACACGACCGCCGTCGCCAACGGCCTGCAGCACAGCGGGCGGATCATCACCAGCGCGGCAGTGTTGCTGGCCGTGGTGATCGGCGGGTTTGCCACCTCCGGCATCGTCTTCATCAAGATGATCGGGATCGGCATGCTGGTCGCCGTCCTGGTCGATGCCACCATCGTGCGGGCGTTGCTGGTCCCGGCCACCATGCGGCTGCTCGGCCGGGCCAACTGGTGGGCGCCCAGCCCGATGCGGCGCTGGTGGGAGCGCCATGCCATCCGGGAGACGTCGTCCGCGCCCCGGAGCGCGGCAGAGCTGGTCAACGTGAGCTGACCCTCTCTCAGCGTGAGCTGACCGTCGGGGGGGCCCACCACCACGGGGGGGCCCCCCCCCGGGAGGGCGGGTGAGCGGGCCCC
>JBBRZQ010000192.1:0-7016 GCA_038236535.1 Actinomycetales bacterium
ATGACACTCGTCGACTAGCCCGGCTCTGATCGACTGCGCGGCGAGGTCGGGACCGCCCACACTGATGTCACGTTCGGCTGTTGCTTTCATCCGCCGGACCGTTTCAGGGTCGAAGCTCCGCTCGATCCGAGTCCTCGCGCTGGATGCCGTCCAACGACGTGATCGCCGAGTAGATCAGCCTGGCCATCGTCAGCCTCCCTCGGCCCGCTGCAGCTTCTTGGGCGGATGCCCGGCCGACTTCGCGTAGTAGGTCGCAGCCTTGCGGGTCGCCAGCAGCCGGGCCACGCCGATCAGGGCGCCGGAGGCCACGGCCCAGCCGACCGCCTCGGGCCACGACACCTCGGGATCCTCAGGGTTGGCCGGCGGCTCTTTGCCGGTCGCCATCGTCCATCCGCTGGTCACCAGCTTCCTGGCCACGGCGGCCGCGCCGACTGCTGCGCCTGTCCCCAGGACCTTCCACGCCAACGCGCCCATGACGACCTCCAGCTCGGAATCTGCTCTGCAGCCTCGAGCCTGCCACGTCGAGCGGTGTACCGTCATACCTGTAACGACAGGGGAGCGCCCCACAGCGCTGAGAGTGCGGTTCGCCGCAGACCCTCGAACCTGCACCGGTTAGCACCGGCGAAGGGAGTCGGGAATCTCAGGTGCGCGCTCGCCATACCGTTGTGCGTTCACGCGCAGGCCGGTATGACGGGTGCGACCCTCCCCGAGGCATCCATCCATTCGGATACCACGGGAAAAGGACAGAGCAGATGACAGAACGCAACACCGGGATTCCCGGTCCACCCGCGCGACCGCCTCAACCGGCAACGACATCAGCGACATCAGCGACGTCAACGGCATCAGCGACCAGGCACACCGCCCCGCGTACCATCCTGGCCACCCGACCTCTGATGGGCTGGCGCGGCGTCGACCTGGTCACCGCCGCCATGCTCGCCGTCGCGTTCGGCGTCATGTTCTGGGGCTTCGACACCTTCATCTATCCGGTCCTGAGCACGGCCACGGCAGGCTTTCCCCCCGCTGGTGAGCTGGTGCTCGGCGTCTGGCTGATCCCCGCCGTCGTCGGCGCGCTGGTCATCCGTCGACCTGGCGCAGCCCTGTTCACCGAGCTGGTCGCGGCCAACGTCGAGATGTTCCTGGGCAACAAGTGGGGCGTGGCCGTCCTGCTCTCGGCAGTGCTTCAGGGTCTGGGTGTCGAGCTGGCCCTGGCGCTGTTCCGGCATCGCCGCTTCGGCGTCGTCGTGGCCGTGCTCGGCGGAGCTCTGGCTGCCGTTTTCGAGATTGTCTTCTACGAGTGGTACTCCTACGTCGCCGACTACTCCATGGCGTGGAAGACCATCTACCTGGGCTGTGGCGTCGTCTCCGGTGCGGCGATCGCCGGGGTCGGGGGCTGGGCGCTGGTGCGCGGACTGGCCAGGTCGGGCGCTCTGAACGCCTTCCCGCCGGGTCAGGAGATCCGTGAGTCTCACCCGGTCTGAGGTCGTGCCCGCTGCGGCGTTTGCCGTCAGTGGTGGCGCCCTCGTCGAGGTCCGGGACCTCACCTGGCGCCCCTTCGGGCGTCGGGAGCCGGTGCTTGCGGGCATCACCTTGCGTATCGAACCGGGTTCGCACGTGCTGCTCGCCGGGCCGAGCGGGGCCGGCAAGTCCACCTTCCTGCGCGCCCTGGCCGGAGTCCTGACCACGACCGAGTCCGGTGACTTCGCCGGCTCGATCCTGATCGACGGCGCGCCTCCCGCTGGGTCATCGGTGGGCCTGATGATGCAGGATCCAGACGATGCGCTGGTGGCCGGTCGGGTGGGTCGCGATGTGGCCTTCGGCCCCGAGAGCTTCGGTATGGCGCGGTACGAGATCTGGGCGCGGGTCCGGGCGGCGTTGGCATCCGTGGGTTTCCCCTATGACGAGGACCGTCCCACCAACACACTGTCCGGCGGGGAGACCCAGCGCCTGGCATTGGCCGGTGTCCTCGCGCTGACCCCCCGGCTGGTGCTGCTCGATGAACCGACCTCGATGCTCGACCCGTCGTCGGCCGCGGTGGTGCGTGAGGCGATCAGCGCTGCGGTCCGTGCTTCGGGAGCGACGTTGGTGATGGTGGAGCACAAGCTGTCGGCGGTCGTCGACGGGGTTGACCGCCTGGTCGTGCTCGACATGGCTGGGCGGGTCAGCGCCGACGGGTCGGTCAGTGACACCCTCGCCGAATCGGCGGACTTGCTTGTGGCACAAGGGGTTTGGGTGCCCGGGGTAGCAGCTCCGCTCCCGTTGGTGGTGGACCCGTCGCTGTGTGCCCCAGCAGTTGCCTGCGCCTTGGGTGGGTCCGGTTCGCCGGGCGGGCCTGGTGGGTCCGGTGGCCGGGTGCTGGTGTCGGCAGAGTCCGTCTCCGTCCTGCGCCAGCCCCGGGCCTCGGTCATGTCTGCGCACCGGCCCTTGTCCGCAGTGCTCGCCCTGGATGAGGTCTGCGCGACGGTCAGCGCCGGCGAGTGCGTCGCCGTCGTCGGACCCAGTGGCGCCGGGAAGTCGACCCTGACGGCGCTCCTGGCTGGTGTCGATCTGCCGACCCAGGGCCAGGTACGGGCCGGGGCTACGTTGTTGGCCGGCGAAGTCACAGACGCCTCAACGCAGATCCACCTCTGGACCTCGCGCATGCTTGCCGCCCGGTTCGGCTGGGTGCCCCAACAGGCTGAGCATGCCGTGGTCGCCCGCACCGTCCGTGACGACGTGTTGTCGACCAGTCGGCTGCTGGGTCTTGACGACGACGCCGCTCAAGCCCGCGTCGATGGTCTGCTCGAGGTGCTGGGCCTGTCGGTGCTCTCCGGAGCCGACCCGCACCACCTGTCGGGCGGCGAGCAGCGACGTCTGGCCCTGGCCGGCGCCCTTGCCCATGGCCCTTCGGTCCTGGTCCTGGACGAGCCGAGCGTTGGTCAGGACCGGCTGACCTGGGCGGCCGTCGCAGGTGTGGTTGTCGCAGCCCGCAACGCCGGAGTGGGCGTGGTCCTGGCCACGCATGACCCCCTGCTGATCGCTCTGGCCGATCGTCGGATCACGTTGTCCGCCGGGCGGGTCTTGCGAGCCGTGGACCCCGAGGTAGGGCCGCCAGTGCCTCTGCCGGAGGGCGCGGTGTCAGCGACGGGGGCCGCTCCGCGCCCGGTTGCCGGGAAGGACGGTCGATCTGCCTGGCTCTCCGGGCGATGGTCGGGGCTCGCCGGACGGTCCGGTCCGCTCTCGGTGTTGTTGGCTTCGGCCGTCCTGATCCTCGGTGTGCCGTTCATCTCCGATCTGCGTATTGCTCTGATAGCTATCGGTATCCAGATCGCGCTGGCCCCTGTGGTCCTCGGAGTCGGGCGGCCGCCCTGGTTCCGGCTGCTTCCGGGCTTGTTCGCAGTTCTGTCGGTCGGCTTCTCGAACTGGCTGCTCAGCCCGGGGCGTGAGCTCTCGACCGGCGCGTTGGCCGGACTACGGGTTGGTTTCTTCGTGCTGCCCGGCGTTCTTCTGGCAGGGCGCATCGACCCCTCGGCGCTGGGCGACCACCTGGGTCAGCGACTTCGGCTCCCCGCCCGTCCGGTGGTCGCTGCGGTCGCCGCCCTGTATCGCTTCGAAAGCCTTGGTGAGCAATGGGATCAGCTCGCCCGGGTCCGTCGGGTCAGGGGTCTCGGTCCGGCCAGGTCGCCGCTTGGCCGGGGGCGCTATCTCGCGGCTCTGACTTTCGGGCTGCTGATCCAGACGCTGCGCCAGGCCGGGCGGATGGCGGTGGCCATGGAGGCACGCGGTTTCTCGGCCCGACATAGGACCTGGGCTGAGCCGGCACCCTGGCGACCCGCCGACTCCCTGATGCTGGCGCTGGGACTCGCCGTGGCCGGCATACCGCTGATGCTCACCCGACTCTAGCGGGACCTTCCTGGCTATTCGGCTCATGAGCGATCCCGGTGACGTTGGCAGCGGCTGAAAACCTGCGTTGACCTGCGCAGATGCGCGTGTCGGTGCTGGACATGATCGACCGTAGGGTGTATTACCCATATATGACATCAATCGTGGGTAAGAAGCGCGGGAACCAGACCTACTACTACCTGGTCGAGTCCGCCCGGGTGAACGGGAAACCACGCATCGTCGACCAGCAGTACCTGGGCAGCGCCCAGGAGGTGATGGCCCGCCTGTCCGGCGCCCCGACCGGCGCCCCGGAACGCACCCAGCACAAGGCGTTCGGGGACCTGGCCGCGGTGTGGGGGGTCCTGGAACGGCTGAACGTCGCCGGCGCCATCGACGCGGTGTGCGGGCCGCGGCGCTCCGATGCGGGCGCCTCGGTCGGGACCTACCTGGCGCTGGCCACCGCCAACCGGGTCGTCGCGCCGTGCAGCAAGCTCGCCTTCCAGGCATGGTGGGCCACCACCGCCGGGCCCCGGTTCACCAAAGTGCCGGTGGCCGCAACCGACCACCGCCGGTTCTGGGAGGCCATGGACAGCCTGGACACCACCAGGCTCGCCGCCGCCGAAGCGGCGATCAGCACCGCGATGGTCACGCAGTTCGGCCTGGACCTGTCCGCCCTGGCACTGGACATGACCAACTTCGCGACGTTCATCGACACCGCCAACGACCGCGCCCCGATCGCCCAACGCGGCCACGCCAAACAGAAACGCAACGACCTGCGACTGGTCGGGCTCGGGCTCGTGGTGACCCGCGACGGCGCGATCCCGGTCGCCAGCCACACCTACGCCGGGAACCGCAACGACGTCTCCCAGTTCACCACCGTCCTGGACGAGCTCACCTCCCGCTACTCCGCCCTGTTCGACACCCACGGCGAGGCTGGGCAAGCCGACAACGACAGGACAAGCCATGCGCCGACGGTGGTCTTCGACGCCGGACAGAACAGCGCCGCGAACTTCGCCCACCTCACAGAGAGCGGGCTGCACTTCGTCGGGTCGCTGCCCCCCAGCGACTTTGCCGACCTGCTCGCCCTACCGGCCCACCGGCGCCGCCTTGTGGACCCCGAGAAGTTCCCCGGACTGAGCGCCTACGACACCCGTGCCATGGTGTTCGGCACCCAGCGGCGGGTCGTCCTAACCCACTCTGCGAACCTGCACACCAAACAGTCCGCCGGGTTCGAGCAGACCCTGGCCAAAGCCACCCGGGCGCTGGCCGAGCTGGCCGCCACGCTGGCCCGCGGCAAGACCCGCCGCAACCGTGCCGCCGTCCAGGCGGCGATCGCTACGATCACCGGTCCCCGCTGGGTCAACCGGGTCCTGACCACCGAGCTGACCGGGACCACCCCCGCCAGAATGCGACTGACCTGGCGGGTCGACCCCACCGCCCGGGCCGCCCTGGAGACCGAGATCTTCGGCAAACGCCTGCTCGTGACCGACCACGACCACTGGAGCGTCAGCGAAGTCGTCGCCGGCTACCGCTCCCAAAACGACGTCGAGTCCGGGTTCCGACAGCTCAAAGACCCCCACGTGGTCGGGTTCTCCCCGATGTTCCACTGGACCGACTCCAAGATCCGGGTGCACGTCTTCTACTGCGTCCTGGCCCTGGCCGTCGCCCACCTCATGCGCCGACAAGCCCACCAAGGCGGCCTGGACCTGTCCGTCCGCGAGCTGCTCACCACCTTGGGCGGAATCGAAGAAACCGTCCTGCTCTACCCCACCGGAAACAAAGGCCGCCCCCGCGCCCAACGCATCCTCACCGACACCGACCCAACCCAGAAGCGCCTGTCCGAGCTCTTCGGGCTCGACACCTACGCCCCCAAACGCTGAGTTGGGTAATACACCAACCCAGCCCACACACCCCACCTGACCTGCACGTTTACCACTCACGGCCGCGATAGCCAGGAAGGTCCCGCTAGGTCGCCTCCCACGCCTCAGCGTCACAAGGTGTCAGTGGTCTTCGAGCGCGGCTCGGGTTCGGGCACGGTTGAGCAGGACGCCGGCCACCACCACGGGCGCGATGAGGACGAAGAGCAGGATCGCGATCCCGACCGCCGGCGGCAGTGCGAAGCCGGTGCAGACCTCTGCCGTGGTGAATACCTGACCGCTGCTGTCCGAGCTCGCCCCGCTGGAGCAGGTCTGCGTCGCTGCCATCCCGACGGCTCCGCCGAGCAACAAAGCCAGACCGGGGCCGCCGGGAACGATCAGGGTTCCCAGTAGCTTCTCCGAGCGTCGCCAGAGCCGCGAGTTCCACAGCAGGATCACGCCCACGGCCCATCCGAAGAGCGGTATCAGGGAACCGAGGGTGAGCATGACCACTGCCCCCACCTCAAGACCGATGCCCGGTCGTCGCATCCCCGACCGCCCTGCACTCGCCAGGTGTTCGGGCGGGTCGTCGTCCATCGCTGCCGCAACGATGTCCGCGGGCTCACCGAGTCGGTCCAGCATCGTCCTCACGGCCGCTTCGTCAGCCCCCGTCCCTCGGGCCCCGGAGGCTGCGATGTGCTCGGCGATCTCGGACAGCAACTCAGTGCGACGATCGAGCGGCAACGCCTGCGCGGCGTCAGCCAGCCGGGCCAGATAGTCGTCGACCAGCTGGTCGACCATGTTGTTGGTCGTCATGCCGCTCCTTCGGGCAACAAGGCGTCGACGGCGTCGCGGAAACGGCGCCAGTCTGCGGTGAAGGCCAGGAGCGCACGCTCGCCGGCCGGTGTGAGGGCGTAGTAGCGGCGTGGTGGGCCCTCAGCCGACTCCGCCCACGTGGTGGAGACCCACCCTTCGCGACGCAACCGCGAGAGCAGGGGATAGATCGTTCCTTCGCTGATCACCATGCCGTCGGTGTCGCTGAGCCGGCGCACGAGGTCGAAGGCGTAGAGGCTGGTACCGCTCAGCAGTGACAGCACGCAGTACTCCAAGACCCCACGACGAAGCTGCGACAGCGGTCTCGTCTCGGGTGGTGCCATGTCTTGCAAGGTACTAGGCAAACTACGGAAGCGCAACGGGCCCGGGCTATCTGCCTTGCGTTGGCTAGTATGACCCGGGTAGCATCGAGGTATGAAGATCAGCGTGAGCCTGCCGGAGGAAGACGTGGCCCTCCTTGACGAGTAC
>JBBRZQ010000193.1:0-6988 GCA_038236535.1 Actinomycetales bacterium
GCGCGACGACCTGGGAGTAGGTGCCGGAGGCGTTGACCTCGTTGCCGACACGGTTCTGCAGGTTGGTCACGTTCCAGACGATCCAGATGAAGACGGCGGCGGCGATGCCGGCGATGATGATGCGCGCCATCGCGCCTCGGGACTGGATGCCCTGCCAGATGACGAAGCCCATACCGCCCACGACGCTGAGCGTGCGGAAGAGCGCCTGGAGGTCGGCGAGCTTGGTCGTGAGCCAGTCCAGAATGCCGGTACTGCTGCCTGCGGCCGGCAGAGCCATAGGCTGGCTCTGGACCAGCTGCTGAGTCAAGGAGATGAGGGTGGACATGAGCTGCTCCTAGGGAGTGCTGGCCGACGACGTCGGACCGGTCGGGGTGATGGCCGGCCCCGACGGGGACGGCAGGCCCGAAGCAGCGGCTCCGGGAGACTTGATGCCCAGAGCCGGCGCCGGGTCGAGCGCGGCGACCTCCCAGCGGCCAGCGCGGGCGCGCAGGGTCAGGGCGTAGCTGACGCTGAGGGTCTGCTTGACTGTGGCGGTGGCATCCGCCGACACCAGCAGCCGCAGGACGGTCCCGTCCGTGGGCGTGGTCGTGGTGTCCACCCCCAGGTCACAACGCAGGTCGGTAACGCGGACGCTGGTGTACGGCGCCGGCGAGATCGCGGTCAGCTGCACTCCCGGGGTGATGTACCGGGTGACGTCACCGGCACCAGTGAGATAGGCGCCCAAGAACTGGGCAACGGTGGACGCCACGGGGCCGGCCGCCGAGGCCTGCACCTGGTAGCCGAGGTCCGCACCCGAGACGACCGGGGGGCCAGACACCGGCGACGGCAAGGTCGCCGCCGAGACGTTCGACCCGGCCAGGACGACCGGGACTTGGAAGAACCGTCGAGCCGTGCTCGGGCGTGAGTCGGAGACGGTCACCGCCACGGTGACGGACCACACTCCGCTCGTGGACTGAATCGAGGAGACCGTCGGGTCACTGGCCCGGAACGCGACGAGGGGCAGGGAGGCTGCCTGAGATCCGGGCACCAGAGCGGACAACTGCTCGGGGTGGTCACGGGTGCTAGTCAGCCACGCCACGACGACGCGCTGGGCGAACTCGCCCACGACCGCCCGATCGTTGGAGTGGTCCACCAAGGCGGACTGAACCGGCACCACCGGCTGGGCCGACTGGACGAACGCCAACCCGCCGGCGACCAGGCAACTCATCAGCGCGATGGTGGCGGCCCTGGCGCCGAGGTTAGACGCGACCTGCTCAGTCGCCGACGCGATCGGCGGCGGGGGCACAGCGAACTCGTCCGACGCCGTATCGGGCTCGGTGCGCCGCCGGCGCAAGGACAAGGTGGGGCTCATGCGGCACCTCCAGCGACGGGGCCCGCGGCCAGCTGACAGGGCTGGGCTCGCGGACGCGGAGCCGGCGACCGCGAGCCCAAGGCCCTGTCAGCGATCGTGGGAAGCGCGACCAGGAAGGGGCGACGCGGCACCGCCGGTCGCACCGCGACCCGCAGCCGCCGCAGGGCGGCCTTGACCGCGGGAGAGTCCGCCCGGGCCAATGCCCGCCGCATCCTCTCAACGGCCTGCTCGTCCAACGGGCTCGCCGCCAGCGGACCCAGGGCCTGCACGATGTCCTCGCGGGCAGCGTGCAAGGTCGCTGCATCCGCCAGCTCGGGGGCCTCAGCGGCCGCACGGTCGTCATCGCTTTTCATCGGGTGGATCTCCTTCATCGGGTCGCGTTCACCCAGAGAAGGTGCCGGAGACTCCCGATCTGTGACGGACGGGCACCAAGAAATTTCCACGGATCGAAGTGGCTACCGGGCACGTGTTTGCGCAGGTCAACCCACCTATCGGCACGCGTGGGCGACACGTGGTCAAGGCCTTGCCAGAAAGAACTTTCCGAGGCGCACAAAACGGGCAAGACCCCGGGCAAGGGGTGCTGACCAGCGTTGGTCCTGACAAGCCAGCCGTCACGGAATGGAGCCCCCGTGAACACCAAGACGTTTCGCCAGCATGATCAGCAACCTGCCTGGGTCGCCTCGGCGATCTATCGCCAACTCCTGCAGGAGTGGGTCGACCTCAACCGCCTCACGTCATCGGCTGCGGCGGTCCGTCGGTGGGGTCGCCTCGAAGCGACCCTTGGCGGCTACACCCGGCCAGCCGACATCGTCGATGCGATCGACGAGGCCGGCGGGGCACAGACCGACATGCTGCTGCTGGCGCTCGTCCGTCTCTTCCACGGCGGGCACCAGCTGGCCGGGCGCGTCGTTCTGCAGACGATGCTTCCCAAGCTGATCCGGATCACCTTGCGCACCTCGCCGACGTCCACGGACAACGCCTGGACCGAGGACCGGCACCACATCACCATCGCCGAGTTCTGGGACGTTCTGGCCACCTACCCGATCGGCCGGCGGCCCTCCAAGATCGCCAGCAACCTCGCGCTGGACACCCTGCACCGAGTCAGCGGAGCACGGCGACCAGAGGAGGCCATCCCCGTCGACCCGACCGAGCTCCCGATCGGCGACCACGGCCTGCCGGCATACACCTTCGACCACGATGCGGCCGCCGGCGAGATCAACGCCGACGCCGACCTTGTCCAGGTGATCACCTGGGGCGTGGCCCACAGCACCATCACACCCGCCGAAGGCAGCCTCCTCGCAGCCTCCTACCTACCCGCCCCCGGCGCATCCGGCTTCGCCGCGGCGGCCGCGGAGCTCGGACTCTCCCAGGCCGCTGTACGCCAGCGGTGCAGCCGCGCCAGCAGGCGCCTGACCGATGCTGTCCGCACCGAGATGTGGGGCCAGGGCGCTGCAGCCACAGCGGCAACTGCGTAACCAGGGACCGCGGGAAAGGATTCCGGGTCGGCATACGATCACCCGATGGCTAAGCCGGGGCGATCACCCCAGAGCCGCCGCCCAAACAAGACGCGGCGCGAACGCCAGCGCGCCATCGAGCACGCCGCAGCCCTCGGGCCGCTTGTCCCTGTCCCGCCGGCCGTGGCACGAATCAGCATGGGGAGCCACTCCTCGGGGACGACCAGGTGTTCGTGACCAAGAGCGGGACGGCGTTCCACACCGGATGGTGCGCGATCGTCAAAGCAGTCTCCGACGAGGACTCCACGCGGCTCCTCGTGATTGAGCGTGCGACCGTCGTTCGCCGCGAGCTCTGCCGCACCTGCCGCGACCACGGGCACCTCAGGTAGCCGGGCGCACCGGGCCCCAAGGTCCCCGACGCTGATGACCAGCACGCATAGGGTCCATGCGTGGCACAGCGAAGAACAGTGATCCTGGTCGACGACGTCGACGACAGCCCAGCCGACGCGACCATCACATTCGCCCTCGACGGCGTCACCTACGAGATCGACCTTTCCTCGAGCAACGCCGCGCAACTCAGGGCGGCCCTGCAGCCCTGGATGGACTCAGCGCGCCGGACCGGCGGCCGCCGGCGACGAGGGCTGGGGCGCCAGAGCGGCTGAGTGGGGCCCCTCAACCCACAACCTCGTCAGACCAACCGAGGCCAGGATTCCAAGCCCCGCTCGAGCGGGCACCCAAAAGGATCGGGTTCAGGCAGGCACCCACGACAGCCATGGCCGCAGACAGCTCATGGAGCTCCTTGGCGATCCGGCTGCGGCGGGCGATCGCCGCGTACCCGGCGGCCCAGTTCGGACCCGGTGACTGCATCGACGCCGGCATGCTGAGGTTGCGGCGCCTCGTCTCGGACGCGACGGCTAGGGCGAGCTGGCGGCCGTCGAGCTCGCTCGTCGACACGATGAGGGCCAGGTCGAGCAGATCGCGGTATCGAGACGAGGGGCTCTGGCTCTGGCCGTAGAGCTCGAACATCGCGCACACCTTGTCGGCGACCTGGTCGGTCAGCGGATAGACCACGAGCTCAGGCAGTGTCGGCAGGCCGGGCACTTCGACCACGGGCTGGGGCCAGATCCGTTCGGGGGCTGCGAGGAGGTGCAGATCTGTGGCCAGGTCGATCGGGAACTGGCCGTACCTGGCGCCGATATATGCCGTGACGCCGATCTCCACGACCGGGTTGACGGTGCTGTAGTGGACGCCGTCCTCGATCACGAAGGTCAGGTGGTCACCCTCGCGTGGAGCAGTGAGCTCGCGCAGCTCGACGATCGCTTGGTCGGGGCTCAGCTTGCCCAGGTGCAGCAGATCCAGGTCCTTGCTGAACCGGGCGTCGGCCAGCCGCATCAGCAGACTCGCGCCGCCCTTGAGCACCCACTGCCTGTCCGGTGCCGAGAAGATCATTGCGAGGAAACGCTGGAAGAGGAACTCACGGCGCAGCTCCTCCAGGGACCGACCTCTGGACTTCGCCTCGGCCTTGAGCCGGTCCTCCAGTGCGCGGCGGAACGAGGCAGCAGTGGCGTACTGGGGCGATCCGTTGATCGTCACCGCTGCGCCTTGTACTGCTGCTCGACGAAGCGCCGGAACTCTGGCGTGGCGACGAGCTGGCGGATCTGCTCGGCGACTCCGGACATCTCGGCCAGGTTCGCAAACACTGAGGGATCCTGGATGCCTTTGAACGCGCCCGAGTCCGCCAGTTGTTTCGCAGCCATGGCGCGGATCTGGCTCATGCTGCGCTCCAGCTCCGGAGAGGACATCGCGGGCGCGATCTCCTTCGCGATCGCGGCCATCTGCTCCTGCAGCCGGACCATTCCAGGGGACGCAGCCACCAGCTGCGCGGCAGAGGCCGCAAGGGTCCCCACGCCCGACAGCTCAACTGCCCGACCAAGAGGCACCGACACCCCGGACTCTTGGATGAACCGAGCCAGGAGGGCCTCGCCATCCCCGGCCGGGGCCCCGTAGCGATGCGCGTGAGGAGCCAGCGCCGCGCTGAGCACCTGGTCGCTCACCTGCCTCACGGTCAGCGCGTCACGAACGACGCTGGCCAGGTGACCCCCGTCAACCCGGGCGGCCGCCAGGTCCGCGACGGTCCGTGCGACCGTGGTGACCGGCAGCCCGTCGACCACAGTCCACTCCCCCGCGGCAAGGTGGCCGCGATGGAGCCTGATGTCGAGACGGCGAGACTGCTTGCGGTCACCGGTCGTGAATTCGTGCAGGTCGGCTTCGAGGTCGCCCAGACCGTGCAGGCCCGCGGCAGATCGATGGGAGATCACCGCCGGCGAAGCGTCCCGGACGCGCTGGGCAGCTCGCCGCGAAGGATCCAGCGTGAGCCATGCAGCGCGTAGCTCGTCCAGCGGGTCAGGAGGTGCACCAGAGACCCGGTACACGCCATGGGTCATCCGCTCCAGCGAACCCTGGTTGGTCAGACGCGCCACTCCTTGGGCCGAGACCCCGAGCGCGCGCGCCTGCGCCGTCGTGACCAGACCCCACTGCTCAGCCGCGACGTCAGCCAGCGTGAGAGCTGCAGACATCCCACCATCTCCTCCTGTTACTGCAATAGTACCTCTGAAGGTGAGTTTCGCAGTACGAACGTGCTCAGCGGTGTGACGGCTCAACGCGCGGCAGGGGCATGCCTTTGACCCGAGACCCCGCACGGACTCCCCCGAAACGCCCCCGCTCCCCTCCTCCGAACGGGCCTCCAGACCAGGGCAAAGCCCATCAACTGATCGGGCGGGCCGTACTCTCCTCTGGAGAGCAAAGCCAACCCTGGGGGAAACACATTGACGGTCATGAGCGTGGACGAGGCATACCCCGACCTCCTGGACGGCGTCGATGACCAAACCCGCCGGCGCCTCACTCAGACCCTGGGCCGCACCGCCCCGCTACCACCACACCACGAGGTCCGCGATCTCCTCGACCGCTTGTCCGGACGCATCACCTTCGAGGAGTACCTGCGTCGCAACCGCGCACGACTGGCCGGCCGATCACCAGCCTTGTGAGCTCCGGCGCGGGAGCACGATCGCACCAGTCGGCAAGGACGCCTCGATACGGCGCACCTCGTCGGGGTAAGCAGCCCGCCAAGCCAGGTGATACTCCCAGTTGAGGCGTCGACGCAGTCCCTCCCCGAGAACCGCGAGACTCAGAGCCGCGAAGATCACCACGACCGCGGACCAGGCATGGGGATGGTGAGCCGTCGCCCCGGCAGACACAGTGGCCAGTGCCCCAATTGTGCCGGCGGCGATCATGAACCAAGCGGCAGCACGACCGAGCCACTGCCTAGGCAGTTCGTTGGATGCCATCGAATCACTCCCGTAGTTGATGCCATCCAGCATGCCCGGTGCAGTGCCGGGTTGCATCCTCTTGGCCAGCGAGCCTCGTAGGGCTAGAGCGGACACTCCTGTATTTTCCGTTAACCGGGTGATATATTCCATCTATGCGTAGTTCAGCGCCGGCGCTCATGCCGATCTTCCGATCCCAACACCAAGCCTCCCTGCTGGCCTGGCTCCTGATGCACCCCAGCGACGAGTACACCCTGACCGACCTCGCCCAACGACTCCAGGTCCCCCTGACCACGTTGCAGCGAGAGGCCGGGCGCCTCGTCGACGCCGGCATCCTGCGCGACCGTCCCCTCGGGCGCGCCAGGCTCCTACAGGCCAACACCTCCAACCGCGCCACAGTCCACCTCACCCAGCTGCTCGAGATGACCTTCGGACCACAAGCCATCGTCGAGGAAGAGTTCGCCATCCCCGGCGCCAAGCGGGTGATGATCTACGGCTCCTGGGCTGAGCGGTACAACGGCACCCCCGGGACGCCACCCAACGACGTCGACGTGCTCGTCGTCGGGAAGGTCGCACGCGCAGACGTCTATGACGCCGCAGACCGTGCCCAGGCCCGACTCGGGATGCAGGTCAACCCCGTCGTTCGCACCACGCAGCAATGGGACGAGGACATAGACCCGCTCATCGTCCAGATCAAAGCGTCCGACGTCGTCGACGTGACCCCGGCAGGGCAGGGCGCTGGCCGATGAGCCGGTGGACCATGGGCGAGGCTGAGATCGAGAAGCTCCTCACCGAAAGGCAGCTGCAGCAGGTACAAGGCGGGCAGGCCAACGGCGAGCACCTCATCGAGAAGGCCACCC
>JBBRZQ010000194.1:0-6983 GCA_038236535.1 Actinomycetales bacterium
CTGGACGGTGAGCCCGGACGTGGGGAAGGCGATCTGAGTGTGGCGGAACAGAGCGATAAGGCCCTCGAACATGTGGAACACGCCGAGGATCATCATCATGGTGCCGGCAAAGACGATCCAGCCGACCCACCCGGTGACCTCAGTGTCTTCTGTGTACTGCCTGGACGTACTGCTGGACATGATGACTCCTTCAGAGGCGGGACGAAGATTCCGTTTGGGCACTCAAAGCCTGATCTCCCCGGGCGGGAGTTTCCTCATCCACAAAGGGTGAACAACGCAGCCAGGCAAGCTGAACGGGCACAGCCAGAACGTGCGCACGTCGCGGGCCAGCCGGTCCGCCGCCCTGGCGGCCCAGAGGATCATTGGGACACTGCCCGTCTGGGTCGGCAGGAACGTCAGCGGAACGCTCAGGCGTCGAGTGGCCGGTGGCCTGGCAGGGAGAGGATCACCAACGCGCCGCCACCGCGAGCCTCGCCCACCCGCGCCGTGCCGCCATGGGACTCGACGGTGTCCGCCACGATCGCCATCCCGAGCCCGCTGCCCGGCATACCGCGGGCATCGTCGCCGCGCCAGAAACGGTCGAAGACCTTGTCCCGGTCAGCGGCGGCCACCCCCGGGCCCTCGTCCGTGACGGTGACCACCCCACCGGCCAGGCAGGCCGTGACGGTCGAGCCCGGCGGCGAGAACTTGACCGCGTTGTCGAGCACGTTGACCAGGGCCCGTTCGAGAGCGGCCGGATCACCAGTCAGCTCCCACGCCTCGGTCTCGACGACGATCTGCCGTCCTGCGGAGCGAGGCCGGACCCGCTGAACGGCGGTATCCAGCACCGCGTCCAGCCGCAGCGGCGAGCGCTCGACCTCTGGCTCGTCGTGGGCCAGGATGACAAGCTCGCGGACCAGCTGGGACATCTCCTCCAGCTGGGCGGTCAGGCTCGACAGCAGCGCTTCGCGCTGTCCGGCGGGCAGGGCCCGGCCACTGCTCTCGCTGCGCACCAGGAGGTCCACGTTGGTCCGCAGGCTGGTCAGCGGGGTGCGCAGCTCGTGACCGGCGTCGGCGACCAGCTGGGCCTGCCGGGTCCTGGCCTGGGCCAGCGCGCTGATCATCGCGTTGAAGGCCCCGGCAAGCCGGGTGACCTCGTCTCGCCGGCTTGCTGCCGGCACCTCGATCTGGACGTCGAGGTCCTGGGTGCGGGCCACGTTCTCGACGGCTGCGGTGAGCCGGCCGAGCGGGCGCAGGCCGGCCCGGGCCACGATCAGCCCGAAGCCGATGGCTGTCAGGGCTCCGGCGATGCTCAGCAGGAACAGGATGCCGCGCAGCCGGTGCAGGATCTCCCGGGTCGCGCCCAGGCTGCGGGCAGCCACCACCGCATAGCCACCGGAAAGGGGGTTGACCCGCACCCGCAGCTCATGGCCGTCCAGGGTCACCCCATCTCGCAGGCCGCCCCCGGTTCCTGCCCGGGCCGCCGCGCGGTCTGCCCCGGTGATGACCACGCCGGAGGTGCCTGGCGCCCGGCAGACCGAGCCATCCGGCTGGAGCAGCTCGAACTGGAACGACGTGGAGGCTGAGATCGACGCGCTCTTGACCGTCGCGCACAGCTGGGCAGGTTCCACGGCAGAGCCCGCCGGCAGCTTGGCGAAACCGGCGGTCAGTGACTCGTCGACCTCGCTGGTGATCACTCGCGAGGCGACCCCGAAGGCCACGCCACCGGCCAGGGTGATCGCCACGAACACCGCGATCCCGGTCAGCATCGCCAGCCGCCCGCCCAGGGTCGTCGGGCGCAGCGAGAACCGCCGGCCCGGGCTGCCGTCAGAACGGCTCATCCGGCCGCACCGTCCCGGGCGGCCGGGCGCAGCACGTAGCCGACACCGCGCACGGTGTGGATGAGCCGCGGGCCGCCATACTCCTCGGTCTTGCGGCGCAGGTAGCCGACGTACACCTCGAGGGTGTTCGAGCCCGGGTCATGGTCGAAACCCCAGACCTCGTGCAGGATCTGGGTCCGGGTCAGCACCTGGCGGGGGTGCAGCATCAGCAGCTCCAGCAGGTCGAACTCGGTACGGGTCAGCTCGATCGGGTGCCCGTCGCGGGTCAGCTCCCTGCTGGGTATGACGAGCCGCAGGTCATCGACGACCACGGTCTCCTGCGCCGCCGAGGTGGCCGCCGAACGCCGGATCAGCGCCCGCAGCCTGGCCAGCAGCTCCTCGAGGGCGAACGGCTTCGGCAGGTAGTCGTCCGCCCCGGCATCCAGGCCGCTGACCCGGTCGCGGGTGGCGTCGCGGGCGGTGAGCATGAGGATCGGCACCCCGTTGCCCGAGGCACGCAGGCGGCGGCATACCTCCAGGCCGTCCATCCGCGGGAGCTGCAGGTCGAGCAGGACGGCGTCCGGCTGGCTCGACCCGGCCGCCACCAGCCCTGCCTTGCCGTCCACGGCCGAGACCACGTCGTACCCCTCGAAGCCGAGGCAGCGCTCCAGGCTCTCCCTCACCTCACGGTCGTCCTCGACGATCAGCACCAGCATCTGACCATCATGACCGGCCTGGCGGCCCCGCGCTGCAGACATGGTCGTCAGGCAGTGACGTCGCGGCGCCTGAACAGGGCGCCGGCCACTCCCATGGCCACTGCGAGGTATGCCGCCACGGTCACCAGCGCCGCGCCGAGGGCGACCGTCGTGGTGCCTCCGCCGGCGATGGCGGTCAGCAGGGACCCGGGCAGCCAGCGGTTCACCCCGTCGATGACGGAGCCCAGGATGCCCTCGATCGGCAGCAGCCAGCCGATGGCCACGGCGACGGCCAGTACGGGCGCCCGCAGGATCGAGCCGAGGGCAGCGCCGAGCGTCGTGTAGCCGGCTACCGCCAGGGCGCCCTCGCCGATCGACTGCAGCGAGCTGGTCAGCCCATCACCGGTGAACCAGGCTGAGGTGTCAATCCCCTTTGCCTGGGCGGCAATCAGCGCGGTGACCCCGGACACGACGGCGGCCACCGCGAAGGCACCGGCCATGAAGGTGACCAGTGCGCCCCAGGTGCCGCCGAGCAGTTGTAGACGCTGCGGCCGTCGGATGAGCAGGTTCCGCAGGGTGCCCTGGGTGTACTCGGCCGCCATCTGGGAGGCGGCGACGCACAGGGCGACGATCCCGATCAGCATCACCGCCTGGGTCAGGCCCGACACCAGGCCGCTGGACTGGGACAGGGAGGCCACGGTGATGACCCTGCCCGAACGGCCACCGGGGCCTGGGCCTGCAGCAGCAGGCTCGCCGGCGGTGACGAAGATCAGGGTCGTGATGAGTGCCGAGAGGATCGCGAGTGCGCCGTAGGTCCCCCACAACAGGGAGGGACGGCGCAGCTTGGTCCACGAGGCGAGGAAGGACGAGTACATGACAGCTCCTGGAGGTGTCTGGGTTCTGCGTTGACGGGTTTGGTGGTCAGGCGGGGTTGCTGGTCGAAGAGGTTTGGTGGTCAGGCGGGGGTGGGCGGGTCTGCCGCGGCTTGGTGTGAACGTCGGCCGCTCTCAGCGAACGTCGCCGCTGCTGGTGCCGGTCACCGTGAAGAAGGCCTGCTCCAGGGTGGGCTTGCGGATCTCGAGGCGGGACAGGGTCACCCCGACGGCGTGTGCCCGGCGGTTCAGCTCGGTGGCCCGCTCGGCGTGCTGGGCCGGCTCGAGGTTCACCGGCATCTGCACCCGCACGACTCCATCGGCCAGGTCCGCCGGCCAGCCGAGCGCCGCCGCGATGTCAGCCACCAGGTCGATGTCCGAAGGCTTCTCCGGTGCCGCCAGCAGCTCGGGCACCTGAGCCTCCACGAGCTCGCGAACAGGTCCCTGGAAGACCAGCCGGCCCTTCTGGATCATCACCAGGTGATCGGCCACCTGCTCGATCTCGGCCAGCAGGTGGCTCGAGACGAAGACGGTCATCCCCTCGTCACGGAAGGAGGTGATCAGGTCCCGGACCTGGACGATCCCGGCCGGGTCCAGCCCGTTCGTCGGCTCGTCCAGGATGAGCAGCCGGGGCGCCGGCAGCAGGGCCGCCGCGATACCCAGGCGTTGCTTCATGCCCAGGGAGTAGGACTTGAAGGGGTCGTCACCGCGGTCTCCAAGGCCGACCCGCTCGAGCACCTCGCCGACCCGGCCGGTTGACAGGCGACCCACCCGGGCGAGCACCCGCAGGTTGTTCGCGCCGGACAGCGACGGGGTGAAGGCCGGGCCCTCGATCAACGCGCCCACCTGGCGCAGGTACCGGGTGGGGTCGCTGATCGACTCCCCCAGGACCAGCCCCGAGCCGGCCGTCGGGCGGACCAGCCCGAGCAGCATCCGGATCGTCGTGGTCTTGCCGGCGCCGTTGGGGCCGACAAAACCCGACACCACCCCTGAGGGCAGGTTGATGCCAAGGTCGTCAACCACCACCGTGCCGCCATAGGCCTTCTGAAGGCCCGTGGTCTGGACGGCGTAGTCCGTGGCCTGCTGAGGATCGGCCGATGTTCTGGTGAGTGTCTGTGTCGTCATGTCTCAACCGTGCTGGCCGTTTCTGAGCGGGACATAAGAGCGACCACAACCCTGTCTGAGAAAACCGGCGGCCACTCTTGCCTCGCACCGGCAGGTGAGAGAAGACTCCTGCGGTGACCACCGCTCAGGGGCCCGCCCCTGTCAACGCATGGGAAGCACGCGATGGTGCGCCCACCCGGCTGGGCGCCAGCTGGCTGGAGGGCCTTCAGTCGTGGAACTTCTCGCTCTACTCCGAGCACGCGACCGAGGCGACCCTGCTGCTGTATTCGGCGGCCGACCACGTCACGCCGCTGAGCAGTGTGACCCTGGATCCCCTGGTCCACAAGTCGGGCCGGATCTGGCACGTGATGGTAGCCAGGGCTACCGTGCCGGCGGCCGCCTACTACGGCTGGCGCGTTGACGGGCCCCGCGACCCGTCAGCCGGCCAGCTCTTCGACGTCAGCAAGGTGCTGACCGATCCGCTGGCAAAACGCCTCTTCTTCCCGCCCGAGTTCTCGCGGGAGGCGGCCTCGCAGGTGGGGGTGCCGAACGACGGCAAGGCCGCCCTCGCGGTCCTGCCGACCCAGGAGCACGACGCCTTCGACTGGGGCACCGCCGCGCCGCCACGTCACGCGGGAGACACCGTCATCTACGAGGTGCACGTGCGGGGCTTCACGAAGTCCGCGAGCTCCGGCGTCCCGGACAAGCACCGTGGCACCTTCCTCGGCCTGATCGACAAGATCCCCTACCTCAAACAGCTCGGCGTCACCGTCGTCGAGCTGCTGCCGGTGCACCAGTACGACCCCCAGGAGGGCAACTACTGGGGGTACATGACGATGAGCTTCTTCGCCCCGCACGGCGAGTACGCCATCAACGACGCGGTCACCGAGTTCCGGCAGATGGTCCGCGCGATGCACGAGGCAGGCATCGAGGTCTGGCTCGACGTGGTCTACAACCACACCGCCGAGGGTGACCAGAGCGGTCCGACCTACTCGCTGCGCGGGATCGACAACGTCACTTCCTACGTCATCGAGCCGGGCGGCGGGTATGACAACGACTCGGGCTGCGGCAACACCACCCGGGCCGCCCACCCCACGGTCCGCACGCTGATCACCAAGAGCCTGCGCTACTGGGCCACCGAGATGGGCGTGGACGGCTTCCGCTTCGACCTGGCCTCGATCCTGGCGCGCGGCCTGCAGGGCGAGGTGGAGGCGCTGCCACCCCTCATCGCAGAGATCAGCGTCCTGGCCGCGGACCTCGACGTCACCGTGGTCGCCGAGGCCTGGGACCTGGGCGCCTACCTGCTCGGTACGGGATTCCCGGGCCTGATGTGGCGTCAGTGGAATGGCCGGTATCGCGATGATGTGCGCTCCTTCGTCAAGGGGGACGAGGCCAAGGTCGCTTCCCTGATGACCCGGGTCTACGGCAGCAGCGACCTGTTCCCCGACGGCCCGGGCGACGTCTACCGGCCCTACCAGAGCGTCAACTTCGTCACCGCGCACGACGGCTTCTGCCTGTACGACCTGGTCAGCTACAACGACAAGCACAACGACGCGAACGGGCACCACAACACCGACGGCTCCAACGACAACCTCAGCTGGAACTGCGGCTGGGAGGGCGACGACCAGGTGCCTGCTGCTGTGCTGCAGCTGCGCCATCAGCAGATCAAGAACTTCGCGGCCCTGCTCATGCTCAGCGGCGGGACGCCGATGCTGGTGGCCGGCGACGAGTTCGGCAACACCCAGGGGGGCAACAACAACCCCTACAACCAGGACAACGAGACGACCTGGCTCGACTGGGACCAGCTGACGAGCAATGCGGAGCTGTTCCGCTTCTGGTCCACCCTGATCGCCTTCCGCAAGAGCCACCGCTCGATCGCCCGAAGCCACTACTGGCGCCAGGACATCTCCTGGTTCGGGGTGAATGGGCCGGTGGACCTGGCGCCCTGGTCCCACTCGGTCGGCTGGCTCCTGCGCGGCTCCGGGGTGGGTGAACCCGACCTGTGCGTCCTGGTCAACGCCTACCAGGAGCCGCTCACGTTCGACCTGTCCGCGACACCGGCCGGATCACAGGGCCCCTGGAGACAGGTGATCGACACCAGCCTGCCCAAGGACCAGGACATCGTCGACCCCGCCAACGCGGTACCTCTGGCTTCCCTGCAGCGCGTCGTGGCGTCCCGGTCGGTGGTGGTCCTGACCGGACCCGACCCGCACTGATCCCCGCCCGAGCCGAGCGCAGCAGCGAGATGTCTCCGGGCCGGGTCCCTGCCTGACCGCGGCACACCTGCCGGCCGGAAGAACCACTCCAGGGTTGTGCGAACTCTCAGCCTTCCCAACGCGTTTCGTAGTTTCGGGGTGAGGGGGTTGTCGGTGGTGACGGCTAGGTTTGGAGCATGTCAGGGACGGCGGAGATCGAGGCGGGACGCGCGGCGGTGTGCGCGGCGACCGCGTGCCTGACCGGGCTGAGCGAGTCGGTGGTCGCGGTGAACAACGCCGACCTGGGGCCGTTCTTCC
>JBBRZQ010000195.1:0-6891 GCA_038236535.1 Actinomycetales bacterium
AGGACCCCGAGCAGCGCGATCAGGCCGAGACCGACGCCGGAGACCCCGGCGACGCCGTTCTGCCAGGCGGTGTTGGTGAGGCTGATGGCCTGCCAGGAGCCGGCGTGCAGGCCGGAGGAGAGGATGCCGAGGGCGGCAGCGTTGGCGGCGGTCACGAGGGTGGTCAGGACGCCGAGGGCGGTCGCGGAGACGATGAGGTACTGGGCGATGCCGGTGAACAGGTGGCCGAGGCCGGCGCCGCCGGATAGTGCGGCCTTGCCGATCTGGATGAGGCTGAGCGCGACGAGCAGGACCGCGCCGACCCACAAGGTGGCGGGCAGGACCGAGGCGAGGGGGCCGGTGCGGGGGTCGAGGTTCGGGGTGGTCAGGTGGTCGATGACGCCCAGGACGCCCGTCAGCAGGGACAGGGCGAAGTCCCACAGGGACTTCATCGCCGCGTCGAACGCCGACGCGGCGAGGGCGCCGATCCGGGCGCCGAGGTCCTGCCCGAGCAGGTCGAGCGGGTTCGGGATCCCAGGCAGCGCAGCCAACTCAGGCACGGTGGTCAGGTCCGACAGGTCCGACAGGTCCGACAGGTCAGTCAGGGTGGGGAGGTCAGGCATGGTGGGCCTCCTGCCAGCCGGCGGCGACGCAGTCGGCGCTGCCGGGCCAGGTCGAGGGCGCGAACGCGGGCTGGCCGCCGGGCCCGATCCACCAGTGCCCGTCTGCCCAGAGCATCCGCTGGCAGTCGCCGACGCCGGCGCGGGCGGTGGAGTGGTAGGTGGCGTCGAGCTCGCCCAGGACACAGGCCAGGACGAAGTCGCCCCGGTCGAGGACGCCCTTGACCTGGGCGTGGGTCAGGGTCCACGTCGAGGTCAGCACTGTGTTGCCGTCGGGTTTTCCGACGGCGCGCAGGATCGCGGTGACGGCGACGTTCGGGCTCCACTCGGACAGCGGTACCGCGCCGGGCCGGGTGACCCGGTGGTGGACGTCGGCGACGGTGGCGGGGTTGACGTCCCTGAACGCCGCCGCGTCGATCGCGGCGAGCTGCGCGACCGCGCCCTGCGGGGTCCTCGAGAAGCCCCGGGGCAGCCCGGCGGCCGGGTCAATCGCGCCGGGCACGACGATCCCGCCAGCGGCCGGGGTAAGCGCGAGGGGTTGGGGCTGGGCCGCGGCCGGCGAGACGGACGCCATGGGCCGGTCCGCGAGCTCGTCCTGCGCCGCCGTGACGGCCTCACCGGAGTCGGGTCCGGGGGTCGGCGGACCAGCCACCACCGTCGCGCGGGTGCCGGTCACGGTCGGGGTCGGCGACACGGTCTGTGACGGGATGTCGGCCGGGTGGCTGGGTCCGGTGTGGGCGGCGACGGACCAGAGGAAGATCACCAGCCCGCAGGCGAGGGAGGCGCCGAGGATGAACAGGGCGGCCAAGGTCAGCCAGGCCCTTCCCCGGGAGGAGCGGGTCAGTGTCGTGGTCATCATGGCTCACGCCGCCCCGAAGCCGGTCAGGAAGGCGTAGAGGCTGACGTAAACGACGAGCGCGCCGACGGCGGTGACGAGCATCGAGACGCCGACCTTGCTGGCGCCGTGGTTGCCGAAGACCCGCCCCCCGGCGAGGGCTCCGACCCCGGCGAGGGCGGACATGAAGATGACGACGAGCACGCCCCACTTGAGGAAGCTGATCACCGAGGCGACCGGCGCGGCGGCGCCGTCCGGGGCCTTGGCCGGCGGGTTGGGGACCACGTCGCGCACGAGGTCGGCGGCGGCGTGGATGGACTGGTGGACGGTGGCGAGCAGGTCGATGGTGCTCATCGGGTAATCCCTTCGGGTGTGTCGTGGTGGGAGAGCGGGTGCGTCCCGGCCTCTGCTAGTGCGCGGGCGTGTGTTTGGCGGGTGGGGTCGCCGGCTTCGTGGCGCTCGAGGATGAGGCAGGCCCGCTGGGCGACGGTCGCGCGGGTGCGCGGCAGACCCTCCTGCGCCAGCTCCGTCCGGGCCCGGGCCTGCAGCAGCGGCCGCAGACCGCCCGTCTCCGACAGGCGCCACTCCAGGTCCGCGAGCTCCCGCGCGTCGAGGACCAGGTCGGCGTCGACGATCGCGGCGTCCCACCACGGGCCGGCCTCGACAACCCGCGCCGGAGAGCGGGTCTCCGGGTCGTGGGCCACGACGAGGAGCGCGTCGCCGACCGCGGCGGGTGGCCAGCCCTTCCCGACCACGGCCAGGCGGATGACGACCATCAGGCAGCGGGCCGTCCACCGGGCGGTGGGCCTGCCGAGGGCCCGCCGGCTGGCGGCGCACCGCTGCGCGAGGGCGGGCAGGTCGGTGATGCCGCAGCGGGCGAGGAGCTCCTGGTCGGCCACCTCCACAGGCGTCGGAGGAGTCGGCGCCCCGACTCCGGGTGTCGGGTCGGGGGAGGGGGGAGGGGGTGGTGTTCTCTCGGTAAAGATCTCTCGGTCAGGCCGCACATCTGCGGCCACCCTCGCCGCAGATGTGCGGCCAGGGGTAGCCGCACAAAGGTGGCCACCCTCCACGGCCGTCACGGGGGTAGCCGCAGAAACGCGGCCACCCTCCGCGGCCGTGCCGGGGGTAGCCGCAGAAACGCGGCCACCCCCGTCCGGGGCCGAGGGGGCTGGCGCCGAGGTGCGAACGTGGTAGCGGTTGGAGAAGAACTGCTCACCGGATCGGCGGTGCTCGATCCGCACGATGCCGGCGTCGGAGAGCTGCCGCATGGCACGGTCGACGGCATCGACCGAGCGCCGCAGCCGCCGCGCGAGGGTGGGCCGGGACGACATACGCGTCCCCGAGCCGTTGCCGTAACGCAGCAGCAGGCAGTAGAGCCGGAACGCCGCGTCGGAGACAGCGGCGTCGATGACCCACTCCGCGACGATCGCGAAGCGGGGCTCCTCCACGACGAGAGTCGCGTCGTCAGGGTCGTCGGTGGGAACTGGAAGCTGGGGGTCCGAAGTCATCAGCTGACCTCTCGGTGTTGGACGGGCGCAGGTAGGCAGCACTGAACCGACCGCCGTCGCCCACAGGGCGCAGCGCGTCAGGGATGCGTCAGGAAATGCAGCGGAACTGGACGGAAACGGCTGTCCAGACGTCAGCGTCTGCACGGGTCGGGTGGCGTGGCACGTGTTGCGCGTAGGGAAACGCAGCCGTGGTTCACCGCTCCACCTGGATCAGCTCGAGAAGGGGGGCGCTGGGGATGCGGATCAGCTTGCCGAGCCGCAGAACGGGCGTGGGCCACTTGCCCATGCGGATGAGCTCATAGGCGGCAGTTCGGCCGATGCCGAGCATCGCTGCGGCGGTCGGAACGTCGACCACCGGCGGCAAGTGCTGCGCCTTCTCGACCGTCATCTTGAGGCTGGCACCGGTCATGACATCGTCCCGGAGGTGGCGGTGAACCGACGGTACTTCCGCGCACGGACAGACCTGAGGATGGGCTGAAACGGGAGCCCATCTCGCACGGCAGGGCAAGCCACCATCTCGGTCTGGTCATTGGTCGAAGGTGAGGGCTTCCACCTGGTGAATCGCTCGACGGTGAGCGCCCGGACCAAATCGTCCTGGTCGGAGGTCGCCTGGCTCGGGGTGGGTCCCTTGTCTGTCTTGTCACTCATCGGTTCTCCCGGGTACTGGGGATTGCGTTGCGGACGGATCTGGCTCAAGTCGAACCTGTGCTGTCGATCCGGACCTCACTCAACTTGAGCGAAAGGACCTTCGGAAGGTGACGCCTCGTAACGGCACCCCAGTTACGGCCGCCGTTGTGTCCGACCGAGGTGGCACTCTTGAGGACCAAAGGGTCAAGACGGACAACGGACGAGAGGGGGGGCTGAGCGTGACGCGACTACGGACGGAACGCACGGCGCGGGGCTGGTCGCAAGCCCAGTTGATCCACGCCCTGTCGCGCGTGGCGGCGGCCGAGGGACTGAAGCTCCCCGCACACGAGAGCATGCGGATCATGTTGAGCCGCTGGGAGAATGGCCACGCCCAGCCAGACGAGACGTACCGCCGCTATCTGTGCGCGGTCTTCCACACAGACGAAGGCGCGTTAGGGCTGGGGTGCTCGAACCGGTTGATGATCTCGGGTGTCGCGATGCCCCTACCGGAGGTCTCAGCGGCTCTGATCGCGCACCTCGGACGCACCTTCGACGAGTTGGCGAAGACCGACAATCAGCTTGGAGCGGCCGCCGTGCTGGCGGTCGCCGAGTCGGAGGCCAACCTGTTGTCGACCCTCGCTGGTCGGACTAGCGGACCGCTTCGCAACGACGTCCTCGCTCTGGGTAGCCGGTACGCCGAGCTGTGTGGCTGGCTACGCCAGGACGCTGGGGACCTTGAGGTGGCCCAGCGCTGGTCGGATCGCGCACTGGACTATGCGCAGGAACTCGGCGACGCCGACCAGCTCTCGTACGTACTTATGAGGAAGAGCAACCTGGCGATCGACGTTGGGGAGCCTGCTCGGGCGATCGGTCTTGCCGATGCCGCCCTGCGCCAGGTGGCCTTGCTGACGCCCCAGCTGAGAGCCGTCGCACTTCGGCAGCAGGCGTTGGGTCACGCGATGGCTGGGGAGTCAAGAAGCTGCGTGGGTGCCTTGGATGCCGCGCGTGATGCGGTGGGTTGCATTGACGTTGTCGATGCCCGCGCCGCGTACGTCAGCCCGTCGTTCATCGGTTCCGAGGCCGGCCGGTGCCTGGTTCAGATCGGTCAACCGCAAAGGGCCGAAGCCGTCCTCCGGCAGGCCCTTGACGGATGGCCGGATGAGCTCGAGCGGGATCGGGGCCACTGTCTGGCACGGCTGTCGTCCGCCCTCCTGGAGCTGAGGGAGGTGGACGAGAGCGCCGGCGCACTGCTGCGCGCGGTGGTAGTTGCCCGTGGAACTTCCTCCCAGCGGCTACGGACCGAGATCCGCGATGTGGGTCGGAGACTGTCGGGTTGGCGGAGGATCGATAGTGTGGGCGAGGTGACCAACGCCATCGCCGCCCTGCGCTGAGGAGGCCCGTTGAACCTCCTTCCCTCCGCTACTGCGAGTGAAATACGTGAAGCGAACTACCGAGTGGCTGTTCTGCCAGTCGGGAGTCTTGAACAGCATGGCGACCACCTCCCGGTCTCCACGGACACGTTCATCGCCAATCTCATCGCGCGGGAGATCAGCGCAACATACAACTTGTTCCTCCTTCCACCCCTGACTTTTGGTTGCTCGCATGAACACGCCGCGCTTGGTGCGACCGTAAGCATCCGGGCGTCCACCCTCTATGACGTCGTTAACGACATCGCGGACTCGTTGCGGCGCGCCGGAGTTGCAAAGCTGGCGGTCGTCAATGGTCACGGCGGCAACTATGTGCTGAGCAACGTCGTTCAGGAAGCCAACGAGCGCGAGCCGCGAATGGCTCTGTTCCCTTCCCGTTCGGACTGGGACGCCGCTCGTTCGGCAGCCGGTATGGAGGGCAACGGACATGACGACATGCACGCGGGCGAGCTCGAGACATCGCTTCTGTTACACGCTGAGCCTTCCTTGGTCCGGTCCGGATTCGATGTGGCGGACCACATTGCTACTAGCAGACCCTTATTCCTGACCCAAGGTGTGCGGGGCTATTCACGGACGGGCGTGATAGGACGCCCTTCATTGGCGACGGCGGAAAAGGGCAAGGCTGCCCTTGTCGACTTGGTGGTGCGATTCAGTCCACACCTGGAAGCACTCCATTGACCCGGATCCCAAGTTGGGGTTGCTCATGCTGCCTTGACTGGTCTGGATCTGGTCTGGATCGCACCGACGCGCGTTGGAAGGTCACTCCATCAAGGCGGCTATCCGGTCCGCGGCGTCCTCCTGCATGCCAGGCACGACGTGTGAGTAGACATCGAGGGTGAACGCGACGGTAGCGTGGCCAAGACGCTCGCTGATGACCTTGGCGGGGATGCCAGCTTGGAGAGCAAGGCTCGCATGCGTGTGCCGTAGATCGTGGAGCCGGATGGGTGTCACCCCAGCCTGCTTGGCGCGCACTTTGAACCACGTAGTCAGCAGATCGGGATGGACGAGAGCACCGTTCTCCCTGGTGAATACCAGCCCCGTCGCTTTCCACGCGCGACCCCACAAAGCCCGTTCTGCCTCTTGAGAAGCCCTCCAGGCCGACAGCGCGAGGACGGTCTCACGATCAAGCGCGACACTACGTTTGCCACGCCTCGTCTTCGGTTCTCCGAACGCCACACGAGACCCGATACCGGTGACGGTCTGCCGCACCGCGAGTCTGCTGGCGTCAACGTTGACGTCTGACCATCGCAGACCCACGAGCTCGCCCCTCCGCATTCCAGTCATCGCAGCCAGTCGCCACAAAGCGAAGAGCCTGTCGTTCGAGACGGTGTTCAGGAACGTGCGGACCTCTGCAGCCGACCACGTCGTAACCTCGCGCGCTCCAACGGACGGGGGTTTCGGTTTCACGGCGGCGGATGCGGGATTGCGCTGCAGGTGACCCCATCGGGTGGCGTCGCGGAGGGCCCGGTGCACGGTGGCGTGCACTCGTCGGACCGTGTTCGGCGAGAGCGGCTTGCCGTCCTGGCCGCCGGCGCGCTGAAGCTCACGGTAGAACTGACTGAGTTGGTCCGGGGTGAGTCGTTGGAGTTGCTCAGCGCCCAAGCGCGGATTGACGTACAGCGCAACGTGCCTGCTGTAGCCGTGAAAGGTTGTGGGTCGAACTGTCGACTCGATGGCTGGGAGCCATTGCTCGCTCAGGAAGTTCCCAAGCGTGAGCCTCCGGGGCTGGACGTAGATCCCCTCGTCTCGCGCAGCGAGCATCTTCGCAAGTCCGCGCTCCGCCTCGCGCTTGGAGCCAAACCCCGAGTGCCACTTGCGACGCCGTGCTCCGGTACCCGGATCGCGGTCGAGATCGATCACGACGTACCAACGGCCCGTTCCCTTGGGCTTCTGGA
>JBBRZQ010000196.1:0-6888 GCA_038236535.1 Actinomycetales bacterium
CGCCCTCTTCGGCGATCGCCCGCTTCGTGACCAGGTTGTAGACGTTGTTCGACCAGTTCTGGATCGTCGTGTACCGGCAGCGCGCGTTCTTCTTCACGATGATCTCTACCACCGCGGAGTGCAGCGAGTCCGACTTGTAGATCGGTGCCGTACAGCCCTCGACGTAGTGCACGTACGAGCCCTCGTCAGCGATGATCAGGGTCCGCTCGAACTGGCCCATGTTCTCGGTGTTGATCCGGAAGTAGGCCTGCAGCGGGATGTCGACCTTGACGCCGGGCGGCACGTAGATGAAGGAGCCGCCGGACCAGACCGAGGTGTTGAGCGCGGCGAACTTGTTGTCGCCGACCGGGATCACCGAGGTGAAGTACTCCCGGAACAGGTCCTCGTGCTCGCGAAGCCCGGTGTCGGTGTCGACGAAGATGACGCCTTGCTCCTCGAGGTCCTCACGGATCTGGTGGTAGACGACCTCCGACTCATACTGCGCCGCGACGCCGCCGACCAGACGCTGCTTCTCGGCCTCGGGGATGCCCAGACGGTCATAGGTGTTCCGGATGTCCTCGGGCAGCTCTTCCCAGCTGGTCGCCTGTTTCTCGGTGGACTTCACGAAGTACTTGATGTTCTGGAAGTCGATGCCGGTCAGGTCGGAACCCCAGCTGGGCATGGGCTTCTTGCCGAAGAGCTTCAGGCCCTTCAGCCGCAGGTCCAGCATCCACTGGGGCTCGCTCTTGCGGCCCGAGATGTCGCGGACAACCTCTTCGTTCAGGCCACGACGAGCCGAGATCCCGGCGGCGTCGCTGTCGGACCAGCCGTACTCGTAGGTCCCGAGGCCCTTCAGCCCCGGGTTGAGCTCCTCAACCTTGCTCAGTTCGTCAATGCTCATGAGGCGGGCCTTTCATCAGAAGCGGTCGTCCCGGTCAGTTCCTTGACCGGGACGGCACTCAGGGGGATGAACGTGGTGCAGACGTGCTCGCCGTGGGCAAGGGTTGCCAGGCGTTGGACATGGACTCCGAGCAGGCGCGAGAACGCATCTGTCTCGGCGTCACAGAACTGGGGGAACTCGGCGGCGACGTGCTGAACCGGGCAATGTCCCTGGCACAGCTGTACGCCGGCCAACGGCGTGCCTTCTCTCACGGGACGGGTGGAGGCGGCGAACCCCTCGACGCTCAGCGCCGCGGCCAGCACCTCTGCGCGGGCGGCCACGTCGTCGCCTGCTCCGGCGAGCAGCTCGGCAAAGCGCCGTTCGAGATCGGCGATCCGCTCGCGGGCGAAGTCACCGACGGCCTCCGGGCCGGCATGCTGGGCCAGGAAGCGCAGCGCCGAGGTGGCCACGTCGTCGTAGTCGCTGTCCATGCCGATGTGCCCGGCTTCGGACAGCACGTAGGCGCGGGCAGGGCGCCCACGTCCGCGACCGGACGCACTGGAGGACTCGTGCTCCTCGATGTTGCCGGTCTCCACGAGCCGGTCGAGGTGGCGACGGACCGCGGCAGCGGTCAGCCCCAGCTGGGCGGCGATAGCGCTCGCGGTGAGCGGGCCATCCTCCGAGATCGTCTGACGGACCCGGTCTCGGGTGCGTGCCTCAAGAACGTGGGGGGGCGGGTTCTGGCCCTCTGCACGCTCGGAGACGGTGTCGTCGGTGATAAACACAACGCTAGTGTGACCTAATTCGACCCCGGATGGCTAGTAAGGGTTACCTAACTCACATCGGGGCTGACTTTTCAGGTCGCTCAGCGCACCCGGAACGATAGACCTAGACTCCTGGGGTGACCGAGGCCGTGACTGTGCGCGATCTCACCAAGCGATTCGGCGCCACCACCGCCCTGACCGGCATGTCGTGGGCTGCCCATTCTGGCCAGGTGACCGCGGTCCTGGGGCCCAACGGCGCCGGCAAGACGACAACCATCGAGTGCGCGGAGGGCCTGCAGCACCCGGACTCGGGCGAGGTCAGGGTCCTGGGCACCGATCCCTGGCGGGCCGGCCCCGACCACCGCGCCTCCGTGGGGGTCATGCTGCAGGACGGCGGGCTGCCCAACGCCAGCACTCCGGTGCGGCTGCTGCGCCACCTGGCCTCCCTCCACCAGTCCCCCGCCGACGTCGACGCCCTGGTGGCCAGGCTCGGCATCGATGGCTTCAGCGGCACGACGGTCCGCCGGTTGTCCGGCGGCCAGAAACAGCGAGTCGCTCTCGCCGCGGCCCTGGTGGGCAGCCCCGAGGTCGCCTTCCTCGACGAGCCGACCGCCGGCCTGGACCCGCACGCCCGGCTGGACGCCTGGGACCTGCTGCGAGAGACCCGTGACACCGGCTGTGCCGTCATCGTGACCACCCACTCCTTCGAGGAGGCGGAGCGGCTGGCCGACCACATCGTCATCGTCCACCGCGGCCGGGTGGCCACCCAGGGCAGCATCGCCGGGCTCACCGGCGAACGCACGCTCGAGGACCTCTACTTCTCGCTGACGCGTGAGGCCAGCCGGTGACCACCGCGGCTCCGGCCCGCGAACGGGTCCTGGCACAGACGCGTTTCGAGACCGGCAACCTCCTGCGCAACGGCGAGCAGCTGCTGGTCGCCCTGGTGCTTCCGGCGATGGCCCTGATCGGCCTGGCCCTCAGCCAGACCCCCTCGCTGGGGCCGGGACGACGAATCGACATTGCTGTCCCGGGGGTGCTGGCGCTGGCCGTGATCTCCACCGCCTTCACCGGGCAGGCGATCTCCACCGCCTTCGACCGCCGGTATGGGGTGCTGCGCCTGCTCGGTGTGAGCCCCCTGGGCCGCAACGGGCTGCTCGTCGCAAAAGCGCTGGCAGTGCTGACCATCGAGCTCCTGCAGTTCGTCGTGATCGGCGCCCTGGGCCTGGCCCTGGGATGGGCGCCCCGGTGGGTCGGGCTGCTGCCAGCAGCCCTGCTGGCGCTGATCGGCAGCTGGGCCTTCGTCGCCCTCGCGCTGCTGCTGGCCGGCACCTTGCGCGCCGAAGGAGTGCTCGCGCTGGCCAACCTGATCTGGGTCACTCTGCTAGGCCTTGGCGGCGTCATCATCCCGCCGTCCCAGATGCCCGCCGGCCTCTCCCACGTCGCTGCCCTCCTTCCCTCGGGCGCCTTGGCGGACGGGTTACGGACGGCCTTCATCGGCGGGCGACTGGCCGCGATACCCCTGCTGGTGCTTGCCGTGTGGGGTGCGGTGGCAACAGTGCTGGCCTCACGAACCTTCCGCTGGAGCGACTGATGACACGGGTGACACGGGTGACGCAGATGACACAGATGACACAGATGACGAAGATGACGAAGAGCCACCGATGACACAGCCGCTGCTGACACACGTCCCGGGGCCTTCGCAGACCGTCAGCCCCTGGCTGCGCCGTGTCCTGCTGGTCAACCTGATCCTGGAGATCGGCATCGTGGTGACCGGCGGGCTGGTCCGGCTGAGTGGTTCCGGCCTCGGCTGCCCGACCTGGCCACAGTGCGTTCCCGGGTCGTTCATCCCGGTGGCCCGCCAGGCACAGGGATTCCACAAGCTCATCGAGTTCGGCAACCGCACCCTGACCAGCGTGGTCGGCATTGCCGCGGTGCTGGTCATCGTCGCGATCTGGCGTTGGGCCCCGGGACGGCGCGGCCTGCTCCGGATCTCGGTACTGCCGCTGGCCGGGGTCCTGCTGCAGGCGGTGCTGGGCGGCATCACCGTGCTGACCGGCCTGCACCCCGCCCTGGTGGCTTCCCACTTTCTTGCCTCGATGATCCTGGTCTCCTTCTCGGCCTACCTGCTGTATCGCGCCAGCGAGGGGGACGGGCCACCGGCTGCCCTTGTCCGACCCGAGATTCGCACCGTGGCGTGGGTCGTCGCGGCGCTGGGCGCCCTGGTCCTGACTCTCGGCACGGTGGTCACCGGGTCCGGCCCGCACTCCGGTGACGCCAGCACGCCACGCTTCGGGCTCGACCCGCGGACGATCTCGTGGCTGCACGCCGACTCCGTGATGCTCTTCGTGGGGCTCGTGGTGGCCGTCCTGCTGGCCGTGCAGCTGACCGCGAAGAACCCGCGACCCCGGCGGGTCTGGCACTCGGTCTTCGGGATCACCGTGCTTCAGGGACTGGTCGGCTACACGCAGTACCTCACCGGCCTGCCCGAGGTGCTGGTCCTGGTCCACATGCTCGGGGCAAGCCTCCTGGCGGTCGCGCTCACCTACGGCGTGCTGAGCCTGCGGAGTCGCGGCGCGACACAGTGAGCGAGCCGGTTGACGCCCTGGACCCGGCGTACCGCCCGGTGTTCCACCCACCGGCGGCGCCTTTCCAGACCATGCCGCCTCCAACCGGGCCCCGCTGGGCACCAGCGCCCTGGACCGCACCACCACTGGTTGCGCCACGGCTGCCGCTGGGGGCCGACCACCGGCAGCTGGGCCGATCGCTGACCTTCCTGCTGGCAGCCTGCGCCGCGGTCAGCCTGCTCAGGGCGCTGCTGAACCTCTACGGCGTGTGGATGCTCAATGGCTGGAGGACCGATCCGTCACGCATCATCGCCTCCGATGGTGCGAACTTCGACAGGGTGGACAGCTTGCTCTCCACGCTGTGGCTGCTGGTGATGCTCGGCGCCGCCGTGGCCACCCTGATCTGGCTGTACCAGGCCTACGGCAGCCGCGAGGCCGACCCCGCCCTGCTGACCTACCAGCGCTGGTGGACCATCGGCGGCTGGCTCGTGCCCGTTGTCAGCGTGTGGCGGCCCTACCAGCTGCTCCGGGACCTCTACCTCGCCACGGCCGGCGCACCGGCGCCGGATCGGCCCGGTGCGCGGGCGCGGTGCCCGAACAGCTTCAGGTGGTGGTGGCTCTGCTTCCTGACCGGGAACGTGCTGGCAAGGGTCTCGGGCCGGATGATCACGGATGGCTCGAGCCTTGCCCAGATCGAGGGAAAGCTGGCCGTGGTGGTGGTCAGTCAGCTGCTCCTGATCGCCGCCGCCGTCCTGTTCATCGGCATGATCCGGCTGATCAGCAGCAACCTCTGGCACCGCGCCCGGCTGGCTGGATCCCTGCCGGCACAGACTTAGCCGACACTGACTTGACCGGCACAGTCTCGGCCGGCACGGTCTCAGATTGCGAGATGCAGCAGTGAGTCGACGGCGACTGCGACGAACACGAGCGTCAGATAGCTGATCGAGTAGTGGAACAACCGCATCGGGTTGATTGAAGCGGTGGTCACGTTCTCCGGGGCCTTGGCCCGGCGCAGGAGCCGGTGCGCCTCGAGCAGGAACACCGCGCCGGACACCACGGACACCACGAGATAGATCCAGCCCATCGAGGCGATCGGGATCAGCACCAGCGAGGTCAGCACGGTGTGATAGCTGTAGATCACGACCTGACGGGCCACCACCGAGTCCTTGGCCACCACCGGCAGCATCGGCACCCCGGCGGCCGCGTACTCGTCCTTGAAACGCATCGACAGCGGCCAGTAGTGCGGCGGGGTCCAGAAGAAGACGATCAGGAACAGGACCAGGGCCGGCCAGGCGAGGGAGTCGGTGACAGCGGACCAGCCGATGAGCACCGGCATACAACCGGCGACACCGCCCCAGACGATGTTCTGCGAGGTGCGGCGCTTGAGCAGGATCGTGTAGAAGCCGACGTACAGCAGGATCGCGGCCAGCGACAGCTCGGCTGAGAGCCAGTTGACCAGCAGCCCCAGCCACAGGGTCGACGCGACGCACAGCACCGCACCAAACCGCACCGCTGCCGCCGGGGAGATCGCGCCGGTGACCAGCGGACGCTTCTCGGTCCGGTGCATGACCTTGTCGATATCGCGGTCCAGATAGCAGTTCAGCACGTTTGCCGACGCCGCCGAGAGGGTGCCGCCCACCAGCGTCGCTACGATCAGCCACAGCGAAGGCAGCCCGCGCTGGGCCAGGAACATCGTGGGGAACGTGGTGACCAGGAGCAGCTCGATGATCCGCGGCTTGGTCAGCGCGACATAGTCGCTGACCCGGGTCCTGGCCGCGGTCACGGTGGGGCCCCGGTCCGGGCGGCCTGACCCCGTCGATACGAGATCCAGTCGGGGCTCTAGAGCAGTCACGGCGTCCTTGGGGAGGGTGAGGTGGACCGGACGCGTAGGCCCGTCATGACGGGGCGCCCATTGAGCGTGTGAAGTCTAGCCTCGGTGGGTGCCTTTGCACCGTCTGAAACCCGACTCAAATCGCTGTCTATCTCGGGATAGGCTCGGTCCGTGACCGACCTGAACACCACTGCCGATAGCCAGAGCACCCCGAGCACGCGCCGCAACGCGTCGCTGGCAGCTCCGATTGCCACCCGAGCCGGATGGACAGAGGTGGATGTGCGAGCCGTCGACACGGCGCGCCTGCTCGCCGCGGATGCCGTCCAGAAAGCCGGCAACGGCCATCCGGGCACCGCCATGAGCCTGGCTCCGCTGGCATATCTGCTCTACCAGAATGTGATGCGTCACGATCCTGCCGATCCGCTCTGGCTGGGCCGGGACCGGTTCGTCCTCTCCTGCGGGCACTCCAGCCTGACCCAGTACATCCAGCTGTATCTCTCGGGCTACGGCCTCAGGCTCGACGACCTGAAGGCGCTGCGCACCTGGGGTTCGCAGACCCCGGGACATCCCGAGGTCCACCACACCCCCGGCGTCGAGATCACCACCGGGCCGCTGGGCTCCGGCCTGGCCTCCGCGGTCGGCATGGCGATCGCCCAGCGCCGCCAGCGGGGCCTGTTCGACCCCGAGGCCGCGCCCGGGACGAGCCCCTTCGACCACCACATCTACGTGGTGGCCTCCGACGGCGACATGATGGAGGGCGTCTCCCACGAGGCCAGCGCCCTGGCCGGGCACCAGGAGCTGGGCAACCTGACCGTGATCTACGACCAGAACCACATCTCCATCGAGGACGACACCAACATCTCGTTCTCC
>JBBRZQ010000197.1:0-6806 GCA_038236535.1 Actinomycetales bacterium
CCCCATCGCCTTGTTCGTGGCCACCCTGGTCGCCCTCGCTGCACGGGGCCCCCTGATCGCGCTGGTGGTCCTGGCCCTTATCGTGGTGATCGGCCAGATCGAAGGTCATCTGCTTCATCCGATGGTGATGAGCCGCCAGGTCAACCTTCACCCGCTCGCGGTGGCGCTCACGGTCGCCTGCGGGACGGTCCTCTACGGGGTGATCGGCGCGGTGGTGGCGGTGCCCCTGGTCGCGGTGACCTGGACGGTGTGGAGGGCTCTCAAGGTCGAGTCCTCGCCGGGTGACGCAGGTGCCCAGCCGGAGTCCGGCGGTCTTGAGCCGGACCCCACCTCCGCCATCTGACCCGAGGCTCCGCTGATGCTCACTGATGAAAGGCTGAAGGGACCACCATGGCGTTCCACGGATGGACCGACGCAATCCTCGACTTCTACGACGGGCTGGAGGCGGACAACTCCAAGACCTACTGGCAGTCGCACAAGCAGGTGTATGACGAGCAGGTGCTCGCGCCGATGCAGGCCCTGCTGGACGAGCTCGCCGACGAGTTCGGTGAGCCGAAGATCTTCCGCGCCAACCGGGACATCCGGTTCAGCGCCGACAAGACCCCGTACAAGACCCAGATCGGGGCTACCCTCGCCGGCCATGGCTCCCTGCAGGTATCCGCCGGCGGGCTGGCCGTGGCCAGCGGCACCTACTCCTTCGCCTCAGACCAGCTGGTCCGATACCGCCGGGCAGTGGCCCTGGACCTGCCGGGCGAGGCCCTGGAGAAGATCGTGGCACAGGCCCGCGGGGGCGGGCTGACCATCACCGCCGCGAGCGCTCTCAGCACCGCGCCGCGCGGCTACCCCAAGGACCACCCGCGGATCGAGCTGCTGCGGATGAAGGGGCTGGTCACCTGGAAGCAGTGGCCGGTCGAGCCGTGGCTGGCCACCGCGGCAGCCAAGGACAGGGTCGTCGGCGTGCTGCGTGCCTCGGTCCCCCTGGTCCAGTGGCTGCAGACCCACGTCGGCGCCTCCGAGGCGGAGCGTCCCTCCGCTCAGGGCTCCTGATCGTGTCCCGGGCCGCCGGCTCGCCGACCGTCACCGGGGTCAGCCAGCGCCAGGCCTGGCGAGCCCTCAGCGTGCTGCTCATCGGGATGTTCATGTCGCTGCTGGACGCGACGATCGTCAACGTCGCCCTGCCAACGATCCGGACCAGCCTCAGCGCGTCGGAGGCGACCCTGTCCTGGATCATCTCGGGCTACGCGCTCGCGTTCGGTCTGGCCCTGATCCCGGCCGGGCGCCTGGGTGACCGGTACGGGCACAAGTGGGTCTTCATCAGCGGGCTGGCCCTGTTCACGGTGGCCAGTCTCGGGTGCGGCCTCGCCCAGAACGGCAACCAGCTGATCGTCGCGAGGGTCGTCCAGGGCCTTGCCGGAGGCATCTACGTCCCTGCGGTGACCGCCTACATCCAGCTGCTGTTCAGCGGCCGCACCCGTGGAAAGGCCTTTGCCATCATGGGCGCCGTCATCGGGGTGTCCTCGGCCCTCGGGCCGCTGATCGGCGGGCTGCTCATCCAGGCGTTTGGCAACACGAACGGGTGGCGGCTCATCTTCGTGGTCAACCTGCCGTTCGGCATCGCGGCCCTGGTCGCGGCCTTCCTCATGCTGCCCTCAGGCTCCGAGAGCCGTGGCAAGTCGTCCGGCGTCGACATCCTCGGTCTGCTGCTCCTGTCGGGCGGCCTGGTCGCGATCCTGGTGCCGCTGATCGAGGGACAGGACCAGGGCTGGCCGGTCTGGACATACCTGTCGCTGGCCGGCGGCATCGCGCTCGTCACGCTTTTCGGCTGGTGGGAGGTCTTCGTGGCCGGACGGGGCAAGAGCCCGCTGGTCCCGCCACACCTGTTCTCGCACCCGGCCTTCACCGGCGGGGTGATCCTGGCCCTCGTCTACTTCGCGGCCTTCATCAGCATCTTCTTCACGATCTCGATCCTCTGGCAGGCGGGTCTCGGCCATACAGCGCTCGAGTCCGGACTCGTCTCGATCCCGTTCGCGCTGGGCAGCATCGCGGGGGCCTCACAGAGCGGCCGGCTCGCTGCCAGCATCGGGCGCACCGTGCTCGTCGTCGGCGCCGGGATGGTGGCGGCGGGCCTCAGCGCGCTCTGGCTCGTTCTCATGCTCACCACGCCGGGCGAGCTGACCAGCTGGGACCTGCTGGTGCCGCTCCTGGTGGCCGGCATCGGCAGCGGGCTCTTCATCGCCCCCAACGCCCAGTTCATCATCACCACCGTCGATCGCCGGGAGGCAGGGGCGGCCAGCGGCGTCATCGCCACCATGCAACGCCTCGGCGCGGCGATCGGCATCGCCATCATCGGCAGCGTGCTGTTCGGCACCCTCTCGCTTCCGGCGGGACGGCGCCCGACCCCGACGGATCTGGCCACCGCCTTCACGCACAGCGCGACCTGCGCCCTGGGGGTCAGTGCGGGCTTCGCGGTGCTCTCGTTCCTGCTCGTCTTCACCCTGCCGAAGCGGGCCGCGCCCGGCCCCGAGACGTTGCCCCCCGAGCCTGACGAGGTACCGCCCACCCGGGTGTCGCGCCAGCTGTAGCAGCCTGGCGGTGGCTCACAGCCTCCGCCAGGCAGGGCGCTAGGCGGTGTCGATCTGCATGATCACGGCTTTGGGCTCGGTGAAGAACTCGCGGCTGAAGTTGCCGCCCTCGCGGCCGATGCCCGAGGAGCCCGCTCCGCCGAAGGGCGCCCGCAGGTCCCTGATGAAGAAGCAGTTCACCCAGATCGTGCCGACATTCAGCCGGGCCGACACCCGGTGGGCGCGGTGCACGTTCTCGGTGAACAGCTGGGCGTCCAGCCCGTACGGTGTGCCGTTGGCGAGCTCGACCACCTCGTCCTCGGTGTCGAAGGGGTGGATCACGACAACAGGTCCGAAGATCTCCTCCAGCACCTGGGGCGCGTCCAGCGGCATGTCCACCAGCACAGTGGGCCTGACCACCCAGCCCTCCCCCAGACCGCCGGTCACCATCCGGCCGCCCTCTTGCTCAACCGTCTCGATATACCCCTTCACCTTCAGGAAGTGCTCCTGCGAGGCCAGCGGGCCGAACTCGGTCGCCGGGTCCAGCGGGTCACCAAAGGTCATTGCCTCGGCCTTGGCGACGAACCGCCTGAGGAACTCGTCGAAGATCGGCCGCTCGACGTAGAGCCGGCTGCCGGACAGGCAGATCTGGCCCGCGTTGCGGAAGATCGACTGGATCGACCAGTCGACGGCGTTGTCGAGCCTGGCGTCCGCGAAGACGATGTTGGCGTTCTTGCCGCCGAGCTCGAGGCTGACCGGCGTGAGGTTCTGGGCGGCAGCCCTGGCGATGATCCGGCCGGTGCCGGTCTCGCCGGTGAAGGTGATCCGGTCCACCCGGGAGTCGCTGGTCAGGGCTTCGCCGACGGAGTTAGGGCCGTAGCCGTGGACGACGTTGAAGACGCCCTCGGGGAATCCCGCCTCGATCGCCAGCCGGCCAAGGATCGCCGCAGAGGTCGGTGTGTCCTCGGCCGGTTTGAGGACCACTGTGTTGCCCCAGGCAAGGGCCGGCGCGACCTTCCAGGTCTCCAACATCAGCGGGAAGTTCCAGGGGGCGATGGCGACAACCACCCCGGCCGGCTCGAACCGGCTGTAGGCGTGATGCCCGGTGTCCATCGGCAGCGTGTCGGCGACCGCCATCTTGGCGTGGTCGGCGAAGAACCGGAAGTTCATCGCCGCCCGGGCGACGTCATGGCGGCACTGCGCCAGCGGCTTGCCCATGTCGCGGCTGTCCGCACTGGCCAGCTCGTCGGTGTGTGCCTCCATCAGGTCGCCCAGCCGGTGCAGCAGCTCCTGCCGGGCGCCGTAGCCCATCCGGGGCCAGGGCCCCTCGTCGAAGGCCAGTCGCGCAGCGGTGATCGCGAGGTCGGCCTCCAGCCGACCGCCGAGGGCGACCTGGGCCCAGGCCTGGCGGGTCCACGGGTTGACCGTCTCGAACCGTGCGCCGTCGGCCGACTCGACTTCCTTGCCGCCGATGATGTGGCCGAAGAACGGGGTTTCGCCCATGACGGGCCTGCCTTTCCTGAGCAGATGCGCTCGTGGCTCGGTATGCCGGGTTGCCGCCGGCGGTCGGTGGGTGGTGCCCGGACTTCAGACCGGGCAGGTCAGGTTCGGTCAGGTCAGGTTCGGTCAGGTCAGCGCGCCGGCCCGCCGCTCGGCGATCGTGACGTCACCGGCCGCGAAGTGCGTCGTCGGCACTTCCCGGATGATCACCCGGATGCTGTCGCGAGGGGCTGCGACGGTCTCGCAGACCGCGGTGGTGACAGCGCTGATCATCGCGCGCAGCTCCTGTGAGCTGCGCCCCTCGACCAGGGTGACCTCCACGACGGGCATCACGGCCCCCCGTTGATGAAGACGGAGCCGAGATGGGTGAAGTGGCAGGCCACCGATGACCGCGGCGGTGAGTAGACGGCGTCGGTCATCCCACCGGTCAGCACGATCCACCCGGCCTCGATGGCCAGGCCGCGCTTGGCAAGCTCGTTGGCGGCCAGGGCCAGCGCCTCACCGGGATGGCCTTGCACGGCGGCTCCGGTGGCACTGTCGACGATCACCCCGTCGACCTCGACGAGGACGGCCTCCAGCGCGAGGTCGAGGTCGGCCGGTGGCAGGCCCACCGACCCGACCACGAAGGCACCGCTGGACGCGTTGTCGGCCACCACGTCACCGGGCTTGAAGCGGAAGTCGCGGTACCGGCTGTCGATGACCTCGGCCCCGGCGTACACGCGGCCCACCGCAGCCATGGCCTGAGCGCAGGTCACTCCCGGGCCCTCCAGCCGCTCACCCATCAGGAAGACGATCTCCGGCTCGATCCGGGGGTGGATGAGCTTGGCCTGCGGGACCGGGGCGCCGGTCGCCAGGACCATGTCGTCGGTCAGCCAGGCCACGAACGGCGAGTCGATGCCCATCCGCTGCTGCTTGGCGCGGCTGGTCAGACCCAGCTTGACCCCGATCAGGCGCTCACCCCGCTCGAGGCGCCTGGCGAGGTTGAGGTCCTGGACCTGATAGCCGGTCTCCACGTCGAGGCCGGGCCAGTCGTCGGTGAACGGCGCACGGTCCCGGCGCTCGCCCTCACAGGCCAGCAGCTCGGACGCGACGCTCTCGACGTCCCATCCCACACTCGCCACGGTGCTGGCCATCAGCGGACCCCCATCCCGGCCAGGTCGCCCAGCTCCTGCTCCTGCTGGAGCTGGAGGGCGATGTCGATGATCATGTCCTCCTGGCCACCGACGTAGCCCGCCGCGCCGACCCGCTCGAGGATGGCGTGCGCCGGAACTCCGTAACGCTCCCCGGCCCGCTCGGCGTGCAGCAGGAAGCTGGAGTAGACCCCGGCATACCCCTGGGTGATCGAGGCCCGGTCCATCCACGGCAGCCGCGGAATGAATGGCCGCACCACGTCCTCGGCCGCCGCGAGCAGCCCCTGGACATCGACCCCGGTCTTGACACCGAGCCGGTCGAACGTCGCGGCCAGCACCTCGGTGGGGCTGTTGCCCGCGCCGGCGCCGAGGGCACAGAGCGCACCGTCGATCTGGCGGGCGCCGGCCTGGTAGGCCAGCACGGAGTTGGCCACCCCGAGCGAGAGGTTCTGGTGGCCGTGGAAGCCCACCTGCGCCTCCCGGCCGATCTCGTCCAGCAGGGCCTGGACCCGTTCCTGGGCGTCCGAGAGCACCAGCGCGCCGGCACTGTCGACCACGTAGACGCACTCGGCGCCCGCGTCGACCATGATCCGGGCCTGCTGGGCCAGCACCGCCGGCGAGGCCTTGTGACTGAGCATCAGGAAGCCGACCGTCTCCATGCCCAGGTCGCGAGCCGCGCCGAAGTGCTGGATCGAGACGTCAGCCTCGGTGCAGTGAGTGGCGATCCGGGCCACCGAGACGCCGACCTCGTGCGCGTGTCGCAGGTGCTCCACCGTGCCGAGTCCCGGCAGCATCAGCACCGCGATCTTGGCCTGCTTCGCCTCCTGCACGGCGGCTGCGATGAGCTCGAACTCGTCGACCCGGGAGAAGCCGTAGTTGAAGCTCGACCCGCCCAGGCCATCCCCGTGGGACACCTCAATCACCTCGACACCTGCCCCGTCCAGGGCCGAGACGACCCCGCGGACCTGCGCCTCGGTGAACTGGTGAGCCATCGCGTGCGAGCCGTCCCGCAGCGTCGAGTCAGTGATCCGAAGGTCGCGAACCGGCCCCATATCTGTTGGCGGGACAGCATCCTTGGCGGGCACCGCGGTGTTTCGGTCGTTGTTCTTCATGTCGCTGTTCGTCATGTCGTTGTCGCTCATGCCAGGGCTCCTGCCGGTTGGGCGGACTCTTCCCCGGCGACCCAGCCGGAGGGGATGCCGAGGCGGTGGGCGACGAGCATGTCGCCGACCCGGGCCGCGGCAGCCGTGATGATGTCGAGGTTGCCGGCATAGTCCGGCAGGTAGTCCCCTCGCCCCCTGACCTCGAGGGGCACGTTGACCCGGGCGTATCCCTGCCAGGTGTCACGAGCATGGTCGTACTGCGGGTCGGCCCGCAGATGGTATCCGGGCACGTACTCCTGGACCCGGGCGACCATCGCGTGGATCGACTCGTTGAGCCGCTCCTGCAGGTCGCCGGGCTCGGCAGCCTCGGGCGGGATGGCGCAGAACACCGTGTTGCGCATCATCATCGGCGGGTCGACGGGGTTGAGGATGATGATGGCTTTGCCGCGTGCCGCACCCCCCACCACCTGAAGCGCCTCGGAGGTCGTCTCGGTGAACTCGTCGATGTTCGC
>JBBRZQ010000198.1:0-6784 GCA_038236535.1 Actinomycetales bacterium
GTGGAAGTTCTCCGCGTTGATCACGCTGTGGAAGGGCTTGTCCCCGCCGCGCTCGATGGTGCCGGTTGACACCAGGCCGGGGTAGATCGGATCGCGGAACTCGGCAATGACGACCAGGTCCTCAAGATCGCGCTCGACGGTGACATGCTCGGTGTCGTCGGACTCCTTGCGCACCAGGGTGGCGATCCGCCCCGCGTCGGTCCGGGCGATCGCCGAGACTTTCCAGAGCCGCCTGTCGACGCTGCCGGGGTTAGCACCGCGCGTCGGCAGGAACCGGACCTTGTCGCCCTTACGAATGGGACGTCCTGGCAGCTCGACGGTCTCTGGTGTGTGGCGCTCGAAGTTCAGACCGAACGCTCGCCGCTGGGACAGGGCCTCGATCTCGGCAGCGACATCCGCAGCCAGCTGGGCATCCCTCTGGGCGACGTCGCGGAGTAGGTCGGATAGCCGCGACACGATTCGCTCTGGTCCTCTCGGTGCTGGCTCGGGCCGCCCCCGTCGCTCGTCCCGCAGGTTACCGACTCGCACGAGTCCGTGGCGCCAGACCCACGAACAAGCCTCGATGCCCCAGGCTTTGGCAGGATCGTTTCTATACCCTACCCGGCCCGGCCGGTCCCCGACCCTCTGCCGCAGTTCGTCGGCACCGCCACTGTCAGGCAGACTCAGGAGCAACGCGAGGGCGCTGCTCTCGTTTGTCGAGATGGGGTACCGCGATGGGAAGTCGCTCCGAGAGCTCGCGGCCCTGACCGATAGGACCCAGACGGCCATCCGCCGTGCGCTCACCGAGCGGGGCGTTGCGCACCGGCCCCGCGGCGCGCCCAGTCTGGAGGGATGACTCGAGCTGCTCGCTGCCCCGTCCTTGTCAGGTCAGACCCAAGATGGCTCGGTCGACGGGTCGTCTGCTGACTTCAGGCCAGACCGCTCTGCCCACGAGGGCCGGGACCACCCACATGTCGGGTGGGACGCTCTGCAGGATCAGCTCGAGTCCGATGGCCGCGCCCTCGTCCTCCAGGGCCAGCAGGAAGTCGAGGTGGTCCGCGCCCTGGGCGATGCGTACCGGGAGGAGTTGGTCTGGCCGCTTGGGTGCAGGCACGATCCGAAGATGCTCGAGGGTGGCCAAGGCGCCCTCGACGAGTTCGAGTTGCTCGGCAGTCAGCTGGAGCTCGCCGAGTTGGTCTCTGAGGTCCTGGACGATGGTCAGCTCTGTGTTGGTGCCGCCTGGTGCTCCACCGCGCTCCCACACGTCGGCGACCGCTTCGTCGTAGGACGTGAGGGTCGGCGGCTTCGATAGCACCGCGCGTCTTGCTGTCTGAGGTCGCTCGATCCGTCCAGCTTTGATGGCTTTCCACGCGAGGGCTGCGCCGATTCGGCTGGCTGGTGGGCCCTGCGTCGCGGCTCGCAGTTGGGCGGTCACGATGGGCTTGGTGTTGGGGTCTGCGGCAGCGGCAAGCAGGGCGCGTCCGAGGGCACCGAGACTGCGCGACGGTCCCTGGAGTGCGAGGAGGGTGATCTCGGCGAGGAGTCGCTGGTGTTTCGGCGCTGCGGCCGCGAGTCCGTCATCGAGCAGTTCCGCTGCGAGCTCGGGGGCTACCGGGAAGGCCCGGCCGAGCCGGCCGGGGTCGTCGTCGACGCGCCGCAGGATGTCGAGGACCAGGTCCCGGTGGTGGTTGCTGCCGTCGTTGAAGAGCTTGCCGGCGGCGAACACCCAGGTGTTGCGCCAATGGGGGCTGGCCGCCAGTGCGTGCAGCCGGCTGGTGATGTCGTGGTCTTGACCGTCGCAGAGCGCGCGGGCTGCCATGTACTCCTGCAGGCTTCTCACCTCGAAACCGATCGCGCCGTCCCGGGGGACCAGGAGTACGAGTCGTTGGGTGGCCGCCAGGACGAGTTCATCCGCGGCCTCGATTCGCGCTTGCTCGTCGACGTGCCCCACCTCTTTGAGCCGTGCGACTGCCAGCTGCTGCAGTTCATCAGCGGAGATGGTCGCTGCGGCGTCACCACTCATCTCGGCTCGGGACTGGAGGACGAGTCCGACGCGCTCGTGGAGGTGGTTGACGTCCGCCTGGTGCTCACTGAGTCGCTTGGACAGGTGGTTTCGTTTACCGAGTTCCCGGTCGTAGATCGCCTCGTAATAGCGGCTGAAGAGCCGGTAGCGGTCGCTGGGCAGGGTGGCGAACCGCTCGAGGATGAACGACATGATCATCACTTGGAGCGGGGTCTCCATGAGTCGCTGTTGTGCGGGGTCCCGTTGGGCGATGCCGAGTCGCTGGTCTACCGTGTCCCGTCGCTCGGGGTCGTCGGCCAGTCGGTCTGAGACGACCAGTGCGGCGAACTTCGCGGCAGCCTCTGGGGCTAGCGGAAGCAGTTGGAGGTCGGTGAAGGCCTCGGAGGCGAAGGTCTCGGTGAAGCCGGCGGGCCGGGTGGTGACCACGACCATCAAATCCATATCGGCGGCCTCGGCGTCTGAGACGAGTTCGTCGACGAGCTCGATGAGGCGCCGACGTGTTGGTGCGGCGGTGACTTCGTCGAGTCCGTCGAGCACGAGCAGCGCCGGCCATGTGCGCAGCCAGGTCTGAAGTAGGGCCGGGGTGATCTCGTGATCGCAGCGCTTGGTGATCTGGTCGGCGATCCATCGAGAGAGGCGCACCTCACCGGTGGCGGTTATCTCGTCGGCGAGGTCGGCCAGGTTGATCCGGAATGGCCAGCGTGGGTTCCGCGGCGTCGGCGTGCGGTTCCGGGTGAGCGCGGCCGCCGTGTCAGTGGCGACCTGGGCAGCGTCGCTGGCCAGCGGGGCCTTGCGGAGCAGCGCATAGCGGTAGCTCTGGGCGAGGAAGCGCCCGAGGGTAGTCTTGCCCTGCCCGGGGCCTCCGATGAGGATGACGTGTCGGGGTCCGCTGGTCAGCGAGGGTCTCAGCACACGGTCGCCCATCTTGATGAGTTCCACGAGCGCCGAGGACCGCTTCTGCGCCCACGGCCATCGTGCGGGGAGGTCGACCACGATCCGCTCGAGGGCGGTCTTTCCTCCTGGTGTCCCACCGGCCTCGTCGAAGTGGACCCACCGCTCGCTCATCAAGGTCCGTCGGGTGTGATCCTGCAGGACCGGCCCCAGCTGATCCTGCGTCAGCCGGCCGGTGTGGGCATCGAGGTTGTTGAGGACGTCGCCGAGGGTCAGGAGCGCGGCGTAGGCACGTCGCACGGACTGGTTGTTGTCCAGGAGCGCGTCGACCTGTGACCGGTGCCAAATCTTCCACCGGCGCAGCGGCAAGGAGCGGAACGGCTTCTCGGTCAGTTTCTTGCGGACATGGGCGTCGAGGGCGTCGACGCCACCCATGCCGGGGACGCTGGACAGCTCAACGTTCGTCACGAAGATGATCGAGCTTGGTACCTCGGTGCGCCGATTGTCGGGGTCGGCCCACTGGTCGAGCTCGGAGTCGATCATGCGCCGAAGCCAGGCCGCATTCTCTGTCGGCTTGCTCGACGGCTCGGCCCGGTACTTGGCCTGGATCACCGTGTACCCGTCCCAGTTGTTCTGGTCCTTCAAGACGGTCGCCGACCAGTTGATGGGTCCCCGGAAGGTGGCCTCCCGACCGCCGTCGGGTCCCGCACCGAATGCCGTCACGCCTGGCCCGAGAACGCCCAGGGAAAGTGACACCACAAGGTCCTCGAAGACTTCGGCTCCGAGGCCGTCGAGGTTGTAACGGATCACGCTCCACAGGATGCCCGATGGGTGCGACGGAACTTCAACGCGCCGCGGCCCCCGCGTGGCGGCGGGCGGCTGCGGTCCGCGCGGAGTACCGCTGGTGGGCCCAGTCCACCACCCAACGGTCACCTCGGCCCACCTCGACAATGACGAGGCCATCGAGCTCATCAAGGCCATGGACCGCCAGTCCGACACAGGTCCGGTCAGTCGCAGGACGATCCAGGTCCGCGTCGCCGCCGCCGCAGCGCGTCGGCATGACCCCGCCACCGCCGCGAGCATCCCTTGCCCGACACACAGCAGGCAAGGGTCAGGCTCCGGGCTGATCCCACGGCCTCGGGTCTGGTGAATCTCTTGCCCTTCCGCCTGAAGTGGGCCATGTGAGCGGGTGGTGGTCAGCCGCTGAACTCGCCCTAGAGTGACCGGGTGGAGCGCGATCGTTGGATCTCTCGGTGGGCGCTCGCGGCTGTCGAGTGGATCGAAGAAGTAGCTGTGCTGCGTGCAGACGGAACCCAGATCGTTGAGGCGAGTCCTTGCATCTGGACACGGCTCCACCGAGGGTCGAGCACAGGCGGGGAGGTGCACGTCTTCCTGCATTCCTCGCGGGATGACGCGATGACCGCCGCCGCTGAGTTTGCCGTCGACGTTCTCGGTCATAGCGACGTGGCGACCCGCCTCTACGAGGCTGGTAAGTATGAGGATCTCCTGGCCCTCTACGAGCGGACCCACGTCAGCTCCGACGCCATCCTGCGGGTCGTGTGGGGCCTGCCGGTCGGCGACGTCAGCGGAGTGAAGGGCGCCAGGCGGGTCGAGGAGCAGCCCCCATACTTCGACCACCACCCCGATGGTGATGACGACGACGACTGGCGCGACGACGTCGTCGCAGGTGACGAAGAGGAAGAGGAGCAGGAGCCCTAGACGGCCGCCGCCGCCGGCGCCGCCGTGATAAATCTGGGTCTTCCGGCATGAATGTGGGTGCTGAGACGGGTTGTGGGCGAGGTTCTCGTTGTGGGGCAGGGGTGGTGGGTCTGTGGGGTGGGTCGCTGATCTGTACCCGTTTGCCGGGGGTTTCCGTGGGGTGTCGGCACGGCATATCTGAGGGGCTGGTGGGGTGACGCGCACGGGTGGTCTCTAGGTTCGAAGCTGCGAAGCAAACCGATCCGAGGGAGCCGTAGCCCGTGCGCGTCACGACAGCATTCAAGCGTCTTTTGGGTCTGAGCGGTATCACCGTGAGCGGGGTGGAGTTCGGGACGTCCACGGTGGTCGTGACGGTGAGGCTCACGACCGCGAAGGTGCAGTGTCCGTTGTGCGTGTTCACGACGAAGGCCCGCTACGACCGGCGGCCGGTGTCCTCGTCGTGGCGCCACCTTGACCTGGCCGCCTGGCGTTTGGAGGTTCGGGCGGACCTGCGCCGGGTGGAGTGCCCCACCCACGGGGTCCGGACCGAGGCGGTCCCGTTCGCCCGGCCGGGTTCGCGGTTCACCCGCGACTTCGAGGACCTGGTCGGCTGGTTGGCCACCACGATGGACAAGAGCGCGTTGCGGCGTCTGCTGCGGATCGACTGGGACACCACCGGGCGGATCATCGAGCGGGTCATCGAGGCCGGCCTGGACCCCCAGCGCCTGAACGACCTGTTCGTCGTCGGGGTGGACGAGGTCTCGTGGCGGAAGGGGCATTCCTACCTCACGATGGTCTCGAACAACGCGACCGGGAAGTTCGTCTGGGGCCGCCAGGGCAAGGACACCGCCACCTTGGACTGCTTCTTCGACGAGCTGGGACCCGAGCGTTCCGAAGCGATCGAGGCGGTCTCGATGGACCTGGGACCGGCCTACGACAAGTCGGTCCGCAAGCCCGGGCACGCCACCAATGCGGTCATCTGTTACGACCCGTTCCACGTCGTCCAGCTTGCCACCACCGCACTGGAGAAGGTCCGCCGCCAGATCTGGCAGGAGCTACGTCGACTGCCCGACCAGGACATGGCCCGCCGGTTCAAGGGCGCCCGCTGGGCGCTGCTGAAGAACCCCGGCGACCTGAGCGACGAGCAAGCCACCACGCTGCGCAAGCTCAAACGCCAAGGAGGCCAGCTATGGCGGGCGTACGCCCTGAAGGAGGCCCTGCGCGCGGTGTTCGCCGGTGACCTGTCCGAAGCCGACGTCGCGCTGCTCCTGGACCGGTTCTGCTCGAAGGCCTCCCGCAGCGGCCTGAAACCGTTCGTCACCCTGGCCCAGACACTGCGTAAACGACGAGCCGGGATCCTCGCAGCGGTCCGACTCGGCATCAACAACGCCCGCCACGAAGGACTGAATCGCCGCGTCAGGCTGATCATCAACCGGGCCTACGGCTTCCACTCCGCCACCGCTGCCCTGGCCCTGATCATGATCACCCTCGGACCCATCGACCACGTCCTCCCACACGAACGGACCAACGCCGCAGATCCCTAAATCCACCCACATTCATGCCTGGAGGCCCATAAATCTTCGATGCATCTGTCGAGATGCAGCCGAGATTGTCCGGGTCTGAGCGCGGCACCTGGTACGAAAACTGCCAACGGCGCCGGGTGTGCGAAGTAGACCCGACTTGCTCGCAGAGCTCCACCTTGAACGCACCCCCCACCGGCAACGCCCCGCGGCCGCGGCATCTTGGCCCCACGGAGTCAGTCAGCGTGGGATTCACCATCGCCGACAGGCTTGAGGTTTTGTCGCCGCGCCTCTTCGAGGACGTCGTTGTAGTTGCGCCCGCTGCCGAGGGCGATCATGGCTGCCCTCTTTCCCAAGGCGGTCTGCTCTCGATCCGTCCAGACCATCCAGATGACGGATCGAGCGTCTGAGACAAAGGTCCGGATCCGCCGCTGATGCTGACGGCCGATCCTGCGAGCCGCTGCTCGGTACTGCTCCACAGTGCACGACGGGGATGTGGCGTCGACTCGGTGATCGCCTCTGCGGTGTAGGTCATCAATGAGTGCCTGCTCCTCGAGCACGTTCATGTCGAGATTGTTTCGCGGCCGTCAAGACAGGCGGGGTCTCGCGCGGGTGCCCCGGGCATTTGCTGACCACGTCAGCCCGAGGGGCCAAGCCCGCACCCAACGCGGCA
>JBBRZQ010000199.1:0-6772 GCA_038236535.1 Actinomycetales bacterium
AAGCGGGTCCGGCGGCTGCGGGGGGTGGATGAGATGGTGATCTCCCTGGTCGCGCGGGGGATGTCCACCGGCGATGTGCAGGCCCACCTGGCCGAGGTTGTTGCCAGCCGCGTCTGATGAGGGTGAAGGCGTCATGTCTGTTGGTGATGGCCGGTAGGTGAAGAGAAACCCCGCCGGTCGCACACCGGCGGGGTTGGTGGTCGTGCTGTCGGCTTGGTGGTCAGTCTGTCGTGACTTCGGTGACGGCTACTCGTGCTGAAGATTCGTCGACGATGGTCTTGTTGGCGGCGTAGGCGGCGACAAGTGGTTGGACGGCGAGATTGTTGACGGCCCTGGGCAGGCCGCGGCTGACTTGGTGGATGAGGTCGGCCGCGTCGTCGGAGAACAGGGTGTCGCTGCGGCCGGCGAGTTTGAGGTGATGGGTCAGGTAGGCCTTGGTTTCGGCGGCCTCCATGCCGGTCATGGCGTAGCGCAACGCGATCCGCTGGTCGAGGGCGGCGAAGGTGCCAAGTTTGATCCGCCGCCGCAGGGTGGGTTGACCGACGAGCAGGCAGGCGAACGGGCTGTGTGAATCAAGCTCCGCGTTGGTCAGTTACGCCGAACTCGGCGTAATTGACCTTGGGGGTATTCAGCTGACCGGACTACTGCAGGTCAGCGGTTCGCCATGGACGCGCAGCTCGCGGCCGGTCCAGGCTCGGCGGGTTTCCGCCCCCTCCGGGCGGCACGGGTGTGATCCTCTTGGGCCGGGAGTCGACGACGAGGTCCCGATAGCGGACCGGCTGGTGGCCGACGGCCAGCTGCAGGACGCGGTAGAACACCATGCCGCGGCTGCTTGATCCGCGGCGGTTGAAGCGGAAGGTGAACTCGTCCAGGTAGCTCTGCAGGTGGGCCTCGTCGACCGAGCCTTGGTGGGTGCCCAGCAGCCAGCGCTTGGCCAGGGAGGCGACGCGGTGCACTCCGGGCAGCAGCTCACCGGGGTCCTCGCCGCGGGCGCGGGCAGCGCGCTGGCTACGCCGGTCACGGGAGTAGCCTAGCCGCTCGATCCCGCTGTAGCCCTGCCAGCCGTCGGTGATGACGGTGGTACCAGGCTCGACGTTCGCGGTGACGAATGGGTGCAGGCAGGCCGCAGAGGCATCCGCGATAATGCCCATCCGTACTCGGCCGTACCCGCGGGGCTGGTGGACCTCGACCGCCACTGCCACAAGGGTTTTCTTGCCTTTGGCCCGCCCGCCGGCAAGCCCGGGCTCCTCCCCGCCGATGTAGGTCTCGTCGACCTCTACCGTGCCGGTCAGCCGGTCGCGTCCGGGGCGCACGAGGACCGAGCGCAGGCGGTGCAGCATGGCCCAGGCGGTGACCGTAAGAGCCGATCTCCAACGTCCGCTGCAGACTCAACGCCGAGACGCCGTCCTTCTGCGCGGCGAACATCCAGCAGACGGTGAACCACACCGTCAGCGGTGTCCGCCGCCGGTCGAACAGGGTGCCCGCGGTCACCGACGTCCGCTTCCCGCAGCCGGCGCACTTGTACCGGCCGTCGCCGACCGCCCAGCCGCCGGCGTGGTCGCAGCGTGGGCAGATGAAGCCGTTCGGCCAACGCAGCCGAGGTTGTCCCGGCTCTCGTGGAAGTTTGAGGTGGCGGTCCCCCGCCTGAGACCTGCCTGATGGTAGGGCTCGGGTGTCCGACCAAGAACGCCACGAGACAGGGGACCGCTGTGGGCAAGAACTATCAGAAGAGCGCGCAGAAAGACACTCCCGGGACGCGGGTTTCGGTGCCGGAGCAGGTGACGGTCGCGCTGGCCGAGCTGACCGGGCAGGTGCAGGAGGGGCTGCTGTCGTTGGCGGTCGCGACCGGGCTGGCGGTGATGGGTCAGCTGATGGAAGCCGATGTGACGGAGCTGGCCGGGCCGAAAGGGGCGCATCTGCCGGGCCGGGCGGCGGTGCGGCACGGGTCCGGGCCGGGGTCGGTGACGCTGGGCGGCCGTCGGGTGCCGGTGAGGCGGCCGCGGGTGCGGTCCGCTGCTGGTGGCGGTGAGCTGCCGGTCGCTTCTTATGAGTTGTTTTCCTCCACCGAGCTGCTGGGCCGCCTGGCGATGGAGAAGATGCTCGCCGGGCTGTCGACCCGGCGCTACCCGGTAGGGCTGGAGCCGGTCGGATCACAGGTGGAGCAGGCGGCGACGGGCACGTCGAAGTCGGCGGTGTCGCGCCGTTTCGTCGCCGGAACGGAAACGGCCCTTGCGCAGCTGATGGGTGCCGACCTGTCCGACCTGGAACTGGTGGCATTGATGATCGACGGGGTTCATTTCGCGGACCATCTGTGTGTCGTCGCCCTCGGTATCGACCTCACAGGTGTCAAGCATCCGCTGGCGCTGGTGGAAGGGTCGACGGAGAACACCACCCTGGTCCGGGAGCTGCTCGTCGGGCTGCGGGACCGGGGGTTGGACACCAGCCGGCCGATCCTTGCCGTGCTGGACGGGGCGAAGGCACTCGCGGCCGGGGTGCGGGAGGTGTTCGACCGGCCGGTCATCGCTCGCTGCCAGCTCCACAAGCTGAGGAACGTGCGGGACAAGCTGCCCGAGAAACTGCGCAGCGTCGTCGAATCCCGGATGCGGGCTGCCTACGCGTGCGGTTCGGAGATCGAGGCCAAGGGCCTGCTGCTGGCATTGGCCCGCGAGCTGGACAAAACCCGGCCCGGCGCCGCCGCCAGCCTGCGCGAAGGCCTCGATGAGACGCTGACTGTGCTGCGCCTCGGGGTGCCGCCGACGCTGGCCCGTTCGCTGCGCTCGACTAACGTCATTGTTATCTCCAGCCCGCTGACGGGTGTCCTTGATGTGCACCACGTAGCTGTTCGGGTCCGTTCCGCTCGTGGTGGAGGTGGTTATCTCCGGCCTGTCCACGACGGCAGGCGGAGGTTTGATGTTGGTGCAGCGGGTGGCCCCGGCGGGATCACGGGTCGAGTCCTGGACGGTGCTCGGCGAGGACGACCGTCCGGTCGAGGCGATCGAGCGGTATTTGTGCTACCTGTCGGCGATCGAGCGTTCGCCGAACACGGTCAGGGCCTATGCGCATGATCTGAAGGACTTCTTCGTCTTCTTGGCGCTGCGGTCGCTGGACTGGCGGGAGGTTCGGCTCGAGGACGTCGGGGAGTTCGTGGCCTGGCTGCGGCTGCCCCCGGCGGGCCGGGCCGGGAAAGTCGTCGTGCTGCCCTCGGTCGAGGCGCAGGTCGGCGCGGCGACGGTGAACCGCAAGCTGTCCGCGGTGAGCTCGTTCTATCAGCACCAGGCCCGTCACGGTTTCGACGTGGGTGAGCTGCTGGTGGTCTGGAGGCCCGGCGGTCGGGGCGGCTGGAAGCCGTTTCTGCACCACATCAGCAAGAGCTCGCCGCAGCCACGGCGAGCGATCTCGCTGCTGGCGCCGCGCAAGCTCCCGCGGGTGCTGACCGCTGCCGAGACCCAAGCCGTGCTCGACGGCTGCACCCGGCTGCGCGACCGGCTGCTGTTCGGGCTGTTGCACGACACCGGGATGCGCATCGGTGAGGCCCTGGGCCTGCGCCACGAGGACTTCGCGGCTGCCGAGCGTGAGCTCACGGTCGTGCCGCGGGTGAACGACAACGGTGCCCGGAGCAAGTCTGGCCGGGCCCGGACCATCCCGGTCAGCGCGGAGTTGCTGCGGTTGTATGCCGACTATCTGCACGAGGAGTACGGCGACCTCGACAGCGACTACGTCTTCGTCAACCTGTGGGGGCAGCCGGTTGGGCAGGCACTGTCCTACCGGTCGGTCTATGACCTGGTGCTACGGCTCCGACAACGCACCGGTTTCGATTTCGACCCGCACTGGTTCAGGCACACCGCGGCGACCAGGATGCTGCGTGACGGCGTCCCGATTGAGGTCGTCTCGATGTTGCTCGGGCACGCCTCGGTGACCACCACGTGGGACATCTACGGCCACCTCACCGCGGAGGACGCCCGCCGGGTGCTGGAGCAGGCTGGCTGGTTCACCAACAACCAGGTGCGGCTGTGACCGGCGCGCAGGAACCGGTCGAGCACCCGACCCGTTCGGTGCTGCTGGCCAAGCTGATGGCTGCGGTGCGTACCGAGTTCCGAGCCGAGCTGCTGGCGTTCGCCGTGGACGATCCGGTGTTCGGAGGCACGGCTTGCCTCGTTGCGCGTTGCCCTCGGACCGCGCGGGGTAACGGCTTGTGTCCGGGCCACCGGCTGCGCTGGGTGAAGGCCGGGCGTCCGGAGGTCGCCTGCTTCGCGGCGAGCACGGATCCGCGCTGGCAGCGTGAGCTCCCCAACGGTGTCTGCCGCGCCGCCGGCTGCGGCTACGGCATCGCCCGGATGGGGGTGTGTCAGCTGCACTGGCAGCGCTGGGAACGCAGTGCCCGCCGCGGCGAGCTGTCGGCGTGGCTGGCCAACCCGTTGCCGATCAAGGCACCGCCTGCGGGTGCGACCTGCCGGATCAGCCACTGCACGCTCTGGCCGCAGGGCGGTTCACCGTTCTGCCACAGCCACACGAACAGCTGGAAGGTCAGCGGACGAGGGGACCTTGACGCGTTCGTCCGCTGCTACGAAACGATTGCGCTGCCCGTCGATGAGGCCATCCGGCTCGGGCAGCTCGGGACCCAGTTGCGGCTGGAGTTGCAGTACGCCCTGCAATGCCGGCATGACGAACGCAGCTCCAAGACGGACCCGGCAGTGGTGAATCGCCTGGTGCGGTTCCTGCTCGCCACGAACACCACGTCACTGCTCGACTTTCCGGAGGCCAACTGGCGCGCCCCCAGCAGTCATCTGATGCCGAAGGACCCGAGCGCCCGGGCGTTGCTGAACTACGCCCGTCGCAGGGTCGACGACCTCGCCCATGACGGCGGCTGGGACGCCGAGTACCCCCGTCCCGTCTGGCAACTACGCCGCCTGGGCTACCCGGCCAACGAAACATTCTCCTTCGCCGCCATCAGCCAGCCCTGGCTGACCGCGTTGGTGAAGCGGTGGTTGCGCTGGCGGCTCAGCACCGGCCTGCATCCCACGACAGTCCGACGCAGCCTCGGGGCATTGACCCGCTTCTCCGGATTCTGTGAGCGGGTCGGCGTCAGCGGGCTGGACCAGATCGACCGGGCGCTGTTGGAGCGCTACCTCGCCGACCTCCAGGCAAACGTGACCGGCGCGCAGCAGCAAGGCGTGCACATCGGGCAGCTCCACGCCTTCCTCCAGGCGATCCGGCAGCACCGCTGGGACGAGCGCTTGCCGGCCTCGGCAGTGTTGTTCACCGAGGACGTCCCGAAACGCAGCGACAAGCTTCCCCGCGCTCTCGCCGAACAGGTGATGGCGCAAGTCGAGCATCCCGACGCCCTCGACCGCTGGAGCAACCCGGCCTTTCGGCTTGTCACGATCATCTTGATCCGCTGCGGGCTGCGGGTCACCGACGCGTTGCGGCTGCCGGCTGACTGCGTGGTCAGCGACGCCGACGGGGCGCCTTACCTGCGCTATGACAACCACAAGATGAAACGCCAGGCGCTCGTCCCGATCGATGAGGAACTCCAGGCCCTGATCGGCAGCCAGCGGGACCGTGCCGGAGCGAGCCGATGGCTGTTCCCGCGGGCTACGAAGAACCCCAATGGCCAATGGCCGACTGTCTCCTCGACCTACCGGTCTGCGCTCTACCGCTGGCTCGAACGCTGCGAGGTCCGTGACGCGCACGGCAAACCCGTCCAGCTCACCCCGCACCAGTGGCGTCACACTCTCGGGACCCGCCTGATCAACCGTGACGTCCCGCAAGAAGTCGTCCGGCGGCTCCTTGATCACGACTCGCCGCAGATGACCTCGCACTACGCGCGGCTGCACGACAGCACCGTGAGGCGGCACTGGGAAGCCGCCCGCAAAGTCGACATCGCCGGGCAGCCCGTCGTGCTCGACCCCGACGGGCCACTCGCCGAGGCCGCCTGGGCCAAACAACGCCTCGGCCGGGCGACCCAGGCGCTGCCGAACGGGTTCTGCGGCCTACCGGTGCAGAAGACCTGCCCGCACGCGAACGCCTGCCTGACCTGCCCGATGTTCATCACCACCGTCGACTTCCTGCCCCAGCACCGCACGCACCAGCGGCAAGTCCTCGAGATCATCACGGCCGCCGAAGCTCGCGGCCAGAGCCGGCTGGTCGAGATGAACCAGCAGGTCGCTCGCAACCTCGACAGCATCATCACCGCCCTGGACAACGACACCGACAACCAGGCCCCGGCATCCGATGCGTGCTGACAACACCGGTCCGCTGCTCGCAGCCGCGCGCAACCGGCATGAGCTGACCCGAGCCAAGGCGATCCGCGCACTGCGCGAGCTCAACCATGCCGGCACGCTCGTCAGCTTCGAAGCCGTCGCCCGCCACGCCGGGGTGTCCCGGTCCTGGCTCTACTCACAACCAGACCTGCGGGCCGACATCGAACGGCTCCGCGACGCCACGAGCCGCGCCACGGCCATCGCCGTCCCGGCCGCGCAGCGCACCTCCGACGCGTCCCTGCTTCGCCGACTCCAGGCCGCGCAAGAACGCAACCGTCAACTCAGCGAGGACAACCAGCGGCTGCGGCGACAGCTCGCTCACGCACTCGGCGATCAGCGCCTCGCCGAACAGCTCGACGCCCCACCTGCGACCGGCCGACAGCGTCACAACTCAGTAACGATCGGCCCGTGTTGACCGCATACTCCGGCGAGCGACATCGCCCGTCATGGACACCGACCACAAAGCATCCCGGCAGCTCAAAACCATGATCAACAACGAAGCTGAAGATAAC
>JBBRZQ010000200.1:0-6682 GCA_038236535.1 Actinomycetales bacterium
CCCCCAGCACGATGATGGTGAACAGGTCGAAACGCTCGATCATCGACTCGCTCGCGTTGGTGCTGGTGTCCCGGGTGGCTCCGCTTCGCCAGTCCAGGACGGTGATGCCGGCGAGCCAGCCGACGACGACGAGCGCCCAGGCGGCCAGGCGCGCCCCGCCCGGCAGCAGCGCACTAGCCCCGACGACCGTGGCCGAGATGAGGACGCCGGCGATGTATGGCGTCGTCGCGCGACGAAAAGCCGGGTCGTCCTGGCGACGCACTGAGTACCAGAGCCAGCCGAGTAGGAAGAGGTAGACGCTGTAGACGACGGCGAAGGCCGGGCCGTCGCCCGCGGTCGCCTCGCTGGTGAACACCGCGAGCAGCGCGAGAACGCCCATCTGAAGAAAGACGTAGGAGCGGGTCCGACCCTCGGCCCGGCCGTGCAGGTCGTGGTAGACGGCCCCGTTGATCCAGGCGAGCCAGATAAGGCCGAATACGACGGCGAACCGGCCTACACCCGCCCACGTCACGTCCCCGGCGAGATGGCGGGCCGCCTGTGAGATGACGACAACGTAGACGAGGTCGTAGAAAAGCTCGAGGAAGCTGACCTCGCGCCCCTCGATGACATCGCCGTGTGCCCTGGGCGGCTGCCAGAAGTATCGGTGGAACGCCACGGCGGATGCCCAGGAAAGGGGGGAGCTCCCCTGTGGATCCGGCATACGTGCTCCTCGCCTCGGCCTCCTAGGGAGATCATTACCCAGATGAGGAGCCCATGGTGATGAACGGGCCGGAAGACGACGGTGTGCTGCGAAACTGGCGAGAACCTCCACTCCTGCTTGATCAGGGCGGCGGCGATCACCGGAGATCGACTACCAGGCCGGCCGCGTCAGCACGGAGTGTGTTCGCAGGAGGCGATCCTGTTTCGGCGATCGGATGTCGGCCGGCTGTGGCCATCGCTGATCACCGGTTGGCCTTCCGCGTGCGGGACGGGAATTGGCCAAGTCTTCGCACGGTGGCCTGGCGCCTTGACAGTCATTCGCGGCGGAATGCCGCACCTACTTGAGCTTGGACGGACGATTGGATCGCGGCATCTGAGGTCGTCGGCGACGGGAGGTGCCCGCCGTAATGTTGGGCTGTGATGTTTAGTCGCGAGCTTCGCGAGGCTGTGGCCAGCGGCGAGATCACCGTGTCGATCAGACTCTGGGGGCGCCCGAAGGTCAAAGTCGGCGGCCGTTACGCGACCGCCGGTGTCGTCATCGAGATCGACTCCGTCGAGCTGCTGCCGTTCTCTGCCGTGACCTCCGAAGACGTCCGTTGCGCGGGTGAACGCAATCGGGAGACGCTTCGCGATCGCGCCGCCCACGCCGGCCCGATCACCGACGAAACGCTCGTCTACCGCATCCAGTTCCACGTCGTGTAGCACCGCCGAACCTTGGGACGTCCGCGTACTCGCGGCTGCTAGACGATTGCCAACAGGATCGGTGTCTGGCCAGACTCGGTCCAGGTGTCCGGCGGCGGGGTGGTCGAGGGTAAGCACGATGAGCGGGCTGTGCCGGAGCATGTCCGGAACATCCGTGCGGCCCCATCGCCGGGCGGCCGCCTCGATGAAGGGCGCTCCGTCATCGCTCGAGCACCGGTCTTCATGTATCCGCTCAACTGCAAGGTCGGGTAGTTCCCGCCGCCCGGTACCGTAACGGCTTGCGGTGCGCCGAGTTGTCGATCAGGTGCCCCGCTGTGCAGCTTTATCGACGCGTTTGGCCACCCTGGCCCGGGCCGACCTATTGCCTCGTCTGCTGAACCGGAGCGCCGGGCCCCCACCAATCACTTTGGCCGGGAGTGGTTCTAGGCCAGTCCACGTGGGGCCTAGTCCGTTCGGGCGCCATTTCTGTCTGCTTTCCCGAGGTGCAGCCAGGGGGATGGCGCCACTCTTAGGCAATTGGCAAAGGGATGGTCAGCAACGCGTAAAGACGAAGGACCAAATGCTCATTCCGGGGTCATATATTGACGATCCGTTTCTTATGGAGGCCGGGATGGACCCGAAACCGTTGTCTTTGCGCACCACTCGGTGGTTGTGTACCACAGGCTGGGGAGTGGCGGCCGTAGTGGCGGCCACTGCCGTGGCGATGTGCGCTCCAGCCAACTCGGCTCCGGTGATCGTTGGTGAAGGTGTCTCGGCACGCTCTGGCGCTGTGATGGTTGGCACGACCAGTGGTTTCAGCGGTGACAAGTGGGGAGACCCTACGGCCGACGCCGTGTCAAAGGACTCGTACGGCAAGAACCAGGCTGAGAAGGATCCGGGTTCGCTGTACACGGTGGAGAAGGCGATTGGTGCGCGCGGACTGTGGGGGAAGAAGGACAAGTCCGGACGGAATCTGACTGGGCAAAGCGTCGGCGTCGCAGTGCTGGACTCTGGGGTCGCCTCGGTGGCCGGCTTGGGCAACGCCGGCAAGGTGACCTATGGCCCCGATCTGTCGATCGAGGCCAACGGCGCGCTGACCCAGCAAGATACCTTCGGCCACGGCACCTTCATGGCCGGCATAATCGCCGGGCGGGGAGCCACTAATCCATCCTCGGATCTGCCCACCGCACCGGCCAACGTGCAACTGGGCGTGGCGCCGGACGCGAAACTGCTCGCGCTGAAGCTGGCGAGCACGGACGGCAGCGTCGACGTCTCCCAGATCATCGCCGCATTGGACTGGGTCACCCAGAATCCGGTTCTGCCTGACGGCACACGTGTGCGGGTGATCAACCTGTCCTACGGGTCGAACTCGGCCCAGGCCTACCAGGTCGACCCGCTGGCGGCCGCTGCAGAGAACGCCTGGCGGCATGGAATCGTCGTCGTTACCTCGGCGGGCAACAATGGATCCGATAACGGGCGGCTGAGCGACCCGGCGATCGATCCCTATGTCATCGCGGTCGGCGCCAGCGACAGCAACGACCGGCTCGATGGCTGGACCCGCGACCACACCACCGTCGCCTCCTACTCCGAGGTGGGTTCAACTGACCGTCACGTGGATCTGGTCGCACCGGGCACGTCGCTGGTATCGGTCAGAGCCCCCAGTTCCCTCATCGACGTCAACAACCCTTCTGGTCTGGTCTCTGGAGACGTCAGCGGACAGCTGTTCCGCGGCAGCGGAACCAGCCAGGCGGCCGCGGTGGTGTCCGGCTCGGTTGCGCTGCTGCTGCAGGCTTACCCGAACCTGACCCCGGATCAGGTGAAGTACGCCTTGACGTATGGGATCGGCGTGGTCACGAACTCCAGCTCTATCGCTGCCGGAGCCGGGACGCTCAACCTGGGTAAGGCGCTCGACACCGCCAGCCACCTGAGCGGGACCGACAACACGGCTACGACCCTGCGGGCGGCCGCGGTCCAGTCATTCCCCTACTCGACCGGGCGGGGATCGATCGACGCCGCCCGAGGTGGGTCGGTCCTGGTCGACTCCGCCGGCAACGACCTCTCCGGGGAAGTTGACGTGCAGGGCAACACCTGGGATCCCGCCACCTGGTGGCAGGCCACCTCGACGTTGTCATCCTGGTCTGGCGGGCAATGGCTGGGGGCCACCTGGACCGGCGACGACTGGGCTGCCACCTCGGGCGGCCTCAGCTCCTCGCGCTGGTCCTCCTCGCGCTGGTCCTCCTCGCGCTGGAGCACCGCCCACTGGTCCTCCTCGCGGTGGTCCTCCTCACGGTGGTCCTCCTCACGTTGGTCCTCCTCGCGCTGGTCTGATTCGACCTGGTCGTAGTAGATGCGTCGTGCGCTGAGCCCCGCGCAGGTCACGTGGCTCCTGACCACCGCCCTTGCAGCCGGGGCGGTGGTCTTGGCGAACGGGACCGGTGGAGGGCCGATTCTCGCCTTGCACCTGCCAGTCGTTGTCGTCGCGCTCGCGCTCGGAGCAGTGTTCTTCCTTGCTGAACAGTTCTTGCTGAATGTCGACTTCCGTCGCCAAGCCCACACATTCACCCTGGCCGGTATCCCGCTGCTCATCGGCGTCCTGGTGGTCTCGCCGGTTGTCTTCGTGCTGACACGGCTGGTGGCCTCGGTTGTGGCCCTGGTCTGGCAGCGGGTGTCAGTCGACAAGGCGGCGTACAACTCTGCGGCCTATGCCTTCGAGGCGGCAGCGGACGCCATGCTTGTCCATCTCCTGCTGCGCCCCACCAGCGGCCTGGATCTGCAGATCGCCGTCACCCTGATCGCTTTGCTGGCGGCGGTGGACCAGCTCATCAGCGCACTGGTACTGGTCATGATCCGTGTGCATAACGGCCCGCTGAGCCGCGCAGATGTTGTCGAGGTGCTGGCACCGGCCCTTGTCCTGAGCGTGACCTCGAGCATGCTCGCGCTGAGCGTGATCATTCTGTTCGCGTACGGAACCCTCGGTGCTGTGGTCGCCGTCGTGCTCCTGGTCATTATCGCGGCCGGATACCGCGCGTATGCCGCCACCCGGCATCGGCACCAGTCACTGACCCTCGTCCATGCGTTCGTCACCGGCGGCGTCGGCGCACAGTCGTTGGAGACTCTCGCCGAAGAGCTGCTCTCTCGCATCCGGCGAATACTCCGAGCCAGCACCGTCCAGGTGATGCTCGTCGACGGCGAAAGCGACCAGGGCGATCGGCTCCCGTCAAAGGTTGCTCCGGTGCTGACCTTGGCCGTCCACGAGGAAGACAGCCTGCATGTCAGCAACGCGGACTTCGACGCCCAGGACTGGGTCGTGGTGCGCACGTTGACCCAGCATGAACCGCTGCTGGCTGGCCGAACCACCAAGGACCCGGGCGTCCAGCAGTGGCTGGCCGAGCACGGATTTCGGGACGCGATCATGGTGGCGCTGCCGGACTCGAGCGGGATCCGGGGGACGCTGCGGGTCACCGACCGGCTCGGGGAGACCTCCACCTTCACCGCTGAAGACCTGACCATGCTGCAGACCCTGACCGGTCACCTCGCAGTGGCGTTGCGCAGCATTCGTCTGGTGCAGAAACTGGGCGAGGACGCCACCCATGACTCGCTCACCGGCCTAGCCAACCGGCGGGGGCTATACACCGTCGGGCAGGCGCGACTGGCCGAGACGCCGGGCCGGCGCCGGGCGCTTCTGCTGTTGGACCTTGACAAGTTCAAGGAGGTCAACGACAGCCTTGGCCACCACGCAGGGGACCAGCTCCTGATCGAGATGGGGGACCGGCTGCGCGTGCAGCTACGCGGCGGGGACCTGCTGGCCCGACTAGGCGGGGATGAGTTCGCGATCCTGCTAGAGGACGCTGGCAACGAGGAGGCCGCGAGCGTCGCCGATAACCTGCGGGCCAGGCTGGCCGAGCCCTTCACGACATCGGCCGGGTCACCGGCGATGGGCAAGATCACGCTGCACACCAGCGTCAGCATCGGCATCGCCCGCTTCCCCGACGACGGCCCCGACCTCAGCTCCTTACTGCGCAAGGCCGACATCGCGATGTACAAGGCCAAGACCTCCAGCGAAGGACATCACCTCTACAGCGACACGGACAACGCCGACGGCGCGGCCAGGCTGCGTACCCTCGATGAGCTACAGGCTGCGATGACCAGCGACCAGCTCATCCTGCACTACCAGCCCAAGGTCGACCTGGACACCGGCGGCGTGCACAGCGTCGAGGCGCTGGTCCGCTGGGACCACCCCACCCGGGGGCTTCTCTACCCAGAGGCCTTCCTCGACCTGGTGGAGGTTTCAGGGCTGATGCGTGCCATGACCCGGCTCGTGCTCGAGATGGCTCTGGACCAGGGCGCGCTTTGGCGAGGAGAAGGTCAGCAGATGACCATCGCCGTCAACCTCTCCGCCAGCTCACTGGTCGATGACAACCTGCCCGGAGAGGTCTTGGCCATGCTCGGTGCCCGAGGCCTCCCGCCCGGGGCCCTGCAGTTGGAGATCACCGAGGAGTTCTTAATGTTCGACCGAGAACGGGCCCGGAACATCCTGACCCGGCTGCGCGCCGGCGGAGTTCAGATTTCCATCGACGACTACGGCACCGGATACAGCTCGCTCAGCTACCTCCGCGAGCTACCCATCGACGAGCTCAAACTCGACCAGTCCTTCGTCCTTCCGATGGCCCACGACGCTCGCGCCGCCGCGCTCGTAGCTTCCACCATCGACCTGGCCCACAGCCTGGGCCTTCGCATGGTCGCCGAGGGCGTCGAGACCGAGATCGCCTACGCCGCCCTTAAACGCCTGGGTTGCGACCAGGCGCAGGGCTACTTCATGTCCAAGCCTGTGTCGGCCGGCGAGCTCGACGACTGGCTGCGGAACCGGCAGGCTGCCACTGAGCCACCGCACAGCCCGCCGCGGCTTTCCTCCTTGGCCCTCGGGTAGGGAATCGCTTGTATGAGAAAACCCAACCGGCGAGGACCCAGACCTTTCGGCTGGTGCAGGACTTCTATCCACCATGCAATCTGTGTGAGGCAATTGGTGGAGCGTCGGGCGTTGCCGATGAGCAAACGCTCGACTGTTTCCGTGCGGACGGTTAGGTCGCGGACTTGAACACGCCCACCGCCATGAGCAAGCGTTTCGTCGGGGAGCCGCCTGCGTCTTAGTGGGCGGAAGGGACCAGTCCCAGTCCGAGTCGCCGGGTAGCGATCGCGGTGGAGCAACATGCTCGACGACACTCGCCAACAGCTGGAGGGCGGCACGCTCATAACAATGCATGAGCGAGCGCCGCAGACCGTGCGGCTGTCCGATCCCCTTACC
>JBBRZQ010000201.1:0-6674 GCA_038236535.1 Actinomycetales bacterium
GCCCCCGGTCACCACCACCACCGCGCCCCCGGTCACCACCACCACCGCGCCCCCGGTCACCACCACCACCGCGCCCCCGGTCACCACCACCACCGCGCCGCCCGTGACCACCACCAACACGCCTGGGTCACCCACCAATGTGAAGGCGACTGCCGGCAATGCCCAGGCGACCGTGTCCTGGGATGCTCCCAAGGACGATGGCGGCATGCCGATCGTCGGGTACATCGTCCTCGCCAACGACGGTGGCGTCCTTGCCCCCACGGAGGGGACTGAGACCACCATGACGATGACCGGTCTGACCAACGGCACGAGCTACACCTTCACAGTCGTCGCTTTCAACGAAGGCGAGAACTTCGGCTCAGATGCCTCAGCGTCCTCCAACGCGGTCACCCCCGTTGGCCCGGCCGCCTCCGCCACAGCCACCACTCCGGTTGTTGCTGGTTCCAGCGCTGTCATTCCGGTGGGCGCTCCTGACACCGGTGCCGGTGGCACGTCCGGCTCGAACAACGGTCCGATGGCGGGCCTTGGCGGTCTGGCCCTGCTCATGGCAGGTGCCGGAGCGACCCAGGTCGTCCGTCGCCGTCGGCAGGTTTGACGGAACGGTACGAGTTGAATGATGAACACGCTGGGCGGGGTCTGAATGAGTAGTCAGCCCCCGCCCACGGGTAGCCGGCGCTCCTCGAGGGAGGCTCGTTCCTCGAGGAGCAAGAGCGAGCCGACGCGCTGGTGGGCAGTAGCAGTCATCTTCGTGCTGCTCATCGGCGCCGGGTTCCTCGTGGCCAGCCTGCGCCAGAAAGACAACCCGATGGCGGGCCCGACGTCGTCGTCAGCCAGCCACGCGAACGCGACTGCGGCAGCAACCAAGGCAACCGGGACCCCTGCGGTGGTGCCGGCACGTTCGGTGCCGGTGTCGTTGCGGATCCCGTCCATCGGGGTGTCGGTCTCCTTGTCCAAGCTCGGCCTGAACGCCGACGGGACCGCCCAGGTGCCCACCAAGTACGAGGAGCCTGGCTGGTTCAAGCTCGGGCCGGCTCCCGGACAGGTGGGTTCGGCAGTCATCCTCGGGCACGTCGATGACAAGAAGGGGCCGGCAGTGTTCTTCAGGCTGCCGACGCTCAAGGCCGGTGACAAGGTCGACGTGAGCCTTGCCGACGGCGCGGTGGCCCATTTTTCGGTCAAGACGGTGGAGAAGTACCTGAAGGCGCAGTTCCCGGCCCAGAAGGTCTACGGTTCCCACGGCATCAGCGCCCTGCAGCTGGTCACCTGTGGCGGCACCTTCAACACCACCACCGGCCACTACGAGTCCAACATCGTCGCCTACACCACTCTCGTCTCCACCACCCCAGCCGGAAAGTAGCACCCCGGCTCACTGAACGCGCATCATCAGTTCTGCACGACAGAGACCCGCCCCGGCTTGCCAGCGGCGGGTCTTCTGGCGTCTGTCACTGGCCAGCCGAAACAGCAGGAAAGCCGCAGTGACGTATACCCGTCGGGTACCTGGCGAGGGATGGCAGAGCCCGAGGGTACATCCGAGACTTGACGGGTTCGAAGTCACGTCCAGCAAGACCGGCTCGTTCGTGGCGCTGCGGAATCCTCCGTCTTCGCGCACACCGGCCGGATCCCATGGAGGAACCTTGAAAACGTACGAACTGAAGAAGCTGAGCCTTCCCAAGGTCACGGTGCTCGCAACCGGCCTGGCCGCTGGTGTGCTGGCAATCACGATGAGCCCGCAGGCCGCACAGGCTTATCCCAGCGAGGCGACAACATGCACAGGCTGTCACGCAGCCGTTATCGCCGGTGTGAGCACCGCGGTGCCGAGCAAGTCCGCCCTGGCTGCCGGTGAGGCCTACACGGTCGCGATCACCTTCGCGGCCGGAGCCACTGGTAACGCCGGTTACTGGATCGACGGCCCCGGAGGCGTCGCCGGCGCCCCCGCAGCTGCGGTGAGCCAGACGGCCAACATGGTCGCGCCGGCGACGGCTGGCACGCAGGCCTACACGGTGTGGACCCGTCAGGGAGGCAATGTTGGCTCGGTCACCTACACCATCACGGTCGGAGCCGGAGGGACCGTGACCCCGCCGGCAACCACCACGCCGCCCGCCACCACGCCCCCGGCAACCACCCCCCCGCCAACCACTCCTCCGGCCACCACTCCTCCGGTCACCGACACCACGCCCCCGGTCACCACTCCTCCGGTCACCGACACCACGGCTCCAGTCACCACTCCTCCGGTCACCGACACCACCGCTCCGGCAACCACCCCGGTCGTCGCCGGCACAGAGGCAGCCTCTTCAGCTGTCATTCCGGTGGGTGCGCCCGATACGGGTGCAGGCGGGGCTTCCGGAGCTGAATGACTGGTGACACCTCGCCCGTGGATCCCACGCCCGGGCCGGGACTGAAGCGCTGGTGGGCGGTAGCCGTCATCGTGCCGCTCATCGGCGTGGGGTTCCTCACCGCGGGACTGCTCGGCCACAACAAACTGGCCAGCCCGGCGATGCCCCAGCCGTCCGCGGCGATGGCCCAGCCGCCGGCGAGCGGCCACCCCTCAGCGGCACGGACCGTGACGCCGTACGCAGCGCCGGCATCGAAACCACCCGCGAAAAAGGTGGTCAGACGGGCCGGTCCCATTGCCGGCTCGGCGCCGGTGACGTTGCGGATTCCGGCCATCGGCGTATCGCTGAGACTGTCCACCCTCGGGCTCAACCCCAACGGCACCGTCCAGGTTCCCGTCAAAGATCAAGCGCCCGGCTGGTTTCGGCTGGGGCCGACTCCGGGCCAGATGGGCTCAGCGGTCATCCTCGGGCACGTCGATGACTACAAGGGCCCGGCCGCGTTCTACCAGCTGCGGGCACTGCACCAGGGCGATACGGTCGACGTCGGCCTGGCCGATGGCCGGGTCGCCCACTTCGCGGTCCGGACGGTGGCGAGCTACCTGAAGACGCAGTTCCCTGCGCAGCAGGTGTATGGAACGCACGGCTACCCCGCCCTGCAGCTGGTCACCTGCGGGGGGCAGTTCAACCCAGCCACCGGCCACTACCTCTCCAACCTGGTCGCCTACACCTCGCTGGTCTCAACAACCCCCGCCGGCGCCAGGTAGCCGGCTCACCCGCCCGGGGTGACGCGGCAGACTCCCCCGAGCGGCCAGGGTGGAGGCCACAGCCGCCGCGGGCCAAGCCAGGACGGGTCCTTTGCGCGGCCACCAGGCATTGACGGGACTGGGGGGCGTTGACGTGACTGACCCAACGGGGAGCGACCGATCCAAGGCTCGGCGCAGCACTGCGCAAGAGTGGCTGGCAGATGCCCGCAACGTCGACGAGGCCGTCTACACCGCGATCGCCCGCACGCCGACCCCCGTGCTGGACCGCGGGATGAGCACGCTGTCCTATGCCGCCAACTACTCACGGCTGTGGATGGCCTCCGCAGCCGCGCTGGCTCTCCTGGGAGGCCGCCCTGGCCGACGGGCTGCTACCCAGGGCCTGGTGTCGATCGCCGTGACCAGCGCAGTGGTCAACCAGGGCGTCAAACGCGTCGGTCACCGGAAGCGGCCGGACCGTGCGGGAATCGACGTACCGATCGCCAGGCATGTGGTGATGCCGACCTCCCTGTCGTTCCCTTCGGGCCACTCGGCCGCGGCATTCGCCTTCGCCACAGGGGTCGGGAACAAGCTGCCCGTGGTCGCTGTCCCGCTGCACGCTGTTGCCGGCGTCATCGCCTACTCGCGGGTGCACACCGGGGTCCACCACCCCAGCGACGTGGTGGTCGGCTCGGTCCTGGGCACGGTCCTGGCCCAGCTCACCACACGGGCCCTGGACCACTACTTCGAAAGACGGTAACGCGATGGTCCGGCCGGCAAGGATCCAACACCTGACCCCTGCGGAGCGGGCGGCGATCGGGAAGGCTGCCCGGCAGCGCGTGCCGCTCAGCTCGCTCGCCGAGTTCGACACTTCCGGCCGACCCGACCCGATCTCGCTGCTGGAGAGCCAGGCGGTGACCAGGGTGCCCGAGCTGGTCCCGATCCGGTACGGCCGGATGATCGCCTCGCCGTTCAGCTTCTATCGCGGCGGCGCGCTGATCATGGCCGAGGACCTGGCGCGGGCGCCGAGCACTGACCTGCAGGCGCAGCTCTGTGGCGACGCGCACCTGAGCAACTTCGGGGTCTATGCCTCACCCGAGCGCCAGCTGGTCTTCGACATCAACGACTTCGACGAGACCCACCCAGGGCCGTTCGAATGGGACCTCAAGCGGCTGGCCGCGAGTCTGGCGGTGGCCGGGCGCGACAACGGCTTCTCCGCGAAGAAGCGCCGGCGGATCGTCGTGGCCACGGCTGCGGCGTACCGCACGTCGATGATCGAGTTCGCCACTGCGGGGAACCTGCCGGTCTGGTACTCGCACCTGGACATGAAGGAGCTGATGACCCAGATCGGCGATCAGCTCGATGCCAGGCGCCAGGCCAGCACCCAGGCGGTCCTGGACAAGGCGCGGAGCCGGGACAGCCTCCAGGCGCTGGCCAAGCTCACCACGATGGTCGACGGCAGGGCCAGGATCAAGAGCCAGCCGCCGCTGCTCGTACCGCTGGAAGAGCTCCGGGGAGAGGAGGGCGCGGCCACGGAGTACCAGGAGCTGGGGAGCCTGCACGAGGCCTACCGGCACACCCTGCAATGGGACCGCCGCCACCTGCTGGAGCAGTACCAGCTCGTCCAGGTGGCCCGCAAGGTCGTCGGCGTCGGCAGCGTCGGCACGCGCGCCTGGATCCTGCTCTACGAGGGCCTGGACGGCACCGACCCCCTGTTTCTGCAGGCCAAGGAGGCACAGGCGTCGGTGCTGTCCAGGTTCGTCAAGGGCGTCCGGGTCAGGAACGAGGGCGAGCGGGTGGTCAACGGCCAGCACCTGATGCAGGCCTCCAGCGATATCTTCCTCGGCTGGCAGCGCACGCGGGGCGCCGACGGGGTGGAGCGCGACTTCTACGTCCGCCAGCTGCGCGATGGCAAGGGCTCGGTGGTGGTGGAGAACTTCGCCCCGGACGGGATGCAGTTCTATGGCCGGATGTGCGGTCAGGCGCTGGCCCGCGCCCATGCCAGGTCCGGCGACCGGGTCGCCATCGCGGCATACCTGGGCTCCAGCGACCGGTTCGACAACGCCATCGCTGATTTCGCCGAAGCGTGCGCCAGGCAGAATGTGCGCGACCACGCAGCCCTGGTCGACGCCGCCGGCACCGGACTGGTCAACGCGCAGCCCGGCATCTAGTCGGGCGGCGCCCCCGACTCGTGGCGGCGCAGCCCGGACTGTACGGCGCCGAGGATGACGCGCGCGACCATACCCACCAGGACCAGGTCGCCAAGCATCTGGATGATGACCATGACGCGGGCCAGGTCGGTGACCGGGACGATGTCGCCGAAGCCGACCGAGGAGAAGACAGTGACCGCGAAGTAGAGGGCGCTGGTCCGGCTCAGGTCCTGGTTGAAGGCGTGCGGGCTGGTCTGTGAGGTGGCGAAGTACGCGGCGGAGAACACGAGGATGAAGAGGGGAGCGCTGAGGGACAGGGCCTCGATGGCACGAATGCGCGGATACCTCGAGGTCTTGATCTTGTTGATCTGCCAGGCGAGCAGGACTACCACGATGAGCAGCCCCAGGATCAGCGAGACGACGGTTGACACCTGACGGCGATCCACCAGGGGCAGCAGGTAGTAGAGCAGCAGCAGGCCGATGATGATGATGACCGGAGCGAGCACGGCCCTGACGACCAGCCTGCGCCGGGCGGCGGCGGGCAGGTCCTCATACTCTCCCCCGCTCACCCGGTCACTCCCCGCCCTGTCAGCGCCGGACACCACGAGTCCCCGACGTCCTCGACACCGCCCGGTCCGCCGTCGCCGACGGTGAACGCTCGAATCACAACGCCTCCCACCATCTCGTGACGCTCATGCTGGCCCGCGCGCCGCACTGACGGCTCACCCCGGACGGGTGATCTGCGGAGTCGCCGACCTCCTCGGAGTCCAGTCGTAGACCACCGAGGTCCGCAGCAGGCTGTCCTGCACCGAGCGGTTCGTCGGGCTGATGGCTGCCCAGTACAACCCGATGGGAAGTACGAGGCAGAACGCCGCCCGGACCATCGCCCCGGCCCAGTGCATCCGCCCACCGCGGGGGCTGAGGACCCGCAGCCCCAGCTGGTGGTCTCCGAACGTTCGTCCCGTCGTTGCCCAGCTCGTCGTGAAGTAGACGAACATCACGAGTTCGAAGCAGATCAGCACGACGATGAACGGGAGCACCGGAAAGCTGAACTTGGTCGGGTTGATCAGGAACGTGAGGGCGGCCCAGGCGGCGTAACCGAAGGCCAGGACACCCACGGCAAGCAAGAAGTCGATGACATTGGCCGCAGTACGGGTCACCACACCGGCCCGCTGCCCCTGGAACGGACGCGCCTCCCGCGGCACCGGGTCCACCCTCGGCGGCACCGCCTCATCCCGGCGATCCGGGGGGTAAGGGCCCGCGTCAGCCCGGCTCACGTCGAGTCCGCTTCCGGGGGACCAGCCGGCAGACCAGGCTCACCCTCTCCGTTCGATGCGCTCATCGGCTCCGGCGCCTTCTCGGTTCGCCGCTGCTGACGCCGGCGCAGCATCCGGTCCACTATTCGCCCCACCACGGCATCCGCGTCAACTCCCTGCATCCGCCGGCCCTCC
>JBBRZQ010000202.1:0-6521 GCA_038236535.1 Actinomycetales bacterium
ACGCCGCTGCCGTTCGTCCAGATGCGGCCGCAACACCGCGTATCGGCGTCCCACGGACTCCGCCACCTGCCCACTGTCACCCATAGCACAACGGTAGAGCCCCCGGAAGCGAAAACCTAGGTTATTCTGTCGCGTGTCCTTAGCAAGTTGCCTCCGGCAGCAACGTTGACGCCTCCTGCCCGAGGCTGGATCCGAGCGGTACGCAATGCGCTGGGCATGTCTGCTTCAGATCTCGCAGCACGTTTGCAGGTCACCGCGGCCAGCGTGAGCGACATGGAACGGTCCGAGCGCGACCACCGCATCCGGTTGGACACCATGCAGCGCGCCGCTGAGGCGATGGGTTGCGAGTTGGTTTACGCCCTGATCCCCCAAGGCAGTCTGACCGAGATCGTGCAGCAGCACGCAAGGGGAAAAGTGGGGCGTCAGGTCCACGCAGTCGCGCGCGCGATGGACCTGGAGGCGCAGAGCAGACAGGTCGACGACGAGGTCGTGCGTGAGGAGATGCAGCGGCTCATCGATTCCGGTCGGCTGTGGAAGTGACCCCCGTCGGTGGTCAGCCTGAGGGGGCCACACCGCTGACCGCAGAAGACCTGGAGGGGCTTAAGCTCTCCTGGGTTTCTACCCAGGCCGATCTGAACCATGCCGAGGCCGAGAACATCCTGCGCGGGCGCGTCTGGGCCTCGCGTGCCAGGCGACCACCGTTCTGGTACCTCCGCGACCCCGGTCTTCAAGATCTGCACCAGCGGATGTTCGGTGATGTGTGGGCCTGGGCCGGCAAACTGCGCCAACGCGAGACCAACATCGGAATCGACCCGCGCCAGATCCCAGTCGCAATGCGCGACCTCTGCGAGGAGACCGTCGCCCAGATCGGCGACGGCAGCAACCTCGCGTACGTCACCGACGAACTCGCGGTGCGCTTTCACCACCTACTGGTACTCATCCACCCATTCCCTCACGGCAACGGCAGACACTCACGCCTGGCCACCGACCTGCTCGTCGCCGACCTGGGCGCCGAACCGTTCACCTGGGGAGGCGCCGAACTCATCACGACCACCGACGCTCGATCCGATTACTTGACGGCCTTGCGCCATGCAGACAGCAGTCGCGATTTCGCTCCGTTGATCGCATTCGCCAGGCGCACGAACCGATGACCCATGCCTTGCCCTGGGCGGTAGTGCGACGAGCTCATGCCCTACGAACGAGCGTGCAGGCGCCCGGAAGTGGCCGGTGCGCCCGGGCTGACGTCGGCTGTTTGTGGGGAATACGCACGGAAGTTGTCGGGAAGAGTGGCGTTTAGCCTCCAGGTCGAGCTTGCGAACCAGATGGGTGTCGCGCAGCCAGAGATCTGCCGGATCGAGAAGTGTCACGACATGCTGCTCTCCACGCTGACCAACTATCTCTGCGCTGCCGGCGGGCACCCCAGAGCGGTCGCAACCGTCAACGGGCAGGACGTGGAGCTGGACTTGACCACGCTTGTCGGCGCACGTTGAGAGGCAACGCGCCCGACAGGTGCCCGGTTGATTCCACCGAGGTGGGTTCAGGTGGCTCAGGCCTGTGAGTCCGGAGATCGACCAAGCGCACCTGTGAGTCAGCCCAAGGCGCGGGATCGACTCACAGCAGATTGCCAGCCGGCGTCCAGCGTTGTCTAACGTTCGGCGGCTTTGGTAGACCCAACAAACCCAGGAGATCCCGATGACGCAGCACGCTCCGCCCCCATTGCCCGACGGAGCGTCGCATCACCCAGCGCCCGGGTCGTTCGAGCAGGGGCGATCGCAGGACTCGGCAGACTCCCCTGGTGTCCCCCAGACTCCGACTGAGCCGTTCCCCGCTGCATGGACGCAGCCTGGAGCAGAGCCCGCTCGGCCGGCCCACCCCCGCCGGCTGTGGCGTCGAGGAGGCCCGGTGACGCAGCACTCCGCTTCGGCCGCGCAGGCTGGGCGCGGCGGGCGGCTGTTCGACCGCCGGGCATTGGTAATCGCGGTCATTGTGCTGCTGGTCGCGGCCGGCGCCACCGCCACGTGGGCAAAGACGCGGCCTTCCAGCGCGGCGGCGACAGGTCCGGCCACCCGGCAGGTGACGGTGAGCACCGGTAACATCCAGCAGGCAGTGGCAGCGTCGGGCACCATCCAGCCCACCACAACCTCGAACCTCACCTTCGGCGCGGCCGGTCAGGTCACGGCGGTGACGGTGACTCAGGGCCAGAAGGTCCTCGCTGGCCAGATTCTCGCGACGATGTCGTCCGCGTCGTTGACCAGTCAGGTGGCTCAGGCCAAAGCGACCCTGTCCGCTGATCAGGCCCGGCTCTCCACCGATCAGACCGCCGCAGCGTCGGCAGCGCAGATCGCCGCCGACCAGGCGAGTATCACGGTGGCCCAAGCGCAGGTGGCGGACGCACAGGCTGCCCTGGCCGGGGCAACCCTCACCTCGCCGATCGCAGGCACGGTCACGGCTGTCAACCTCACCCTCGGCCAGCAGCTCGGCGTGTTCGGTTCAGGCTCGTCAACTGGCTCATCATCGGGCTCGTCAGCAGGCTTGGGAACGGGACAGTCCGGCGGGGGTAACGGGTCAGGGTCATCCGGCAGCGGGTCGTCTGTGGCGAGCAGCACCGCAAGCTCCACCGGGCAGATCCAGGTGATCAGCACCAGCTCCTACATCGTGAACGCCTCAGTGGGGGCTGCCGACCTGGCGAACATCGCCAAGGGCAACCAGGTGACCATCACCACGGCCGGTTCCAGGACGCCGGTATTCGGCCTGGTCACCTCCATCGGGATCGTGGCCTCGTCGTCGTCTGGCTCCAGCGCCTTCCCGGTTGTCATCTCCGTGACCGGTAGCCCGAGCGGCCTGTACGCGGGCAGCTCGGCGACCGTGTCGATCATCTACCGCCAACTGAGCAACGTGCTGGTCGTGCCGACCCTGGCGGTCACCCGTAACAACGGGAACGCCTACGTCACCGTGGACAAGAACGGTGTGAGGTCCCAGCAGCCGATCACCGTCGGGCTGAGCTCGGGTGGTTCGACCCAGGTCGTCTCGGGCCTGTCTGACGGCGATGTCGTCGTGGTACCGGTTCCAACGGCCAGGAGCGGTGGGACCAACGGCGGGTTCGGGGGTGGCGGCCCGAACGGTGGCGGTGGCGGCTTCAGAGGTGGCGGCGGCGGTAGCGGCTTCGGCGGCGGCGCACCGGGGGCGAACGGCTGATGACCACCCAGCTGACCGAACTGTCCCCGATACACGGCACAGAACCAGTGCTGTCGTTGAACGAGGTGACGAAGGTCTACCGCGCCGGATCACTGGAGGTAGCGGCCCTGCGCGGGGTCACCCTGGACGTGCAAACCGGAGAGTACGTCGCAGTGATGGGCGCTTCGGGGTCGGGCAAGTCGACCCTGATGCACATCATCGGCTGCCTGGACGTCCCGTCAGCCGGCAGCTACCACCTAGCTGGTGAGGATGTCAGCTCCATGTCCGAGGACGACCTGGCCGAGGTCCGCAACCGGCGGATCGGGTTCGTGTTCCAGCAGTTCAACCTGCTTGCGTCGATGACCGCTTGGTCGAACGTCGCCCTGCCCTTGGCCTACGCCGGCGTCAGCCGGATCGAACGACGCGCACGGGCCGAGGCTGCGCTGGGGCGGGTGGGCCTGGCTGATCGAGTCACCCACCGGCCCGGCGAGCTCTCCGGCGGCCAGCAGCAACGGGTTGCCGTGGCCCGGGCTCTGGTCACCGAGCCGGCCCTGATCTTGGCTGATGAGCCGACCGGCAACCTGGACTCGACCTCAACTGCTGATGTCCTGGATCTGTTCGACGAGCTCCATGGCGCGGGGCGCACTTTGGTGCTCATCACTCACGAGCACGACGTCGCCGCGCGTGCCGGGCGGATCGTGCGGCTGCGTGACGGGCTGGTCACTCACGACTACAGCACTGTGGCTGTTCCGGGGGCGAGGTCATGACCTGGTTCGACACCCTGCGGACCAGCCTTGAGGCGATGCGCAGCCACCGGATGCGTTCGGCGCTGACCGTGCTGGGGATCCTGATCGGTATCGCGGCGGTGATCTTGACCGTCGGCCTGGGCATCGGCGCCCAGCAGCAGGTCACCGCGCAGGTCGAGGCCCTGGGCACCAACTTGTTGATCATCTCCCCCGGGAGCACCACGAGCGCCACCGGCTTCCGCGGCGGGTTCGGGTCAGCCTCGACGCTGACTCAGGCCGACGCGGCGGCTCTAGCCTCACCGATCGTTGCCCCGGACATCGCCGCGGTGGCTCCGAGCACGTCAAGCTCGCAGTCCCTGGTTGCCGGGGCGAGCAACTGGACAACCTCGGTAGTGGGTACCACCCCGTCGTGGTTGTCGGTGCGGGCCCGGACCATGTCCAGCGGGGTGTTCCTGACCGCTGCTGACCAGGCCTCGGCTGCCTCGGTGGTCGTGCTCGGTTCGACCACCGCGGACCAGCTGTTCGGCTCAACCGATGTCGTAGGTCAGTCCGTGACCATCGCCGGGACACCGTTCACCGTCTCGGGAGTTCTGGCCTCCAGCGGCTCGACGGGCGCCACCAACAACGACGACACCGCTGTGATCCCGTTGAGCACCGCGCAGCAGCGCGTCTCTGGCGGGTCCAGCCGGACCACGGTCCAGACGATCTACGTTCAGGCGACCTCCCAGGCCGCGTTGCCGGCGGCATACCAGGAAGCGAACAGCGAACTGCTGGCCCTGCATGGCATTACCAACACCGCGAGCGCCGACTTCACGATCACCAACCAGGCCTCACTGGTGACCACGGCGGCGTCGGTGTCCAAGACCCTCACCGTCCTTCTCGCCGGGATCGCGGCCATCTCGCTGGTCGTGGGTGGGATCGGTGTCATGAACATCATGCTGGTCTCGGTCACCGAAAGAATCCGCGAGATCGGTCTACGCAAGGCGCTCGGCGCCCGTCCTTCCCTGATCCGCCGACAGTTCCTCATCGAGGCCTCGCTGCTGGGCCTGACCGGCGGGCTGCTCGGGGCCGCCGTGGGAGTCGCCGGTGCCAAGATCCTTCCCAACTTCATCTCCAACCCGGTAGCGCTGTCAACGCCCGCCATCGTCGGCTCCATCACCGTCGCGCTGGCCATCGGCCTGATCTTCGGTGTCTACCCCGCAAGCCGAGCTGCCCAGCTGGCACCCATCGACGCCCTACGCAGCGAGTGAGGTCACCGATGCCCACAGCCGTACCCACCCCCATCAACCCCGGAGCAACCGTCATGACTGCCAACAACAACTTCTCGGCGCACTCGGGGTTTGGCCCCACCCGTCGACGACGCATCCAGGTCGGCGCAGTCGTCGCTCTCTTCCCACTGGTGACCTTCCTTGCTGCGTGCGGCGGCAGCAGCTCCGGGACCCCCGCCGCCCAAGGGCCGACCCCGGCCACAAACTCACGCCCGAACTATGGCGCTCCAGGCGGCGGGGGTGGTGCTCCGGGTGCGGGTGTCTTTCCTGGTGCGTCCGGCCTGATCGCCGCAGCCTCACCTGGCACCTTGCAGGTACAGTCCGCCACCGCGCAGACCACCGTGGTGTACACCGCGTCGACCACTTTCTCGCGTGTCGCCCCCGGCCACCTCGCCGCCGGGGACTGCGTCACCGTGACCGGCGCTCCTGAAAGCGGTTCCGCCCAGGGGCTGACCGCTACCTCCGTACGCATCCTGGCCAAGGTCAACGGGACCTGTCCCGCGACCGAGGCCGGCGGTGGTTTCCCAGGCCGCGGCGGGGGCGGGGGTTTCGCCCAGCGTCCCTCGGGCGCCCCCTCGGGTGGCCCCTCGGGTGGCCCCTCGGCCGGCTCCGGAGCGCGTCGCAGCTTTGCCAGCGCTATCGGCACGGTGAGCTCGATTGCCGGCTCGACAGTCCTTGTCGATGGCGTTCTGCGCAACGGCCCCAGCCCTGCCGGTTCCGCCACGCCGCCAGCGCCGAGCACCATCACGGTCACCCTTGACGCCGCGGCCACGGTCACCGAGACCGTCGCAGCCACCAGCGCCGCAGCCGTCGTCGGCCAGTGCGCCAGCGCCATCGGCCCGGCCGACAGTGTCGGGGCCATCACCGCGAAATCCATCACGATCACCGCGCCCGGGCCTAACGGCTGTCGGACCGGCTTCGGCGGCGGCAGGTTCAACGGCAACGACGCCAACCCGACCGGAAGCCCAGCTGCACATGCCTAAACGCGCAAAGAACCGCCTCGCCCGGGTCGTTACCGCGACCGGGATCACGGCCGCGGTCCTGGTAGCCGGCGGAGGCGCGGTCTCCTATGCGACTTCTCGAAGCACCACCCCGACGTACGTCAGCGCGGCCGTCGGCTCGCACTCGGTCAGCCAGAGCCTGCAGGCCACCGGGACCACGCAACCCTCCCGCGCCGCGACCGTGTCCTTCGCCGTATCGGGAACCGTGGCCACCGTCCCGGTAACCATGGGAACCACGGTGAAGGCAGGCCAAGTGCTGGCAACCTTGGACACTACCTCGCTGAAGTACAACCTGGCAGTCGCCCAAAGCCAGGTCGCCAACGCCAATCTCA
>JBBRZQ010000203.1:0-6499 GCA_038236535.1 Actinomycetales bacterium
GAAACCCGGGCAGCGCAAACAGCAATGTCGTACGGTCAATCATGGCTCGTGGCTCTCTTCAGCTGACGGCGTAGGAACCAACAGCATGTCGAGGCCACGAGCCTCACATCACGGCGCCACCCCGCTTAAGAACCAAGAGCCGGGTTAGTCGCCTCCGGCATTGAACGATCTGCCGTGAGACGGCTCCGTATCACACGGGATAACGCAAGGAATCCCGTGTAATAGCCGATAGGGTGGGCCGATGACAACAGAGCTGGGCGCAGCCGCACCCGGCGACCAGGACCCGGTCGCCCTACTGGACGGGGTGCCGCTGACCGAAGACGAGGCCGGGTATGTCGAGGCTGCCCGGGCGGCGAACACCCTGCGCGGGTACCGCTCGGACTGGCGCGAGTACACCGGATGGTGCGCCCAGCACGAGGTCGAACCGATGCCGGCGGCCCCGGCCACGGTCACCGGGTACCTGTCCGACCTGGCCCGGGCCGGCGCCAAGGTCGGCACCATGAGCCGGCGCCTGTCGGCGATCAAGTTCGCCCACCAGATGCAGAACCGCCCCGACCCCACCCGGGGCGCCCGGGTGGTCGCCGTCTGGGAGGGCATCCGCCGCACCCACGGCGCCCCACCGGAGCAGGCCGCTCCGCTCATGCCGCCCGAGCTTTTCGACGTCCTGGACGCCTGCCCAACCACCAAGACCTGGCGCACCCCCGGCCGCCCCGACGAGCCAGACCTTGCCGGCGCGCGGGACCAGGCCCTGCTGCTGGTCGGGTTCGTCGCAGCCCTGCGCCGCAGCGAGCTCGCCGCAATCACGGTCGACCAGGTCGCCGAGCACCCCAACGGTCTGGTGCTCACCCTGCCAAGGTCGAAGACCAACCAGAGCGGCGAACAGGTCGAGCTCGTCGTGCTACCCCGGGCCGGCAACCCCGCCCGCTGCCCGGTCACCGCCCTGACCGGCTGGACCCGGCTTGCCGCCATCACCGACGGCCCCCTCTTCCGCCCGGTCGGTAAGAACAACCAGGCCAGCGCCCGGGCGCTGCACCCGGAGTCCATCAACACCCTGATTCAAAACTCGGTTGCCCGCGCCGGCCTGGACCCCTCCCCCTACAGCGCCCACAGCCTGCGCGCCGGGTTCGTCACCTACGCCCACCTACGCGGAGCCAGCGACCGCGCCATCGCCCACCAGACCCGCCACCGATCCCTGGCCACCCTCGGCGCCTACGTCCGCATCCAGGCGGCCTGGACCGACAACGCCGCCACCTCCCTGGGTCTGTAAGGAACTACCCCTGGGTTCCCTGATTTCGGCGACCTCAGCGGGTCGACTGATGTTTAACATGCTCGCCACCCTTGCTGAGTACGAGCGTGAGCTGATCCTCGAACGCGTCAACGCCGGCATAGCCGCAGCAAAACAGAACGGCACCCGGTTCGGCTGGCCATTGTCCGATCCGGCTGTGATCGCGGACAAGCTCGCGATCGCCACGGGACGCCCGGACCAAGGGGCGCACCGCCGAAGACGCGGCCCGGCTCGTCGGATGGAGTCGCGCGACGCTCTACCGCCACCAGCAAGCCCACGCTGCACCCCAGAGCGCGACCAGCGACACACAGTGATCGCAAAATACCGCCAAAGTCCCACATTCAGCGGCCGGCCGGGGGTGCCAGTGGAGGCCGTCGGTCGTTTGACTTTTCGTTCGATTTTCTTCACGGCCGCTCCTATCCGCGCGCTCGGACTCCCTTTGGCCTGTTTGGGCTGGGAACTGCCCTCAGTTGATGTGACCTTGGTCATAGATGCTCTGAAGGTCCTGGACAATAACGGACATATGGGGCAAGTCCTCTGCGGGGTTCAGGTGGTTGGTTCGGGACGCTCTGGGGACCCGTTACGTTTCCTTCGTCTCGTCCCGTTGGGGGGCGCAGTTCATGGGCGGATCATGTCTGAATCACGGGTTTCTGGGATGCTTTTCACGTCTGCGATCAGAAATCGTTGGGGGTCGTTGTTCGTCGCTGGGACCCTCGCCGTGGGTCTGATCCAGTTCGCGGCGCCGGTCGCGCAGGCGGCATCGGTTCCCGCCGCGTCGGTGCCGGTAGTGGCCCTGGCCAAGGTGGCGGCGCCCAAGCCTGTTGTGGTGGCCAGCCGGCCGGATCTGAAGTCGGCCAGCGCCACGGCCCGGGCTCAGGGGTCTCGGGTGGAGGTGGAGTCGGCGCGGGCGGCGACGTCCTCGTCGTGGGCGAACCCGGATGGGACCTCGACCACTGAGCAGCATGCGGGCGCGATCCGGTTCCGTGACCACGCCGGGGCCTGGCGCGATGTTGACCCGACCCTGGCTGCGCAGGCTGACGGGTCGGTGGCCCCCAAGGGCCGCGCGGGCGTGTTGCGGTTGGCTGGCGCGTTGAAGTCCGCGTCGCTGCAGGCACCGTCGGCCACCGAGACCGACGTGGTCTCCGCTGATGAGGGCACAGGCACCACCACTGGGGTGGCTTTGGGATGGGCCGGGGTGCTGGGCACCCCGACGTTGGCGGGTAACCGGGCGACGTACCCCGATGTCCGGCCCGGCGTTGACCTGGTGGTCGACGTATCCCGGACCGGGTACGAGCAGTCCATGCTCATCAAGACCCCCGCGGCTCTGACGGGCCTGTCCGCCGGCGGCGCGGACGTGTCGTGGTCGATGCCGGTCAAGACCCGGGGCTTGAGCGCCCGGGCCGAGAGCGACGGGTCGGTCTCGTTCGTGGACGCCAAGAATGTGGTCATCTCCCGGCTGAGCCCGCCCAAAGCCTGGGACGCGGGGCTGGACCCCAGGTCCGGGGAGCACACCTCGACCGGTGCGGTCACGGTCACGGTCACCCAGAAGGGCCCCGGCCAGGCCCTGGTCACGATGACACCCGACCAGGTGTGGTTGAACGACCCAGCCAGGGTGTTCCCCATCACGATCGACCCGACATACGCCTCAGCCAGTGTGACGACCAGCTTTGACACGTACGTGTCCAAGCAGTACCCCACCGCGACGTACTCCTCCGACACCGAGCTTCGGGTCGGGACCTACAACGGCGGCGTCGATGCGGTCCGTTCCTTCCTGAGCTTCCCGATCACCTCGTTCAAGGGCAAAGACATCGTCTCGGCGTCGTTGTCGTTGTACGAGTTCCACTCCTGGTCGTGCACGACCAGGCCGTTCTACCTGTATACGGCCAACGGCAGCAACACAGCCACCAACTGGAACAACCAGCCGGCCGCGATCGCCAGCTACGGGTCCCTGACCACCGCCAAGGGGTACTCATCCTCCTGCGCGGCCGGACGGGTCAGCGTCCCGATGACCTCTTTGGCTAACGTTTGGTCAGGTGCCACCTATACCAGCAGCTCGATCCGGCTGCACGCCTCAGAGACCGACAACTACGGGTGGAAGAAGTTCTACTCCCTGGACTCCACCCAGGACCCGTACATCACGTTCACGTACAACCGGGCGCCCAACACCCCCGGCACGCCCACCCACACCCCCGGGGTCTCCTCCAGTACCGCCACGGCGGGGTGGACCTCGACCACGACACCCACGTTGAAGGCCACGGTCAGTGACCCGGACGCCACCACCGTCCAGGCCCTGTTCAGCGTCTACCTCAACGGCACCGGCACCCCGGTGGTCAACAAGGCGGCCGGCTCGAGTGTGGCCTCGGGCGGCGCGTCGGTGTACACCGTCCCGGCAGGCAAACTCATCAACGGAAGCACATACGTGGTCCGTGCCTACGGGTACGACGGTTCGCTGACCAGCGCCGCGTGGTCGGTCGGGTATGACAGGTTCGTGGTAGACACCACCATCCCCAACCCCCCGGTCGTGTCCTCGACGACCTGGACGGCAGGGGCTTGGACCCCAGCAAAAAGCGGCACCATCACCTGGAGCGACACCTCCCCCGACGTCACCACCTACTCCTACAAACTCGACACCGGCGCCTGGTCGGCCTTTGGCGCCGCGAAAAGCACGACGCTCTCAGCGCTGGCACCCAACATCCAGCACACGTTCTCGGTCAAAGCCAGCGACGCCGCCGGCCACATCTCGGCCGTCACCGACTACACCTTCGGGGTCGGCGTGCAATGCAGCACCTCCGGCTCCCGGGCCGCCTCACAACCCCTGACCCACCAGCTGAGTGACTCCACCGCCATGTCACTGAACCCGACCAACGGCAACGTCCTGCTCACCGGGTCGCTGCTACACCTACGCGGGGTGGGCCAGGACCTGAACATCGGCTGGCGCTACAACGGCCTGAACGACACCCGCCCGACGCTGAACACGGGCCTGTCCGAGACCGCGCTGATCCCCTGGACCGACGGCTCGTTCAGCTACCCCGCCCCCGACGGCGGGTGCTACACGTTCACCAAGTCCGGGACCACCTGGGCGACGCCGGCCGGGATCAACGCCACGTTGACCTCACCGGTCGCGGGAACAATGACGCTGCGGTTCAACCCCTCAGGGACCGTCAACACCTACGTCAACACCGCCGGGGTCTACCAGCTCACCCAGTCAGCAGACAAGAACACCACCACCCCCAACCTCATCAGCTACGCCTACACCGGCGGCAAACTGGCCTCGATCACCGACACCCAAGCAAGGGTGGTCACGTTCGCCTACAACGACGCCGCCAACCCCGCCCAGCCCTCCACGATCACCGACACCTCACTGTCGCGGACCATCAACCTGGCCTACGGCGGCCCCGCCGGCGCGCTGAGCCAAATCACCGACGCGACCGGGGCGACCACCGACCTCGGCTACGACGCCACCGGTCTGATCTCACTGACCAACAACAGCAACCAGACCAGCTTCAGGTACGACGCCGGCGGCCGGCTGACCAGCTGGACCTACGGCGCAGGCAGCCCCGACACCAGCGACTGGGCAGCCTCCTACGACAGCACCATCAAGACGACCATCACTGACGGCAACAGCCACAGCGCGACCTACACGATCGCCGGGTCGACGACAACCAAGATCACCGACCCCCTCCTTAACGCAGTCACCTCGAACTGGGACGGCCATGACAACCTGGCCAGCCGCACCGACGCCATGAACATCACGACCACCAACACCTATGGCAACGCCACAGCACCAAACAACAACGCCAACAACATCCTGTCGGGAGTCGCCAACCCCGCCGGGATCCTTCAGGGCACCGGCACAAGCTCGACACTGACGTTCCCCGGCACAGCCACCGGCGCCCTGAGTGACTTCCAACCCTCCGGGACCGTCGACGCCCAGAAGAACACCAGCAGGATCTACTACGACACCGGCTTCACCAACCAGGCCAACAAGGTGACGAACACCGACTACTCCACCGGGCAGTTGATCGGCGGCACCAAAACCAGCACCTTCCAAGGCGACGGCGCCGCGACAAGCTGTAGCGCGCTGACCGGGCAGGTGTGCACGTCCACCAACGGCAACAGCAACCTGACCAGCTACGGCTACACCGCTGGGAACCTGACCAGGATCACCCCACCAGCACCCCTGGGTCCGCGGGACTACACCTACGACGGCGCGGGCCGGGTCCTGAGCGCCACCGACGGGCGGGGCAACACCACCTACTACACCTACGACGCCAACAACCGCATCACCCAGATCGCCCACACACCGACCGGCTGCCCGCTGGCCACATGCGTGGCCTACGTCTATGACGGTGCGGGGAACCTCACCAGCCGCACCTCACCCACCGGGGTCACCGACTTCACCTACGACGGCCTGAACCGGCCCGTTACCAAAACCCAGGCCGGGGTCCTTCTCAGTACCGCTGCCTACGACCCGGCGTCCAACCTCACCAGCTACACCGACACCAACGGCACCATCGGCTACGGCTACGACAGCGCCAACCGGCTGTACAGCCTCGCTGAGCCTGGCGGCTCCTGCCCCGCCTCCCCGACGTTGATCACCACCCCCAACGCCACCGCCTGCACCGCGTTCACCTACGACGTGCCCAACCGCAAGAGCGCCACGCACTTCCCCAACGGGCAGAGCACCACCAAATCCCTTGACCTCGCGGGCCGGGTCGCCTCGATCATCGCCACCAAATCGGACGGCACCACGATCCTCGCGTCACGCGCCTACGCCTACCAGAGCAAACTGGCACCCACGGTGGACAAGTCACTGGTCGACAACATGACCGACCAGTCCGGGACCAACACCAGCTACTGGTACGACGCGCTGAGCCGGCTCACCGGTGCCGGCCCGAACTCAACCACCCCCACGAGCACATGGGCCTACGACAACGACGGAAACCGCCTCAGCGCCACCACCGGCGCCACCAGTATCTACTCGGCCTACAACGGTGCCGACCAGCTCTGCTGGACCTCCACCACGGACGGCGTCTGCGCGAGCCCGCCAACCGGGGCCACCACCTACAGCTACGACACCACAGGCAACCAGACCAGCGACCAAGTCTCCGCCGCGACGCCGCTGACGAACTCTTTCAACGTGTTCAACCAGCTCACCGACACCCTCATCGGCGCCACCACCACCCAGACCAGCACGTACGCCGACACCAGCAA
>JBBRZQ010000204.1:0-6447 GCA_038236535.1 Actinomycetales bacterium
AGGCCTCGCCGGAGCCGGCCAGGAGCGGCAGGATCTGCTCGTTCTCCTTGACCAGGTGTGAGTCGAAGAGGATCCGAAGCGCCTGCGCACTGGCCGCAGCACGTACGGGGCCGGTCGCGTGCTGGACAGCCTCGACCAGCCCGATGAGGTCGCGGTGCTCGGCGAGCATCGCGTCGACCAGCAGCCGGGCGCGGGGATCCTCGTGAGCCTTGGGGTACATGGCCTGCTCCTCCGCAAGCGCGTGCGGGATCAGCTCGGCCCGGCACCAGCCCACCAGAGCCTCGGCAGTCACGCCGGCACCGGGCAGGTCGCCCCGGGCAGCGGCGTCGATCAGGGCCTCCACCTGGACCGCCAAGGCGCCAGCCAGCTGGGCGTGGTGATCCTTGACGGCTTCGACCGCCTGCGCGTCAGCAGCGCTGGTTGCGACAACGACCGTGCTCATGAGAACTCCTACGACTAGGGCGCGATGAGGGACCTCTTGGTGCCTCGGCCCGCCGCGACTGGCGAAGCCTGCCGACAGTTTATTACACTTCATTCCGTGAAAACTAATCAGGGGACAACGGCGGCCCCGCGGCCCGGTTACGGACCGCTGCCGACGGCGCAGGCAAACCGTCGCCTGGCCCAGCTCTCGTCTGCCCGCGCAAGCATCCTGGCAGTCCTGATCGACCAGCCCGAGCCCTGCACGGTGGCAGCCCTTTCACTGTTGACTCGTCAGCACCCCAACACAATCCGCGAACATCTCGACGGCCTGGTGCACGACCGACTGGTCCTGCGGACCCGTACCGAAGGCCAGGCGCGCGGGCGTCCTGCCTGGCTGTATGCCGCCTCACCTGATGCCGGCACAGAGCCAGGTTCGCGGGAGTATGCCGCACTTGCATCTGCGTTGGCTGCACAGATCGCCCGGACCAGCCGCCAGCCTCACAACGACGCCATCGACGCCGGCAGGATGTGGGGTGCTGAGCTGGCGAGGCAGTCCCAGGTCAGGCAAGGCCTGGCGAGCGACCTCGCGGGCATCCCGAGCAACCCTGCCCGGGCAGCAGCTGCGCCACCTGGCTTGTCCGTCCGCCGCGAGGTGGTCAGCCTGCTGGATGAGCTCGGGTTCGCCCCGACCACGGACGCACGTGCCCGGATCGTCAAGCTGCGCCGCTGCCCCTTGCTCGAGGCTGCCCACCAACAGACGGAGGTCGTCTGTGGAGTCCATCTCGGAATCGTACGCGGCGCCCTCGAGCAGCTGGGCAACGACCCAGGACAGACGGAAAGAACGTCGCTGCAAGCCTTTTCGGAGCCCGGGGCCTGTCGCCTGGACCTGCCCTCCCGGGGCAGGAAGGCCACGTGAAACACCCGCCGGGCGGCTCGCTCACCGGGACCGCTCCCCCCACCAGATCGGTCGCCGCCTCATGACGCCCGCACCCGGGAGCCCCCTGACGTTGCGCGACCGCACCAGGTGGCACCTCGGGGCCAACGCGCCGGTCGCCGGTTGGCTCGTGGCGCTCCTGGCGATCAGCGTGGGCCACCGCTACGTCACCGAGTCCCACTGGTTGATGGTCCACCTGCTGCTACTGGGTGCCGTCACCAATGCGATCTTCGTCTGGAGCTCTCACTTCGCGGACGCACTTCTGCGGCGCCGCGCCACCTCCGGATCGCGGCGTTGGCAGGTTGCGAAGCTGGTGGCCCTGAACGTCGGCGTTCTCACGGTTGTGACCGGCATGGTGAGCGCCGTCTGGATCCTGACACTGGTCGGGTCGGTAGTCGTGGGCGGTGCTGCCGCGGCACATGGCGTCACACTGGCCCTCCAGGCCCGGACGGCACTGGCTTCGCGCTTCGGGGCAACGGTGCGCTACTACATCTACGCATCACTGACCCTGCCGATCGGCGCAGGGCTGGGCGCCGGACTGGCGCGTGACCCGGTCGAGCCGTGGCACGGACGGTTGGTCATCGCACATATCACCCTCAACCTGCTGGGCTGGGTCGGCCTTACCGTGATGGGCACGCTGGTCACCCTATGGCCGACGATGCTTCGCACCCGGATCGCTGACGGCGCGGAACGCGTTGCGCGCCAGGCGCTTCCGGTCCTGGTCGTGTCCGTCATTGTCACCGTCACGGGTGTCCTCTTCGGGTGGCAGGCACTGGCTGCGGCCGGAGTGGCAGGGTATCTGGCCGGAGTCCTCTGGGCCGCCCGGCCGCTTGTCCAGGTGGCCCGCAACAAGGCGCCGTCGTCCTATGCGACGTGGTCGGTCATGGCCGCGATGATGTGGCTGGCCGGTTCGCTCCTGGGCCTGGTCGCCGTCTTGCTCGGCAGCCCGACGTGGCAGCTGGTCACCGACCATCTGGAGCTGTTGATCACTCCCCTGGCCGCAGGGTTCGCTGCACAGGTGGTGCTCGGCGCCATGTCATTCCTGGTTCCCGTGGTCCTCGGCGGCGGGCCGAACATCGTGCGAGGAACACAGTCGCGAATGGACCGCGGCAAGGCGATTCGGCTCGTGGTCATCAACGCTGGACTCGTCATCTGCGTTCTGCCTCTCCCGGGCCAGTCGCGGGTGCTGGCCTCGGTTCTGGTGCTGGCCGCGTTCGCCGCATTCCTGCCGCTGTTGTTCTCCGCGGTGCTGTATGCCGTGCGGACGAAGCGCATATCAGCCATGAGCCCTCTCGACCGGACACCCCTGCGGCCGCTCTGAGCCCGGCCGACGCGCAGTGCTCTAGCGTGTGTCGCATGGGCAGGAGCGCGGCAGAGCACTGGGACACCATCTACGGGACGAAGGCCACCGACGACGTGAGCTGGTTCCAACGACAGCCCACGACATCCCTGCGGCTGCTCACCTCGGTGGCGCCACCTTCGGGCAGCCTCATCGATATCGGCGCCGGAGCATCGACGCTTGCGGACTCGCTGCTCAAGGCCGGGTGGTCGGACGTCACAGTGCTCGATGTTTCCGCCACGGCGCTGGCCCTGGTCCGCGACAGGGTTGGGGTCATGGTCCGCGACCAACACAGCGACGAGCTCGACCAGAGAAGGGGACCGGCGTCATTCGTCGTGGCGGACGTGCTGTCCTGGCAGCCCGAGCGCACCTACGATGCCTGGCACGATAGGGCGGTGTTCCACTTCCTGGTCCGACCCGAGCAGCGCGAGCAGTACGTCGCCACGGCAACAGGTGCTATCCGACCCGGGGGGGTCCTGGTGCTCGGCACCTTCGCCGCGGACGGCCCAATGCAGTGCTCCGGGCTGCCAACGTCCCGCTACGACGCCGACGCCCTGGCCGGCGTCTTCGCGCCGGATTTCAGCCTGGAGCATTCCGAGCGCGAGGAGCACCTGACCCCGGGCGGCGCCGTGCAGCCCTTCACGTGGGCTGTCCTGCGCCACACGTCTCAGGGGGCACCACGGTGCTGAAGGCTTCCCACCTCACCAGACGCTTCGGCGACCGCGTTGCCGTCGACGATGTCTCCTTCCAGGTGGCAGCCGGCGAGACCTACGGCCTGCTCGGCCCCAACGGAGCCGGAAAGACCACGACGATCCGGCTCGTGTGCGGGTTGCTCTCCGCCGATGGCGGCGAGGTCACGGTCGCCGGTACGCCGGTCAGCACCTCGGCCCCGAAGGCGAAGGCCCACATCGGGTACGTGCCACAGGACGTGTCGCTCTATCCCGACCTGACCGCCCGGGAGAACCTGACCTTCTTCGGCCGGCTCTATCGGCTCAAGGGAGCTGCGCTGCGTCAGCGCATCGACGAGGTCCTGGACCTCATCGACCTCAAGGACCGTGGTGACGACCGGGTCGAGTCCTACAGCGGCGGCATGCGACGACGGCTCAACATCGGCGCCAGCCTGCTCCACCGACCAAGCCTGCTCATCCTCGACGAGCCGACCGTCGGGGTGGACCCACAGAGCCGGCACGCGATCCTTGAGAGCATCCGGACTCTGGGGCAGGAAGGCCTCGCGGTGGTCTACACGACGCACTACATGGAGGAGGCCGAGCGGCTCTGTAACCGCATCGGCATCATCGACCACGGCCGGCTGATAGCCGAGGGAACCAGCCGTGAGCTCGTCTCGCAGGTCGGAGGGAAGGACCGAATCACCCTGTCGGCCAACGGTTCTCTCGCAGACTTCGCCGAGGCGTGCCGCTCGCTGGAGGGGATCGAGCGCGTCGACGTGGTGGACAGCTCGGTACAGCTCCTTGCCCAGGATGGAAGACGCCGGTTGCCGAAGGTGCTGGAGATCGCCGGCCTGACCAACACGTCGGTACGCTCCGTCGAGGTCATCGAGCCAGACCTCGAGGCGGTCTTCCTTCACCTCACCGGCACGGCTTTGAGGGAGTGAACCGGTGAGTGCCGTCTTCGCGATTGCTCTCAAGGACCTGCGCCAGCGACTGCGCGACCGCTCGGCCATTGTGCTTGGCTTCGTCGCACCCCTGGCAGTGGCCTGGCTGATCAGCATGGCGTTCGGGTCGACCGGTTCATTTCACGCCAACGTGGCGGTGGTCGACCTCGACAAGGGTCAGGTGGCCACCGGATTCACGACCTTCGTCAAGAGCCCGGATCTCGCCGACCTGCTCACAGTGAAGCCGGTGACCAGTGAGGCGGATGCCAGGGCGAAGGTCGCCAGCGGCGACCTCGGCGCGGCGTTCGTCATCCCCCAGGGGTTCTCGGCCGCCGTCACCTCCGGGAGCAGCCGCCCCATCACCATCCTGGCCAGCGTCGACGCAACCGTCACCGAGCAGGTCGCACGCTCGCTCGCCCAGTCGTTCACGGCACAGATCGAGGCAGTCCAGCTCTCGGTGAACACCGCCGTCCGAGCCGGGGCACCCGCCTCCTCCGCTGCCCGGGTGGCTGCGGAGGCGGCGGCTGTGCGCCCCCCCGAGCAGACGGTGATGCAGCCCGCCGGCACGAAGCCGCTGACCGCCATCAGCTACTACGCGCCCTCCATGGGGATCTTCTTCATGTTCTTCGCGATCAGCTTCGGCTCACGCGGATTCTTCATGGAACGCAGCGGGGGCACGCTGGATCGGCTCGCTGCCGCGCCGATCGGCCCGGGCACCATCCTGCTGGGCAAGTCTCTGGCCACGTTCGTCTACGGGGCGGCCAGTCTGAGCACCGTCGCGGTCTTCACGACCCTGGTCTTCGATGCCGACTGGGGGCCACCGCTGGCCGTGGCGGCGCTGATCGTGGCGCTCGCCCTGACCCTGGTGGGCCTGACCGCGCTGGTGATCACGGCGGCGCGGACGGAGCGGCAGTCGGAGGGCGTCGCGTCGATGCTGACCTTCGGCCTGGTCCTGCTCGGCGGGAACTTCGTCTTCGTCGGCGGTGCGCCCGAGGTGGTGCGCACCCTCGCGTTGTTCACCCCCAACGGGTGGGCCCTGCGGGCAATCACCGACTTCTCCGGCGGCGCCGACTGGACCGCCGGAGTGACACCCCTGTTGGCGATCCTCGCGTTCGCGCTCGGTACCGGGGCAGTGGCCTTCACGTTGCGGCGCAGGGTGGTGAACCTGTGACAGCCATCGCGCTGGCAGTCGCCGAGCTCAAACGGGTGATCCGCGACCGGACGTCCCTCTTCTTCATGATCTTGCTGCCGATTCTCGTCATCCTGCTCGTCGGGGTGACGACCGCCAGCAGCAGCACCATCCGAGTCGGCCTGGTACCAAGCCAGTCCGGCACATTGGCGACGCAGCTCGTCCAGGACCTTGCGGCGGATCCTGCCATGACCTCCCGCCGGTTTGCCACGCGTGCGGAGGGGGTGGCTGCGCTGCGCCGCGGTGAGGTGGAGGCCGTAGTGGTGATCCCGACGACTCTGGATGCCGATCTTCGATCCGGTCGCGCGGTGCAGGTTCCAGTCCTCGTCTCAGGGTCCCTCGGGACCAGCCAGGCGGCCGTCACGGCGGTGACCTCGGTCGTCGCCCGGCATGGTGCGGCAGTGCAGGCGGCGACGTTCGCGACCACCCACTCGGACCTCGGCTTTGCCGAGAACCTGGCCACGACCAGGTTGCTGCAGCGACAGACGCCCGTCGTGCCGGTCCGCACCGTAGTCGTCAACAGCAAGAGCGAGTTCCTTCCACTGGGATACAACTACAGCGCCCCGACGATGCTGGTCCTGTTCGTGTTCATCAACTCCATGGCGGGGGGCGCCGCGATGATCCAGACCCGCAAGTGGGGGATCTTCTCGCGTGCCCTCGCGGCCCCGATCCGCAGGCGCGACCTGATCCTGGGAGAGGCCCTCTGCTACGTCGCGCTCGCGCTCGCCCAGGCCCTGCTCATCGTCGTCGTCGGGGCGGTGATGTTCGGCGTGAGCTGGGGCAACCCGCTGGCGGCTGCGGCGCTGATCGGCGTATGGGCATTGGTGGGGACCGGAGCGGGCATGGCCAGCGGCACCCTGTTCCGAACACCCGAGCAGGCAAGTGCAATCAGCCCTGCGGTGGGAATCGCCTTCGGGATGCTCGGCGGGTGCATGTGGCCGCTGGAGATCGTC
>JBBRZQ010000205.1:0-6434 GCA_038236535.1 Actinomycetales bacterium
GCCATCGTCGAGGATGGCTGGACCTCGGACTTCTCCATCCAGTCCGCCACCGGCAACGTACCGATCGGCGCTGTCGCGGACGTCCACGCGCTGCGCTCCGTCGAGGCCGTCGACGTGCTCACCTACGGACCGTCCGTGGTGGCCGGCCCGGGCCAGACCGCGTCAGCGCAGAACGCGGTCATGGTGGTCGGTCTGCCCGCGGACGCGTTCGGCCGCAGCGTCAACATCGACACGGTCAGCGGTTCGCTGGACACCCTCGCCAGCGGCCAGATCGCCGTCAAGGAGGGCGTCGCGACCGATCGTGGCTGGCGGCTCGGGGACGAGGTGACATTCACCTCCCAGACCGGGGCTACGAAGGCCCGGATCGGTGCGATTGTCGCCACCCAGCTGATCGGTTCCCCGATTATCGTGTCGGACGAGCTCTTTGCCGAGGTCGTCGAGCCCGCCCAGAGCACGGTCGAGGACATCCTCATCACGGCCGCACCCAGCACTACCCCGGCCGGGTTGCGCGCCGACCTCGTCGCCGTCGCTGCTCCGTACGTGGTGCTCTCGGTGCTGGACGTCGATGACTTCACCGCGCAGCTCGCCGATCAGGTCAACCAGATCCTGGTGATCCTGTACGCGCTGCTCGGGCTGTCGATCGTCATCGCGATCCTCGGCATCGTCAACACGTTGGCGCTGTCGGTGATCGATCGGACCCGCGAGATCGGTCTCATGCGCGCCGTTGGCCTTGGCCGGCTCCAGCTCGCGGGGATCATCACCATCGAGAGTGTCCTGACCGCGGTGTTCGGCACGGTCGTGGGCGTCGTCGTCGGGGTGGCCGTGGCGGCCGTGATGCCGACCGTGTTCACCGGCATCGGCCTGACCACGCTCGCCATCCCCTGGGCCCAGCTCGCCGCAATGCTTGTCCTTGCCGCCGTCGTCGGCATCCTGGCCGCGCTGTGGCCCGCCTCGCGCGCCGCCCGCCTGCCTGTGCTCGACGCCGTCGCATCCGACTGAGGCGCCGACATGGCAACCACCCGACCCAGCACAATCCACCGAAATGGAAAGGCCAAACCATGCCAGCCATGCAGCGAACCCTCGTCGGACTTCACCTGTTCAATGCTTTCTCCGCGGTAGGCGGCGGGATCGCCCTGGTCGCCGGCGGTCTCGGTGTCCCTGCCACCCTGCTGCGCCACACCCCGTTCGACTCGTTCGTCGTCCCCGGGATCTTCCTGGCCGCTGTCATCGGCGGCAGCGCAACGATCGGGGCGACCGCACTGCTCGCCCACTGGCTACTGGCGCTGGTCACCAGCGCCGCAGCCGGCGCCATCATGGTCGGCTGGATCCTCGGAGAGACCCTTCTTGTCGAGGGATTCAGTTGGCTGCAAGGCCTTTACCTGCTCACCGGGTCGATCGTCGTCGTCGCCTCGATCCGCCTCTACCAGGCAACGGCGCCCGCCCGAGAGCCCCGGACCGTCGTCCCGGCAAGGGAAGACCAGGAGGTGCTCCGATGAGGACCGTGGTGCGTTGGTTCATCGTCGTGGTCGTGGTGGGACACGGTCTGATCCACCTACTCGGCGCCGCCAAAGGGCTGGGCTGGGCCGAGATGGCCGCACTGCCCGAACCGATCGGCCCGGCGATGGGCCTCGCCTGGCTGGCGGCCGCTGCCGCCGTCGTGGCGACCGGGGTGCTGCTCGCCATCCAGAATCGCAGGTGGTGGGTCGCCGGCACCGCCGGCGTCGTCCTCTCCCAGACCGTGATCCTGACGTCATGGAACGACGCAAAGGCCGGAACGGTGGCGAACGTCCTGCTGCTCGCCGCTCTGGGATGCACCTTCGCCTCCCGCGGCCCGACGAGCTATCGCGCCGAGTACCAGCGTCGCAGCGCGGCCGCGCTCCGCGAGTCCCGCCCCGGGACAGGGGCGGTGGTGACCGAAACCGATCTGGCTCACCTTCCAGACCTCGTCGCCGAGTACGTTCGACGGTCCGGTGCCGTGGGTCAGCCCCGGGTCTCGTCCGTCCACGCCCGGTTTCACGGCCGGATCCGCGCCGGCGCGATCGCACGGTGGATGACGTACACCGGCGAGCAGGTCAACACCTTCGGACCTGCGCCCAGCCGGTTGTTCTGGATGGACGCCACGCTGTTCGGCCTGCCGGTCGACGTCCTGCACGTCTTCGCCGGCCCAGCCGCCACCATGCGCGTCAAGCTGTGCTCGGTGGTGCCGATGGTGAACGCTTCGGGGCCCGACATGGACCGGGCCGAGACCGTGACGTTGTTCAACGACCTGTGCATCCTGGCCCCCGCGGCGCTGATCGACGCGCCCATCGTCTGGGGGCCGGTAGACGACACCCACGTTCGGGGCACATTCACCAACGGCGCGCAGACTGTCACCGCCGACCTGGCCTTCAACGACGGCGACCTCGTCGACTTCGTCTCCGACGACCGGATGAGTACCTCCCGCGACGGCTCCACCTTCACCCCCCAACGCTGGTCGACACCCGTACACGACTACCGCAACTTCGGCACCCGGCGAATCGCCACCCACGGAGAAGGCCGCTGGCACACCACCGACCCACTCAGCCAGTACGCCTACCTCGAGTACAACCTCGACGCCCTCACCTGCACCCCGCAGGTCGCCGACCGCGGCGAAGCCCGGTACATATCCACCAACACGGATCCGACCGTGGAGGAGGTCGACTCGCGGAAGAGGATGACCGCGGGTAGTCGATCTGCGGGCGTCATCCCGGCCCTTGGGGCGGCGCCGGCCAGCGAGCAGCCTGGGTACCTGAGCGAGGCCGCCCGAACCAAGAGCATTTCGTCGACGACCTCAGCCAGCCTTCCTGAGGAAAGGTCAACGGGACGGTTCGGAGCACTCGACGGCTGTTGGAACCGCACGGGATGAAACTCGACCTTTTCAGTGAAAGAGCGGCGTGACATGCGATTCGCGAATCAGCATCATGGCAGCTCCATCTACTTCTGCAACCTGTCTCCCACCCTCGGAGGAATGGGCAATGTCTCGCTGATCGACGGCGACGGTTGCCAGGAGGTGAACGACGTGACGTACCTCGAAGTCCAACAGGTTGTCTGGCGGCCACGAAGCCTGCCGACGCGGTTCACGCGCTGCAGTTCGGTGGCCTTCACCTCCCTCGGCCTACTGGCCGCCTCATGATCGCGGACCGGGACTTCCTTCGCGAGGTCAGGGCCATCGCGGTCCCCGTCACCGCGCAGAGTGTGGTGATGTCGCTGTTGCTGGTGACCGACCAGCTCATGGTGGGCCAGCTCGGGACGACCGCGGTGGCCGCCGTCGGCATCAGCTCCAAGCTGACCGCTGTCCTGATCGTCGCACTGACCGGCCTGGCCACCGGCGTCTCCATCTTCGCCGCGCAGCACTGGGGCAGCGGCGACCGCGACCGCATCCGCCACCTGCTGGGCCTCGGGCTGCTGCTCGGGCTCATGTTCACCGCGGTCATCACCTTCTTCGTGGCGGTGTTCCCGAGGGCGGTCATGTCGCCCTTCACCGCCGACAGCCAGGTTCTGGCCGAGGGTGCGGTGTTCGTCCGGGTCATCGCGCTGGGTTACCTGCCGACCATGCTCACGCTGATGTATTCCGCGGTGCTGCGCAGCACTGGTTCCGTGCGGCTGCCGATGTGGGCGAGCATCGCGGCGGCAGTGCTCAACCTGGTTCTGGACTGGCTGCTGATCTTCGGACACCTGGGCCAGCCGCGGCTGGGCCTGGAGGGCGCCGCTATCGCCACCACATCGGCACGGGTCGTCGAGATCACCGTGATCCTGGTCGGCGCCTACGCTGCGCGCCACGTTGTCGCGGTGACCCGGCTGGCAGACCTCCGCGGCGCCGACGCGAGTCTGCTGCGCCGCTTCCTGGCGGTGGCGCTGCCCCTGGCGCTCACCGAGCTGTTGTGGGTTTCTGGGTGATGCCGCCTACGTGGTGGTCTACGGACGCATGGGCACGGACTCGCTGGCGGCCATGGCGATGACGTTCCCGGTGCAGTCGCTGGCCATCGGCCTCCTCGCCGGAGTGGCCAGCTCTGCCGCAGTGCTTGTCGGCCAACGCCTTGGCCGCGACGATCTCGGCGACGCCAGCCTGCGGGGGAACCAGCTGATCGTCGGTGGTGTCGTGGCAGCGTTGGGGATCGGCGTGTTGCTGGCGGCTGCTTCGTCGATCTACGTCGGGCTGTTTGCGACCTCGGGACACGTCAGGCATATGGGGCAGCCTTGTCTGCTCGTCTTCGCCGGCTTCCTTTGGGTGAAGGTCGCCAACATGATCCTGGCAGGTTCGGTGCTCAGCGCCGGCGGCGACAGCCGTTTCGTCCTGGTCATGGAGTCGGAGCGACCCCCAGAGACGGTCTTCCTCGAACCGACCGATTGGGGGTTGACCCGTTCGCGTGGGTGATCCTCGACCGGGTCACAGATGGCCGGCGAACTAGTCTGACGCCATGAGTCTCGAGTGGGAGCACGTCATCTCCACATGGCACACCCAGCTGAGTTGGGACGGTGGTGGGCGGACGCTCTGGGCTGGGTCGTGGTGTGGGAGTCCGATGACGAATACACGATCAGGTCGGCTCCCGACCGGCTGCCTGGCCTAGCCTTCGTGACATTGCACGACCCGAAGGTCGGCAAGAGTCGTCTGCATCTCGACTTCCGCCCAGACAGTCAAGCCGCTGAGGTCGACCGCCTTGTGGCCATGGGTGCCCAGCGGGCGGATGTTGGTCAGGGCGAGCAGCCTTGGGTCGTGCTCGCCGATCCAGAGGGTAACGAGTTCTGCATTCTCTAGGCGCCACAAGGGCACCGCGGTCCATCGAGGACAACCCATTCATGGATGGCCATCTGCGACGGACCGGCAAGGCCAGCCTTTGAGCCCCGCCGTACCCTAGCTCGCTCACCGGGACACGGCGACGCTCAACACCACCGACGGAGGCAACACGTCGTCCTCGTCCACGACGTCAACTGCAACGCGCAACCAACACTTCGAAGTGAGCCCGCCTGGGTGTGCCGGCCTTCACCCGGACAGCACCCGCCTGGTGTGCCCGATGAACGCCTAACGGACGCTGTGTGCCTCGACATGGGCGGCAAGCTTGTTCAGCGCCATCACCCAACCAGTCGCGCCGGCGGAGTCTGCGGGGACGCCGGCATGTGTCAGCACCATGTTCGTTCGACCGCCGACTTCCTGAAGTTCGACAGTCACCGTGGTGGTTGCGGGATGCCCCTCGGGCATGCCCATGTCCGATGGAGACAGGACGTTGCCGTTCTCGTCACACATGGACTCTGTGTAGACGAGCCGCTGGTTCGGGACGACCTCGCGATACTCGCCGGTGAAACACATCTGCATCGGACCGTTGGGGGTCGTGATCCGCATGCACACCAGACGGGTGCCACCGACGCGCACGTCCATCCTTGCCACGGGGATGGCGGCCCCATCGGGGCCGTACCAGGCCTTGAAGTGCTCCGGTTCGGTCCACATCTGCCAGATGAGGTCCGCGGATTCATCGAAGGTGCGCTCGATCACCACGGCGTCGAGCGGGGTCTGGTCAGTCATCGTGTGCCTCCGTTTTTCGCTGTTTGTTGGAGTTGGATGAGGTAGTCGTCCATGCGGTCGAGGCGGCCCTCCCAGACCGGTCGGTACTGCTCGGCCCAAGTCGAGATCTCCTCCAGGGGAGCGGCGTCCAGGGTGCACGGGCGGTACTGGGCTCGGTGACCTCGAGTAACCAAGCCGGCTCGTTCCAGCACCTTGAGGTGCTTGGAGATAGCCGGCAGAGTCAGGTCGAAAGGTTCGGCGAGCTCGTTGACGTTCGCTTGTCCCTGCACCAACCGGGCCAGAATCGCTCTGCGTGTCGAGTTGGCAAGCGCGGCGAAGGTCTCGCTGAGCCTCTCCTCGTCGATCACAACAGCCATGGACCCGCCTCATGTTACCGATTGGCTAATTAACTAGTTAGGAAACTACACTGAATCCCGCTGCGCCGTCAACGGTGCATTCGCGCCCACCTGGATCCTGTTCGTCCACCCCCATCGCCTGCCTTGCGGCCAATTTCCCCGCACCGCTCAGGGGTCGGCAGTGCTTGTGCCACCCAGCCCAGCCCAGGGTCATCACTTCGGCGAGTTCGTACATCCCCACCTCGCCAGTTGAACAAGTTCCCTACCCGCGCCATAGAAAGTTGCGACGGAAGGAGAAGCCACGCGGATCAGGCTCCCGTTGAGGCCCTCACCAGTTCAACAACGGGATCTCCGTGGGGTCGCCTTCTGTAAGACGATGACTTACAATGAACTGGTGGAACTGTGGTGGGCGGACGAGGACGCTGACTACATCCAAAGCCGATCCGCACGCTACCGAGACGCCGTGGACCTCGAGCCGGCGTGGACCCAGGAGGTGATGGCGGTTGAGTACTTGGTCGAGCTGTCGCCGTACCCGGCCTCACGGGTCGGCGCTTCCGGGTTCA
>JBBRZQ010000206.1:0-6390 GCA_038236535.1 Actinomycetales bacterium
CACGCCGGCCCGGGCCGGCTACCCCTACACGGCCAAGTTCACCTGCGCGCCAGGTGACTACACCAATGGAGGGACCTCTGCGGAGCGGGGCGAGGTCATGGCCTCCGTTGCCAATAGCGGCGGCACCTACGAGGGGCAGACCCGGTGGTACGCCTGGTCTGCGTGGTACCCGGTCGGAATGAATGTCAGCCCGGGCGGGTGGCTGGCACACACGCAGTGGCATGGCTACGGCCCGGTCGGTAACGGCAGCAACCCGAACATCGGCTTCTTCCTGTCCAAGACCACCCCCATGCAGACGATTGTGTCGACGGTCGGCGGGAACAACCAGCGCACCGAGACGTGGCTCGGGGCGCTGCCTCTGGGACAGTGGGTGGACTTCATGGTGGGAATCGTCTGGAGCGCAGGATCTGCCGGACGGATGGCGATCAGACAGAACGGTGTCACGGTCATGAACAACCTCGCCACCCCCAACATGTTCAACGGGCCCGAGCCCACCTACCTCAAGCAGGGCATCTACCGGATGTCGTCGCCACAGACCCAGACCATCTACTACGCCGGCACCCGCCACGGGCCCACCGAAGCGAGCGTCGCCTTTTAGCCCAGATCTGGGCACCAACCCCGTCGCGACCACTCTGGGCGCGGCGGGGTTCTGCGCGCAGTCGCCGCGATGGATACCCTCGACGGCAAGGCGTGTGTCGTCCTGGGGGCGCAGCCGCGAGAAGCAGGGAAAACGGTGGAATCTTGTAGCTTTCTCGACGGGTGGCGACCGCGCTGGGTGTCCGTCCTGCTCGTAGCCGCGTTGGCGGTCGTCGGCGCCGCAGCCTGGACCATGCTTCGGCTCCACCCTTCGCTCGACCAGCGGACGAGCCAGCCCACCCTTTTCGACTACCAGGCAGGCCAGTTTGGGCAGTGGTCGCAGATTCAGTCCGCGCGAGCCTCACAGGTGGAGATAGTCACCACCCCGGCACGGTCCGGCTACCCCGAAACGGCCCGTTTCATCGTCGCTCCGGGCGACTACACCAACAAAGGAAAGACGGCCGAACGCGCCGAGGTCATGGCATCCATCACCGAGAGCGGCACCCCCTCCGAGGGCGACACCCAGTGGTACGGGTGGTCATCGTTCTTCCCGACCGGGACCTACGTCGACGCACCCAACGGGTGGCTGATCTTCACCCAGTGGCACCAGTCCGGCGACGCCGGCGTCCCCAATATCGATCTCTCCCTGTCCAAGACCGACCCGGTCCAGGCGATCCTCTCGGTGAGCGGGCAGTCGCTGGCGCCGCAGAGCATTACTCCGACCTGGAGGAACGAGTGGTGGCTCGGAGTGCTGCCCCTGAACCAGTGGGTCGACTTCACCGTTGGCATCACCTGGTCCGCGGACCCTGCCGTGGGACACATCGCCGTGAAGATGAACGGCGTCCAGGTCGCCGACGCGCCCGCTGCCACCCTGTATGCCGGGATGAGCGCGTATCTGAAGCAGGGCATCTACCGGAAGGCCTCTGCCCAGACTCACACGATCTATCACACCGGCACCCGGCGCGGCCCGACAGAGGCCAGCGTCCGCCTCTAGCAAAGGCCACTTCCCCATCCGCTGGGACCAGGGGCATGCGACCCTCGCCCTGGCCGACCTGCTGATTCCGAAGATTATGCTGAGTCCGGAAGTCTCACAGACACTTCTCCACGCTGTAGGTTCAATCCCCGGCAGCCGCGCCAGAGACCGCACGCGCCGGACTTGCGCGTTCTGGTGAACATGAGAAAATGGCCTTCCTAGGGGCGGCCACGAGAGGTGGGAAAAGACCGTGGAGCTTCACGACTATCTCGGTATTCTGCGCAAGCGTCGGCTGTCCATCCTCATCGTCACGGCGGTCGCGGTCGGCGGCGCCGCCATCTGGACCGAGGTCGCCACCCCGACCTACCAGGCCGACTCGCAGGTCTTCGTCTCGGTGAACACCGGGGGCAACACCTCCGACCTGATACAGGGCAGCGCCTTCACCCAGAGCAGGGTGAAGTCGTACACCGACCTGGTCACCCGACCGCGCGTGCTCATCCCTGTCATCGAGCAGCTCCGCCTGGCCACGTCGCCGGCTGCGCTGGCCCAGTCGATCACCGCTGAAAACCCCCTCGACACCGTGCTCATCAACATCTCGGTCACCGACACGAACCCCGCGAGGGCCGCCGACGTCGCCAATGCCGTTGCGGAGAGCCTCGGAGCTCAGGTGACCCTCCTGGAGAAGCCCGCCGGCAGGGAGCTGTCCTCGGTCCGCGTCAGCTCCACCCAGACGGCCACCGTGCCCACCGTGGCTTCCACGCCCAAGACGAAGACCAACCTGGCACTGGGGCTGCTCCTGGGTCTGGGACTCGGAATTGCGCTCGCGCTCCTGCAGGAGGCGCTCGACACCAAGGTCCGGACAGAGGCCGACGTCCAGAAGGTCACCGATGCGTCTGTGATCGCCCGCATCCCCTATGACTCGGAAGCACCCGCTCACCCGTTGATCGTGCAGTCCAGCCCGCACGGTCACCGTTCTGAAGCCTTCCGCCGGCTGCGGACCAACCTGCAGTTCCTCGAGCTCGCCGATCGGCCCAAGACGATCGTTGTCACGTCGTCGCTGACCGGCGAGGGCAAGACGACGACCTCGATCAACCTCGCCATCTCGCTGGCCGATGCCGGCACGCGAGTGGCTCTGGTCGACGCCGATCTCCGCCGGCCTTCCGTCGCCGAGCACATGGGCCTGGAGGGCGCAGTAGGCCTGACGACCGTGCTGATCGGCCGGGCCGATCTGGCTGACGCCATGCAGCCCTGGGGTGATGGCGGCCTGCACGTACTGCCTTCTGGAGAGGTCCCGCCAAACCCGAGCGAGCTGCTCGGCTCCAGGTCCATGTCGAAGCTGCTCGAGCAGCTGGCCAGCTCGTACGACCTCGTGCTCATCGACACCCCTCCGCTGCTCCCGGTGACCGATGCCGCGATCCTCGCAAAGATCACCGGCGGCGCGCTCGTCGTGGCCGCAGCCAACATCGTGCACCGCCAACAGCTCGCCGATGGCCTCGGCTCACTGCGGGATGTAGGTGCCAGCGTGCTTGGCGTGGTCCTCAACCGCATCCCAGCCGGCAGGCATGCCGCCGCCACCTACTACGACTCTGCCCCGGCTGACGCGACCCGGCAGGTTCGAGAGACCCCTGAGGCCCGAGAGTCCGACGTCACAGTCTGAAGACCAGCCACCAGACAGCTCTTTGACGACACCCACTGCCCACATTCGTAGCCAGGCTGCACTCACCCAGCGCACCTTTGGCCGGTGCTTACCTTGCGCCGCCGTCAGTCGGACTGGGACCTCTCCGAATAGCCATGGATGGCTTTTCACCACTGGGCCTGCCATCGGGCCGTGAAGCTCAGGACGACACGACTGGATGTCTTGCGGGCTGCCATGGCGTTTCGCTATGTTCCGTTGACAAGTCGTTGAGGGGGAAGACGTCATGGGCAGTCCGGCAGGCTCGACTCCACGGTCCGATGATCAGTTGCGGTACTGGGAGAACGGGACGACAAAGCGCTGGGATGGCCAGCGATGGACCCCTCCGCCTGCTGAGACAATGGGGCGCGCTTCGCGGATTCAGGCGTGCTTCACTGGCAGAAACATCATGGCGGGACTGGTCGTCGCCGTCACTGTGGTAGGTGTCACCACTTCCGTCGTGCACACGGATGCGGCGGCCACGCCGTATGCTCCGCGTCCCGTGGGCGCGACTTCGATCGTCTCCCAGGCTCTCACCCGCCAACCCGATGCGGCCCCGGGTCCCCTGGGCACATCCTTCCTGTCGCTGGCTTCCATCTTGTCCCTGGCGATGACTAGCCACCCCGTTGCCACTCCGGGTCGTGCGGCCACGCCTTCCGGCGTGTCCCTGGCCTCGACCGGCGCCCCCGTTGCCGCTCCGGGTCCCGGAGGCCTGCGTTCCATCTTGTCTGCGGCCCTCACCAGCCAGCCCTCTGCCACTCTGGGTCCTGTCGCCCCGCAGAAGACGACTCCTACCGCAACGGCAGCACCAGTGCCCGTCAGAACACCAACACCGACCCCCACCAGAACACCCACACCGACCCCCACCACGACACCCACACCGACCCCCACCACGACACCCACACCCACCCCCACCACGACACCGCCCCCCACGACACCGCCCCCCACCACGACACCGCCCCCCACGACACCGCCCCCCACCACGAGCCCACCACCACAGACACCCTGACGCCGTAAACCACGCACGTTCTCGCGAGCACTTGCCCGGCGCAGTCAGCTACACGCTCTCAGGGGCTTGTTGTAGGCGATCCTTGCGGCCTGCTCACGACGGCCGGGCCCGCCGCCGCGCCACACGCGGCGATGCCCCCATCGGTGGCCAGCAGGTGTGGAAACCACCCGTCAGGGTTCTATGAGGACAGCCTTGCCTCAGACGTTCCTGCGCACTTGTCTTGTTGAGGCGGATTCTGTGACGGGAGTCCGCCAGCCCGATTTCAAGTTGCGGCGGTGCAGTGCGTGCGCGATGATCCCTGCAGTTTCTCGTGTCGTGGCCATCAGGCCGGGCGCGATATCGGGGCCGGGCGGGGAGAGCAAATGTCAGCGTATTCATCGTGGCGGCGTGCCGTGTGGTCCGTGCTCACTGTGACGGCGGTGACGTTGGCCATGGTCGCGGCGCCGGGAACGGCGCAGGCTGCCCCCGGTGATGGCATCTCCGGAACGGTGACCAGCGCCAGCGGCCCCGTGCAGGGTATCCAAGTCACTGCGTGCCCAGTATCTGGCACTTGCGGAGCATCGGTCATCACAGGTGCCGACGGCACCTATCGGGTCGTCGGCCTTGCTCCGGGCGACTATTACGTCACCTTCCAAGGTCAGACGGAGGCGTACCGGAACTCCGCCAACGCGTGGGTGAATACGACCCGCTACGTGACTCAGCGCTACCCGAACACCGTCGCGACCACCACCGCCGGCCGGGGCACGCCGGTCCGCGTGACGCTAAATCAGGTGACAACAGGGGTCGACGACGTGGCGGTTCCGGGCTCGACGTTCAGCGGACTGATCCACAACGCGGCCGGCGCACCGCTGGCTGGTATCTGCGTTAAGCCAGCCGACGCCGACGGGTACATCAGCGGCATCGAGCAATGCACCGACGCTGCGGGCAGGTACACGACTTACGGTTTGCCGATGACGTCCGGCACGCCGGTTGGTACCTATCATCTGGTCTTCAGCGACTATGAAAGCCGCTATTTTGTCACGCAGTGGTATGACAACCTGCCAGACACCCTGGGTCAGCACACGACTGCCCACCCGCTGACGGCCCGGCTGGGCGACCAGGTCCTGAACACCGTGGTGATGCGGCTCGGTGGCAACATCAGCGGCGTCGCGACCTCCGACGGGACGCACCCCGTGGCGAACGTCGATGTGACGTTGTTCCCCGCCACGAGCTGGTCCAGCGGCATTGGTGGTCTGTATGGTGGCCGGGCCGATGCCGCCGGGCAGTTCATTTCCCAGTCGGTTGCGCCGGGCAGCTATCGGGTGGGCTTCATCGATTACAACGGAACGCAACTGCCAAAGGACCAGTACGCCTACTACAACCACGCACAGACCCTGGCGACCGCCACCACGGTGACCGTCACGGTGAGCCGGACCACGGCCTTGTCCGGGCCAGTCGGGCCGAGCGTGCCAGGTGCGCCGACCGGCGTGTCCGCCAGAGCCGGTAACGGCGCGGCAACCGTGACTTTCAGGGCTCCGGCTTCGAACGGCGGCTCTGCGATCACGAGGTACACGCTCATACCGTCGCCGGCCTGCTCTGGGTGCACCGGGTTGACCACGACGACTACCAGCTCCACTGTCAGGGGGCTGACGAACGGGACCGCCTACACGTTCAGGGTGACTGCCACCACTGCCGTGGGCACGAGCGCGGTGTCCGCGCCCTCCTCCTCGGTCACCCCACGCGCCTCGGTCACTCCACCGGCATCACCGCCCCCGGCTGCACCAGCGGCACCCGTCACCCGGCTGAGTGATTTCAACCGGGACGGGCGCACCGACCTGGTCGCCCGGGATGGCGCTGGCAGGCTGTGGCTCTATCCGGGAAACGGGGCTGGTGGCTTCCTTTCAGCGCGCCAGCTGGGCAGCGGGTGGAACGGCATGACCGCGCTGGTCACCCCGGGCGACGTGACCGGTGACGGCAACGCCGACGTTCTCACGAAGGACGCCCTGGGGCGCCTGTGGCTCTACGCCGGCAATGGTGCGGGTGCAATCACTCGCGGACGCCAGATCGGCAGTGGCTGGGGCAGCTTCACGATCACCAACGCCGCGAACCTCAACGGATCTGGCCGCCCTGACCTGCTCGGCCGTGACTCCGCCGGACGCCTCTGGCTCTACCCCCTGACCG
>JBBRZQ010000207.1:0-6282 GCA_038236535.1 Actinomycetales bacterium
GCCGGCGCCGGGTCGAGCGCGGCGACCTCCCAGCGGCCAGCGCGGGCGCGCAGGGTCAGGGCGTAGCTGACGCTGAGGGTCTGCTTGACGGTGGCGGTGGCATCGGCCGACACCAGCAGCCGTAGGACGGTCCCGTCCGTGGGCGTGGTCGTGGTGTCCACTCCCAGGTCGCAACGCAGGTCGGTGACGCGGACGCTGGTGTACGGCGCCGGCGAGATCGCGGTCAGCTGCACGCCGGGGGTGATGTACCGGGTGACGTCACCGGCACCAGTGAGATAGGCGCCCAAGAACTGGGCAACGGTGGACGCCACCGGGCCGGCCGCCGAGGCCTGCACCTGGTAGCCGAGGTCCGCACCAGAGACGACCGGAGGGCCAGACACCGGCGACGGCAGGGTCGCGGCCGAGACGTTCGACCCGGACAGGAGGACCGGCACCTGGAAGAACCGTCGAGCCGTGCTCGGACGTGAGTCAGAGACGGTCACCGCCACAGTGACCGACCACACCCCGCTCGTGGACTGAATCGAGGAGACCGTCGGGTCACTGGCCCGGAACGCGACGAGAGGCAGAGAGGCCGCCTGGGATCCGGGAACCAGAGCGGACAGCTGCTCAGGATGGTCACGGGTGCTGGTGAGCCACGCCACGACGACGCGCTGGGCGAACTCGCCCACGACCGCCCGATCATTGGAGTGGTCCACCAAGGCGGACTGGACCGGCACCACCGGCTGGGCCGACTGGACGAACGCCAACCCGCCGACGACCAGACCAACCGGCCCGGCGACCAGGCAACTCATCAGCGCGATAGTGGCGGCCCTGGCGCCGAGGTTGGACGCGACCTGCTCGGTCGCCGACGCGATCGGCGGCGGGGGCACAGCGACCTCGTCCGACCTCGTATCGGGCTCGGTGCGCCGACGACGCAGGGACAAGGTAGGGCTCATGCGGCACCTCCAGCGACGGGGGGTGCGGCCGACTGGCAGGGCCGGGCTCGCGGACGCGGAGCCGGCAGCCGCGAGCCCAGGGCCCTGTCAGCGATTGTGGGAAGCGCGACCAGGAAAGGGCGCGGCATCGCCGGCCGCACCGCGACCCGCAGACGGCGCAGAGCGGCCTTGACCGCGGGCGAGTCCGCCCGGGCCAGTGCCCGACGCATTCTCTCGACGGCCTGCTCGTCCAACGGGCTCGCCGCCAGCGGTCCCAAGGCCTGCACGATGTCCTCGCGGGCAGCGTGCACGGTCGCGGCATCAGCCAGCTCGGGGGCCTCAGCGGCCGCACGGTCGTCATCGCTCATCGGGTGGATCTCCTTCATCGGGGCGCGTTCACCCAGAGAAGGTGCCGGGGAGAGCCGATCTGTGACCGACGGACGTCAAGAACTTTCCGTGAGCCGCCATGGCTCCCCGGTGACGTGTTTGCGCAGGTCAAGCCACCTACGGGAGGTGCGGGCAACCCGTGTCCCGGGCCTTGCCAGAAAGAACTTTCCGGGGCGCACAAAACGGGCAAGACCCCGGGCAAGGGGTGCAGAGCAGCGTGGGTCCGGACAGAGCCAGCCGTCACGGAATGGAGCCCCCGTGAACACCAAGACGTTTCGCCAGCATGATCAGCAACCTGGCTGGGTCGCCTCCGCGATCTATCGCCAGCTTCTGCAGGAGTGGGTCGATCTCAACCGCCTCACGTCATCGACGACGACGGTCCGACGGTGGGGCCGCCTCGAGAGCGCCCTAGCCGGCTACGGCCGGCCCGGGGACATCGTCGACGCGATCGACCAGTCCGACGGGGCCCAGACCGACATGCTGCTGCTGGCGCTGGTCCGTCTCTTCCAGGGCGGGCACCAGCTGGCCGGACGTGTGGTTCTGCAGACGATGCTTCCCAAATTGATCCGGATCACCTTGCGTACCTCCCCGACATCCACGGACAACGCCTGGACCGAGGACCGGCACCACATCACCATCGCCGAGTTCTGGGACGTCCTAGCCACCTACCCGATCGGCCGGCGGCCTTCCAAGGTCGCCAGCAACCTCGCCTTGGACACCCTGCATCGAGTCAGCGGGACCCGGCGGCCAGAAGAAGCCATCCCCGTCGACCCGACCGAGCTCCCGATCGGCGACCACGGTCTGCCGGCATATACCTTCGACCACGATGCGGCCGCGGGCGAGATCAACGCCGACGCCGACCTGGTCCAAGTGATCACCTGGGGCGTGGCCCGCGGCACCATCACGCCCGACGAAGGCAGCCTCCTCGCAGCCTCATACCTACCCGATCCCGGCGCGTCCGGATTCGCAGTGGCAGCCGCGGAGCTCGGACTCTCCCAGGCCGCGGTACGGCAGCGGTGCAGTCGCGCCAGCAGGCGCCTCACCGATGCTGTCCGCACCGAGATGTGGGGTCGGGGCGCTGCAGCCACAGCGGCCACCGCGTAAACCAGGGACCGCGGGAAAGGAGTTCCGTTCGGCATACCATCACCCGCTGAGTCCATCCAGGACTCCACGCGGCTCTGCCGCACCTGCCGCGACCACGGCCAGCGAATAGCAGTGATCCTGGTCGCCGACATCGACGACAGCCCGGCCGCCGAGACCGTCGCGTTCGCCCTCGACGGCGTCACCTACGAGATCGACCTTCCTCGAGCAACGCCGAGGAACTAAGGGCGGCCATGCAGGCCTGGATGGACTCAGCGCGCCGGACCGGCGGCCGCCGGCGGCGAGGGCTGGGACGCCCAAGCGCCTGAACGGGCTCCTCGCACGTCAACCACGTAAGTCCGCTAGTGCTGACAGAGAGCACAAGGGACCGACCTCAGTCAGACCAACCGAGGCCAGGACTCCAGGCCCCGCTCGAGCGGGCACCGACAAGGATCGGGTTCAGGCAGGCGCCCACGACAGCCAGGGCTGCCGACAGCTCGTGGAGCTCCTCGTCGATCCGGCTGCGGCGGGCGATCGCCGCATACCCGGCGGCCCAGTTCGGACCCGGTGACTGCATCGCGGCCGGCATGCTGACGTTGCGGCGCCTTGTCTCGGACGCGACGGCAAGGGCGAGCTGGCGGCCGTCGAGCTCGCTCGTCGACACGATGAGGGCCAGGTCGAGCAGGTCGCGGTATCGAGACGAGGGGCCCTGGCTCTGCCCGTAGAGCTCGAACATCGCACACACCTTGTCGGCGACCTGGTCGGTTAGCGGATAGACCATGAGCTCAGGCAGTGTCGGCAGGCCGGGCACGTCGACCACGGGCTGGGGCCGGATCCAGTCGGGGGCTGCGAGCAGGTGCAGATCTGTGGCCAGGTCGATCGGGAAATGGCCGTACCTGGCGCCGATGTATGCCGTGACGCTGACCTCCACGACCGGGTTGACGGTGCTGTAGTGGACGCCGTCCTCGATCACGAACGTCAGGTGGTCACCCTCGCCTGGAGCGGTGAGCTCGCGCAGCTCGACGATCGCCTGGTCGGGGCTCAGCTTGCCCAGGTGCAGCAGATCCAGGTCCTTGCTGAACCGGGCGTCGACCAGGCGCATCAGCAGGCTCGCGCCGCCCTTGAGCACCCACTGCCTGTCCGGTGCTGAGAAGATCATCGCGAGGAAACGCTGGAAGAGGAACTCACGGCGCAGTTCCTCCAGGGACCGACCTCGGGACTTCGCCTCGGCCTTGAGCCGGTCCTCCAGGGCGCGGCGGAACGAAGTGGCCGTGGCGTACTGGGGCGATCCGTTGATCGTCACCGCTGCGCCGTGTACTGCTGCTCGACGAAGCGCCGGAACTCTGGCGTGGCCACGAGCTTTCGGATCTGCTCGGCGACTCCGGACATCTCGGCCAGGTTCGCCAGCACTGAGGGATCCTGGATGCTTTTGAACGCGCCCGAGTCCGCCAGCTGTTTCGCAGCCATGGCGCGGATCTGGCTCATGCTGCGCTCCAGCTCCGGAGAGGACATCGCGGGCGCGATCTCCTTCGCGATCGCGGCCATCTGCTCCTGCAGCCGGACCATCCCAGGGGACGCAGCTACCATCTGCGCGGCAGAGGCCGCAAGGGTCCCCACGCCCGACAGCTCAACAGCCCGACCAAGAGGCACCGACACCCCGGACTCTTGGATGAACCGAGCCAGGAGGGCCTCACCATCCCCGGCCGGGGCCCCGTAGCGATGCGCGTGAGGAGCCAGCGCCGCGCTGAGCACCTGGTCGCTCACCTGCCTCACTGTCAGCGCGTCACGAACGACGCTGGCCAGGTGGCCCCCGTCAATCCGGGCGGCCGCCAGGTCCGCGACGGTCCGGGCGACCGTGGTGACCGGCAGCCCGCCGACCACCGTCCACTCCCCCGCGCCAAGGCGGCCGCGATGGAGTCTGATGTCGAGACGGCGAGACTGCTTGCGGCCACCGGTCGTGAACTCGTGCAGGTCTGCCTCGAGGTCGCCCAGACCGTGCAGGGCGGCGGCAGACCGGTGCGAGACCACCGCCGGCGACGCGTCCCGGACCCGCTGCGCCGCTCGACGCGAAGGATCCAGCGTGAGCCACGCAGCTCGCAGCTCATCCAGCGGGTCAGGAGGTGCACCAGAGACCCGGTACACGCCATGGGTCATCCGCTCCAGCGAACCCTGGTTCGTCAGACGCGCCACTCCTTGGGGCGACACCCCGAGCGCGCGCGCCTGCGCCGTCGTGACCAGACCCCACTGCTCAGCCGCGACGTCAGCCAGCGTGAGAGCTGCAGACATCCCAAGACCTCCTCCTGTTACTGCAATAGTACCTCGCATAGTGAGTTTTGCAGTACCCACGGGCTCAGTAGTGTGACGGCTCAAGGCGCGTCAGGGCGTGTGCCCGTCACCCGTGACACCCGCACGGACACCCCCGAAACGCCGCGCTCCCCTCCTCCGAACGGGCCCCCAGACCAGGGCAAAGCCCATCAACTGAACGGGTCGGGCCGTACTGTCTCTCCCCTAGAGAGCAAAGCCGATCCAGGGGGGAACACATTGACGGTCATGAGCGTGGGCGAGGCATACCCCGACCTCCTGGAGGGCGTCGATGACCAAACCCGCCGGCGCCTCACTCAGACCCTGGGCCGCACCGCCCCGCTACCACCGCACTACGAGGTCCGCGATCTCCTCGACCGCTTGTCCGGACGCATCACCTTCGAGGAGTACCTGCGTCGCAACCGCGCACGGCTGGCCGGCCGATCACCAGCCTTGTGAGCTCCGGCGTGGGAGCACGATCGCACCAGTCGGCAAGGACGCCTCGATACGGCGCATCTCGTCGGGGTAAGCAGCCCGCCAAGCCAGGTGGTACTCCCAGTTGAGGCGCCGACGCAGTCCCTCACCGAGGACCGCAAGACTCAGCGCCGCGACGATCACCACGACCGCGGGCCAGCCACGGGGATGGTGAGCCGTCGCTCCGGCATACACAGTAGCCAGGGCCCCAGTTGCGCCGGCGGCGATCATGGACCACGCGGCAGCACGACCGAGCCACTGCCTAGGCAGCTCGTTGGATGCCATCGAATCCCCTCCCGTAGTTGATGTCATCCAGCATGCCCGGTGCAGTGCCGGGTTGCATCCTCTTGGCCAGCGCGCCTCGTGGGCTAGAGACGGACGCTCCCTGTAGTTTCCTTTAACCGGGTGCTATATTCCATCTATGCGTAGTTCAGCGCCGCCGCTCATGCCGATCTTCCGGTCCCAGCACCAAGCCTCCCTGCTGGCCTGGCTCCTGATGCATCCCAGCGACGAGTACACCCTGACCGACCTCGCTCAACGACTCCAGGTCCCCCTGACCACGTTGCAGCGAGAGGCCGGGCGCCTCGTCGACGCGGGCATCCTGCGCGACCGCGCCCTCGGGCGCGCCAGGCTCCTACAGGCCAACACCGCCAACCGCGCCACCGTCCCCCTCACCCAGCTGCTCGAGCTGACCTTCGGACCCCACGCGGTCGTCGAGGAAGAGTTCGCCATCCCCGGCGCCAAGCGGGTGATGATCTACGGCTCCTGGGCCGAGCGGTACAACGGCACCCCCGGGACGCCACCCAACGACGTCGACGTGCTCGTCGTCGGGAAGGTCGCACGCGCAGACGTCTATGACGCCGCAGACCGTGCCCAGGCCCGGCTCGGGATGCAGGTCAACCCCATCGTCCGCACCACGCACCAATGGGACGAAGACACAGACCCGCTCATCGTCCAGATCAAAGCGTCCGACGTCGTCGACGTGACCCCGGCAGGACGGGGCACCAGCCGATGAGCCGGTGGACCATGGGCGAGGCTGAGATCGAGAAGCTCCTCACCGAAAGGCAGCTGCAGCAGGTACAAGGCGGGCAGGCCAACGGCGAGCACCTCATCGAGAAGGCCACCC
>JBBRZQ010000208.1:0-6277 GCA_038236535.1 Actinomycetales bacterium
ACCCACACGCCGGGGGACTCGCCCTTCTGGGCGTAGTAGTCGCCCAGGCTGGTGTGGCCCTGGTCGGTCGCGTCCGCCGCAGCGACCTGCCGGGTCAGGTACGTGTACCCGTGCCCGGCTGTGAGCTTGTGCAGTGACATCACACCCCTGTAAGCGCCGCGTGTATCCCCTCGTGGACAGCGGTCGAGGCCGGCGTGCATGAGGTGTGCGGGATTTGGGGGTTGTGGGCACGTTCGGTGATCTGGGTTGGTGTCGGCTGTCCTGTTCGCGTGAAGGTTGCGATGTTCGCGTGAAGGTTGCGACCGATGTTGCGATGTTCGCGTGAAGGTTGCGAGTCGCTGCCGGGTCTGGACGGGTTTGCGGTCGAGACTGTCGATCCATGAGGGCGTTATCACTTGAGGGTGGAACCGCCGCCTTGGGCTCGGTCGAAGACTTTGAGGTCGGCTATGTGTCCGAGGACGGTGTCGATCGGCGTCGGCCGCTTGCGGGGGCGGAGGCGGTGCCGTTCGAGGAGGGCATCCCGGTCCGCCGGTTCGTGTCCCGGAAGGGGCAGCGGCATCTGAGTGGGCTGTGGTGGTCGGCTACCAACGGTGCACATGTGGGTTTCGAGTCGTGGTTGGAACGCGATCATGTGATGCTGCTCGACTTCGACCCGACGGTCGTCGCTATCGCGTCCCAGCCGTTCTGGTTGCGCTGGGTCGATGCGGTGGGCAAGTCGGTGTCGCATGCTCCGGACTTTTTCGCCCGGCGAGCGGACGGCTCGGCGGTGGTGATTGATTGCCGGCCGGTGGAGCGGCGCGGGCCGCGTGACGTGGCCAAGTTCGAGGCCACCGGGCGGGCGTGCGCGTTGGTGGGGTGGGAGTTCCGGCTGGTCGGCGCTGGCGACGCGCTTTTGACGGCGAATGTTCGGTGGCTTGCCGGGTACCGGCATCCCCGGCATCATGTGCTCGAGGTTGCCCGGGTGCTGCGGGAGGTATTCGCGATACCGACGCCGCTGCTGGTAGGTGCGCGGGCGGCTGGTGATCCGATCGCTGTGCTGCCTGTGCTGTTCCATCTGCTGTGGCGCCGGGAGCTGACGGTGGATGTGTGGCTGCCGCTGCATGAGGGCACGCTGGTACGAGGCGCGGAGGCGACGTGATGGCCCCCGGTCAGCGTGCGGTGCTTCGGCCCGGGGACTGGGTCGTCTTCGACGGCGGGGAGCATCAGGTGGTTGCGTTGGTCGGCAGGTCGGTGCGGCTGCGGTCGGGGTCCGGTTCGGAACAGGTGGTCCTGGCTGTGCACCTGATGTCCTGCCCGGAGTTCATCGTGGTCGGTGGGGAGCCCCTACCGGCGGTGGAGCCGTTCGGGCTGTTGGACAGTTTGCCCGCCGCGGTCCTTGAGGCGGCGCGGCGGTGGGAGCACCACGTCCTGGAGGTAGAGACCGGCCTACCACCGGACATGTCGCCCGGCAGTGTCTCGCGACCGGGGTACGACCCGCTGGCCACCTCGGTCATCCAGCGTGACGGGGCGAAGGCCGCGGAGTTGGGGGTCAGCGTCCGGACCGTGCAGTCACGGCGGGCACGTTACGCCGAGCAGGGTCTGTGGGGTTTGGTGGATCGGCGGGCGGCGCGGGTGAGCGAGGGGGTCGGGCGTGCCGATGCGCGGCTGGTCGCGGTGATCCGGGATCTTGTCGATGTCGAGACCGACACCTCGACCGGTACCCGGTCGCGGCTGATCCGCCGGGCGGTGAAGGCGGTCGAGGCGACCTACGGCCCAGGTGTGGTGCCGTTGCCACGCAAGACGGCGTTCTACAAGGTCGTTGACGCCGTAGCCAGCGGCCGGCACACGTTCGGGTCTGCGGTGACGCGCCGTCAGATGGCGAACCGGCCGCAGTCCATGTTCACCCCGACCCACGCCGCGCGTCCTGGTGAGCAGGTTCAGATCGACTCAACGCCGATCGATGTGTTGGTGCTGCTCGACAACGGGATGCCGGTGCGTGCGGATCTGACGATCGTGGTGGATGTCGCGACCCGTACGATCTGCGCGGCGGTGCTGCGTCCTGTGGGCACCAAGGCGGTCGACGCGGCATTGCTGCTGGCCCGGATGCTGGTCCCGGAGCCGATGCGCCCGGGCTGGTCGAACGCGCTGGCGATGTCGGCGTCGCGGCTGCCGCACGCCCGGCTGGTCGAGATTGATGCCCGGATGGAGCTGGCCGCGGCCCGTCCGGTGATCGTGCCGGACACGATCGTGATCGACGGAGGGAAGGTGTTCGTCTCCGAGACGTTCACCCGCGCGTGCGACCGGCTGGGTGTGTCCATTCATCGGGCGCGGCCACGAACTCCGACGGACAAGGCGATCGTGGAGGCCACGTTCGGGGCGATCAACACGCTGTTCTGTCAGCACGTCGCGTCCTACACCGGTTCGAACACCACGCTGCGTGGCACCGACGCCACCGGAGCGTGGACCCTGCCGGAGCTGCAGGACCTCCTCGACGAGTGGCTCCTGGCCGGGTGGCAACAGCGCCCCCACGACGCCTTACGGGATCCGCTGCTGCCCCGGCGGGCGATGTCGCCGAACGAGAAGTACACCGCCCTGGTGGCGGCCGCCGGGTACCTGCCGATCACCTTGTCTGGCGAGGACTATCTGGAGCTGCTACCTGTGGAGTGGCGTCAGATCAATGCCTACGGCATCCGGATCGGCTACCGCACCTATGACTGCGCGCAGCTGGGTCCGTTGCGGCTACAGCACTCAGGGGCGGTATCGAAGCGGGGTCTGTGGGAGGTGCACTACGACCCGTATGACGTGACGCACGTGTTCGTGCGCAGCCCCGACGGGTGGGTCACGGTCCCCTGGACGCACTTGCCGATGGTGTCGGCCCCGTTCGCGGAGTTCACCTGGGCCCATGCCCGGACCCTGACAGCGGCGGCCGGGCTCGATGATGCGAACGAGACCGAGGTCGCCCGCGTCCTGGACGATCTGCTGACCCGGGCGCAGGCAGGCCCGGTCGACAAGATCAGTGACCGTATCGCTGCCCGCACCCGGAGCGCCGCGGCGGCGCACCGCCCACCGCCGGCGGCCAAGCCCAGTGACGCGGCCGCGACGGAACCGGCCGATGACGTCGGGGACGGCCCGCTGGCCACGGTGATCCCGCTCGGGATCTTTGACGCCGACGCCGAAGCGGACCGGTGGTCATGAGCCGCGCCGGCATGTCTGGGCCCAGGAACGATGTCGAGGGGGAGATCCCTGCCGATGACCCATTGACGACCAAGGAGGGCTGGCGCCGCTTCGTCGACCGCCAATCCGAGCCGCCACCGATGGCCGATGCTGACCAGCTGAGCGGGTTGTCGGCGCGGGAGCGGTTCGACTATGACGAGGCGCGCCGGGACTACCACGGCGACCTGCCGCTGGTGAACACCCCGACGATCCAGAAAGTGATTACCACCTCCCGGCTACTGGTCCAGCTCAACCGCCGGCAGGTCTCGGCCCGCCGGGGTGTGATCATCTCCGGCGCCTCGGGCACCGGCAAGACCACCGCGCTGACCCAGCTGGGCCGCACTCACGAACGCCACATCCGCAAACGCCACCCTGCCGACCCCTACCGGCTGCCGGTCCTGTACGTCACCGTTCCTCCGGCCGCGACGGCGCGGATGCTGGCCGTGGAGTTCGCCCGGTTCCTCGGCCTGGAGTTCACCGGCCGGGCGAACATCACCGACATCGTTAACGCGGTCTGCGCGACCGCCGCGCACACCCACGTTGAGCTGGTCTGTGTCGACGAGCTACACAACCTGAACCTGGCCACCCGCAACGGCGCCGAGGTCTCCGACCAGCTGAAGTACTTCGCCGAACGACTTGCCGCCACCTTCATCTACGCCGGCATCGACATCGAGGCACAGGGCATGTTCGCCGGCACCCGCGGACGTCAGATCGCCGGCAGGTTCACCGTCATCGGCGCTACCGGCTTCGCCTACGGCACCGGCGAGCAACGTGAACAGTGGCGCGCGTTAATCGCCACCCTGGAAAGCCTGCTGCGCCTCCAACGGCACCGCACCGGCAGCCTGGTCCGAATGGATGAATACCTCTACCGCCGCAGCGGCGGCATGATCGGCAGCCTGTCCCAGCTGGTGCGCGGAGCGGCGATCCTGGCCATCGAAGATGGCAGCGAGCAGATCACCAAAGACCTGCTCGATACCGTGCCGGTCGACTACGCCGCCGAACGCGCCAACACGGCATCGCACCCCGGAACCGGCCGTCGCCAGCCGCGGAAGCCGGCTCCAAACTGATGCGTCTGCCCCGGCTGCCGATCCCAGTCCCGCCTGCGCACCAGGAGACCCTCACCTCCTACCTCGCCCGGCTGGCGAACCTGCACGGCCTGCACCCCCGCGAACTCTGGGAACCGGTCAGCGTTCAACAACCCGGCGGCAAGCGCTGCGTCGACCCTGACCGCCTGGCCGTCGTCACCGGCCGCGCCCGCGAGCACCTCGCCTGGGCGCTGCCCGAACTGCGTGATCCCGCCCCGGACTGGACCGCGTTGCGGCACCAGTCCCAGCCCGGCTGCCCACGCTGCGATGGTCGGCACCTGGGCGGCCCGGTAACCAAGCTGCTGGGCCATCACCAATACGTCTGCACCCGGCACCGGTACTGGATCGGGCCACCGGATGTTGATCAGCCCGCCACCGCCCTGGGCGAAGACCTGGCCGACATCGTGCGCGCACAACGCCGCCACCTTCATCTGGTGCGCCGCCACGGATCGGCCGCTGTCTACGACGCGGTGCTGACCGGGTTCCTGTTCTGCGGACACGCCTGGACCGACCGACCCGGCGACAGTCCCGACGCTCAGCAGCAGTGGACCCGCCGCGGCGAGCACCTCATACCTGTCGGCAACGAGACCACCGCGTTCAGCGCGTCACGGCTGTTCGCCTCCGTCTATCCCCAAGCCGTCGACCTCGCACAACTCGTCGCCTCACCGCGCTGGCGGCACCTCGCCAGCGGCGACGCCGATCAGAGGCGACGCTTCACCGCGCAGATCGGGCAGCAACTCAGGCAGCCGCGCTACCGGCCGGCGGACGGCGGTGATGCCATCGCACACTGGATGAAGTTCGACGCCTGGCAACCACCGAGCCGACCCGAAAAGACATTCCCCGACACCCGCGCCCACGGGGCCACCCAGCAATCCAAGGCCAGCACACAGAACCAGGCCCGACACAACCGCAGCGCACATTGGTTTAGGGCTCGTAAAGAAATAATCTGTACTTATTGAGTACTCGGTGTCATCGTTGTGCTATGCCGGTTGTCATGGAGATCGAAGAGTCTTTGGCGGCGAAGTTTGCCGCACTGTTCCCGCACCTGGATGAGCGTCAGCGACGGTTGACGATGGGGGCTGAGGCTCGGGTGCTGGGCCATGGCGGGGTCACGGTGGTGGCCAGGGCCGCGGGGGTCAGCAGGGTAACGGTCTCTGCTGGGGTGAGCGAGCTTGACGCCGGCGATGAACCCCTGGGGCGGACGCGGCGTGCCGGTGGTGGCCGAAAGGCGGTGACCAAGACCGATCCCGGGGTGTTGGCTGCGCTGCTGGCGCTGGTGGAACCCGGGTCGCGCGGCGATCCCATGTCGCCGTTGAGGTGGACGACTAAGAGCCTGCGCCACCTGGCCGATGAGCTGACCGCCGCTGGGCACAGGGTGTCGGCGCCGACTGTGGCGGTACTGCTGCGGGAGGAGAACTTCAGCCTGCAGGGCAACGCCAAGACGATCGAGGGCGGGAACCATCCCGACCGGGACGCCCAGTTCGCGCACATCAACGCCGCGGCCCAAGAGCACGTCGAGGCCGGGCAGCCGGTGATCAGCGTCGATGGCAAGAAGAAGGAGCTCGTCGGCAACTACAAGAACGGCGGCCGGGAGTACCAGCTGGCAGGTGAGCCGGTGCTGACCAACGTCTACGACTTCAAAGGAGATCTTGGGAAGGTCACCCCGTATGGGGTGTATGACATGGCGGCCAACACGGGCTGGGTATCGGTCGGATCCGACCACGACACAGGCGAGTTCGCGGTCGAGTCGATCCGCCGTTGGTGGGACAAGGTCGGGCGTCCCGCCTACCCTGAGGCCGACCGGCTCCTGATCACCGCCGACGGCGGGGGCTCCAACGGGTACCGGCTGCGGCTATGGAAGCGCGAACTCGCTCAGCTGGCAACCCAAACCGGCCTAGTGATCACCGTCTGCCACTTCCCGCCCGGCACCTCCAAGTGGAACAAGATTGAACACCGGCTGTTCAGCCAGATCTCGATGAACTGGCGTGGTCAGCCACTGA
>JBBRZQ010000209.1:0-6272 GCA_038236535.1 Actinomycetales bacterium
ACCATCCCGTGTCTCCACCCCGCGACACCGCTGCTGACTGATGCTCTGCGTGCCCGGGACGGGCCGCCGCCAGGCTTCTTCGGCGGCGGTCGAAGCTGTGCGACGCGCCCACTTCGGTATGTGACGATCCACGAGACCGCCACGGGCCTACTGCGCCGACGCCCCGCGGATGAAGGCGGCGAGATCCTTGCTCTGCTGGACCCGGCTCGGCTCGTGGACGTACATCATGTGGCCCGCCGGGTAGTAGGCGTGGTCGATGTTGGCCAGCAGCTCGGCGGGCACGTCAAGGTGGGCGAAGGTCTCCTGTGCGGCGTAGTAGGGCGTGGCGCCGTCGAGGTAGCCGTAGGCGACATGGACTTTGAGGTGCGGGTTGGCGCGCATCGCGCGGGCGAGCTTGTCGCTGACGTCGACGGGCCGTCCCTCGAACTCCTTGAACGACCACTCCTCGCTGGCCTTCATCGACAGCTGCTCGTAGGGCAGGTCGTTCTCGTAGCCGAGCTCGGCTCGGACGTAGTGGTTCCACGCGGCGGCGTAGGGACCAACCATCGCGTCCATGCTCGGGTCGTCCGTCATCTTCTCTGCCACCCCGTTGCCGATCGGCCCTGTGAAGCGGCTGTCGAGCCGGCCGACCACGAGCCCTTCACGACGGAGCAGCTCGACGAAGAAGTGAAGGTGCTCGACCCGCAGGTTCGAGAGGTCGACGTACTCCTCGCTAAGCCCCGTCAGTCGGGCAAGGGCCTGCGCCGCCTCGGCGCGCTGCTTCGTGGTGAGGCGGTGCCCCCTCGAGAGGACCCACGGATAGGTGCGCTCGGCATACTTCTCGGCCTCCGCGAGCACACTGCGCAGCGACAATTTCCCGCGCCTGCCGTGGAAGTGCGCGACGGCTGCGTAGGTCGGGAGGAAGCCCACGTAGCCGCGGTCTTCGGGCTCGAGCAGGCCGATCGACCCGATGTCGATGACGCTCGAGATGAGGATGACGCCGTTGAGGAACATCCCGCGACGGGTCTGGAGGTGCTCTGCGAGGGCCGCGGCGCGGACAGTGCCGTATGACTCGCCCGCGATGAACTTCGGTGAGAGCCAACGGTTGTTGCGCGTGGTCCAGAGGCGGATGACCTCACCGACGCTCTCGAGGTCGCCGGTGAAACCGTGGTAGGGCTTCGGCTTGCCACCGGTGACCGCGCGGGAGTAGCCGGTCGAGACCGGGTCGATGAAGACCAGGTCGGTGACGCTGAGGAGGGTCTCGAGGTTATCGATGAGTCCGTAGGGCGGGGCCTGAAGCGATCCAACATCGCCCGACACCACACGGCGCGGCCCCATGAGCCCCAGGTGCAGCCAGACCGAGCTCGACCCCGGACCGCCGTTGAAGGCGAACGTCACCGGCCGAGGCGCCTCACCGCTCGCCTTTGCGACGTATGACGTGATGGAGACCTCGGCCTTGGCCTTCAGTCCCGTGAAGGCCCCGTCCTCGTATACCTCCTCACGTAGGACGATGCGGCCCGTGGTCGCGGTGTAGGCGAGGTGCGTGCGGCCGATCCGCAGAGTGTGCTCGGTCGAGACGACGTCGTCGACGGGGTCCGCGGGCACGGTCGTTTTGGAGGAGGCGGCGCCGTCCTTTTCCTTCGGGGTGTCCGTCGTCATCTCGTCCATGCCCAGACCCTAGACCGCGACTGAGACCTTCGAGGGACTATCAACGTCGGGAAAGGCTTCACACCCTTTGCTGCTCTTCCCGAAGACTAGCTGTCAGATTCGTGGGCGTCGGGGGTTCCGTCGTGGTCCGTATCGGCAGCCTCCGCCCCAGACAGGCGCTCGTAGAGGCTGCTGCGGGCGCGCAGAAGTATGGAGGCCAGCGTGGCGGCTGTGAAGGTTCCGGCGAGGACGGCGACCTTGACGTGGTTGTCCCGATCGCTCCCGGCGCCGAAGGCGAGTTCCCCGATGAGCAGCGACACGGTGAACCCGACGCCGGCCAGCATCGCGAGCCCCAGCACGTCCCACCAGGAGAGGTCGGCGTCCAGCTCGGCGCGGGTGAAGCGAGCAACCAGCCAGGTTGCGGCCAGGACTCCGACGGGCTTGCCGATGACGAGCCCGACCAGAACCCCGATCGCGACAGGGTCGCGCAGAGCGCTGCTTAGCCCGCCGATGCCGCCAACCGTCACCCCGGCGGCGAAGAATGCGAATACGGGGACCGCGACTGATGCGGACAACGGGCGCCAGCGGTGCTCGAAGTGCTCGGCCAGGCCCGGCCCCGTTCCGGCGGATCGACGTACCACCGGGACGGCGAACCCGAGCAGGATGCCGGCGACGGTGGCATGGACGCCGGAGGCGTGGACCAGCGTCCACGTGGCGGCAGCGAGTGGCAGCAGAAGCCACCAGGACCGGATACGGCGCTGCACTGCAACGGTGAAAAGGCCCAGCGGAATCACGGCGAGCAGCAGCGGTCCGACCTGCAGGTCGCGGGTGTAGAAGACGGCGATGATCGTGATCGCGAGGAGGTCGTCGACCACCGCGAGGGTGAGCAGGAAGGTGCGCAGCGCCGAGGGCAGGTGGGAGCCGATGATGGCCAGCACCGCAAGGGCGAACGCGATGTCGGTTGCGGTCGGGATGGCCCAACCGGCGATGTCGCGGGACCTGCCGATGTTCAGCGCGGTGTACAACAGCGCAGGCACCAGGACGCCGCCGACCGCGGCGGCGACGGGGACAGCGGCGCGGGCTGGGTCGCGCAGGTCACCGGCGACGAACTCGCGTTTGAGCTCGAGCCCGGCGACGAAGAAGAAGATCGCGAGGAGCCCGTCGGCCGCCCATGCCCCGAGAGTCAGCTGCAGGTGCAGGGCTTGCGGGCCGGCCTGGATGTCACGCAGTACGAAGTACGACGCGGACCACGGCGAGTTGGCCCACACCAGGGCGGCGACCGCCGCGGCCAGAAGTAGTGCCCCGCCGACGGTCTCCTTGCGCAGCACGTCGGCGATGCGGGTCGTCTCGGGCCAGGATCCGCGGCTCAGAAGCCGTTGCGGCGCTTGCCAGTTGCTCATGGGGACGTCCTCGCCTTCGTGTCGGAGCCGACGAGGCCTGACCAACGAGATGTCGTGCCGGTTCGGCGTGTGTGAGCGACCGTTGATCTCATCCGAACGCGTAGAACCGCAGCCACAGGTACGCCCAGCTGGCCGCGATCGTGACCGCGGCGACGACCGAGCCGTACTTGGTGAACTGCCAGAAGGAGATCTTGTGACCGTTGCGGGCAGCGATGCCGATGATGACGACGTTCGCGCTGGCCCCTACGGCGGTCGCGTTCCCGCCGAGGTCGGCTCCGAGCGCCAGCGCCCACCACAGAGCTGTTGCCTGCCTGGCGCCGTGGCCGGCCTCGACCAGGCTCTGGACCAGTGGGGTCACGGTCGCAACGTAGGGAATGTTGTCAACGATGCCGGAGAACAGTGCAGAGCCCCACAGCAGTGCCGAGGAGGCCAGGAAGTAATGGTCGCCGACCGCGTTGGTGAGCAGGGTCCCGAGCCGGCCGATGACGCCGACTTCGACGAGGGCGCCGACCATGACGAACAGGCCCATGAAGAACACCAGGGTGGGCCACTCGACTTCTTCGAGGAACTCGGGCGGATCGAGTTTGGAGAGGGCGACCAAGGCGCCGGCGCCGAGTAGCGCGACCATCGATGGCTGGATGTTCAGGACGGAGTGGGCGACGAACCCGACCATCACCGCGACCAGCACGATTCCCGACCGAAGGAGCAGTCCGCGGTCCTTGATGGTTTCGCGCTCGTCCAGGGCCATCAGGGCGGCCACCCGTTCGGGATCGTAGGTGAAGGCGGCCCGGAACAGCACACGGCAGAGCCCGATGAATACCACCAGCAAGATGATGACGATGGGGGCCACGTTGACCAGGAAGTCGTTGAAGGTCAGCGCGCCGCGGCTGGCGATGATGATGTTGGGGGGGTCCCCGATCAGGGTGGCGGTGCCGCCGATGTTCGAGGCGAGTGCCTCGGCGATTAGGAAAGGCACAGGCGGCAAAGCGAGCCGGTCGCAGACCAGCAGGGTGACCGGTGCGATGAGCAGAACCGTGGTCACGTTGTCCAGCAGGGCCGATGCGACGGCGGTGATGACCACGAGCATGACCATGGTGGCGAACGGGCGGCCGCGGGTTCGTTTGGCGGCCCAGATGGCCAGGTAGTCGAACACCCCGGTCTGCTTCAGGACGCTGACGATCACCATCATGCCCAGCAGCAGGAAAATGACGTTCCAGTCGATGCCGGTCTTCTCGCTGAAGAAGGCGACGCGCGCGTCGACGACCCCGAGCAGCACCATTGCTGCGGCGCCGGACAGGGCGGCGGCGACCCGGTGGATGCGTTCGGTGGCAATCAGGACGTAGGCGGCGGCGAACGCCACCACGACAAGTACCGCAGTCATCAGTTGGCAGGCCGCTCAGGCAGGAGGTGGTCGAGCAGGCGGCTGACCGTGATGGCGCCGATGACCCGGTTCCCGCCGTCGTGGTCATCAACGACGCCGACCAGGGGGCTGTGCATGCGGGCCATCACCGCGGCCACCTCGAGGGCGGTCGCTTCGATGTCGACGACCGGCAGCTCGTCGAGGTCTCGTGGCTGGGGCAGCAGGTCACGCACGGTGCTGTGCACCAGCTTGCGGCACAGCTCTTCGGACGCCTCATCGTCCAACGCCCGTGCCAGCCCCGGGTTGTCCTGCACGTAGGTAGGGATGAGGAAGCGCAGTACCTGCGAGCCAGGCAGGATCGTGTACGGTCGCCCATCGTCCCGGCACACGATGAGACCGGGGAGGCGTTGCGCCGCCATGGTCTGTGCGGCTTCCATCGCGTCGGTGTCAGGGGTGACCAGGGGAAACGGCTGTACGAGCTTGCGAGCAGTCATCGGGTACTCCAGTGGGTGGGCAGCATGGAACGACTGCCGACCAGACTTCCCGGCGCTCCGGGGGGAGTCTACCCTGCAGACCAGCTCCGTTCGCGCGCCCGGCGTATTGAAGTTCTTGGCCAAATCAACAAGTCTGGGGGCCCGGCGCGCTGCACCGGAAAGCCCGCACCAGATAAGGGGAGACCGTCGTGAAGGTACTGGTCGCAGGGGCATCGGGCTTCGTCGGGCAGCGGCTGTGCCCGGCTCTGGTCGAAGCAGGCCATGATGTGATCGCCATGACGCGGCGCCCTGACTCTTATCAGGGCAGCGGTTCAGCCGTCTACGGCGACGTCCACGACTCGAAGACGCTGCAGGTCGCTTTCACCGGATGTCAGGCGGCGTACTACCTCGTGCATTCGCTGGACTCTCCCGACTTCGAGCGCAAGGATGCTGACGCGGCATGGGCGTTCGCGGAGGCCGCCGCCGCGGCTGGACTGCAGCGCATCGTCTATCTCGGAGGACTCGGGGACGATTCCGATGACCTGTCCGCGCACCTGCGAAGCCGCCGCGAGGTGGAACATCTGCTGGGCAGTGCGGGCGTCCCGGTGACCACGTTGCGCGCCGGCATCATCGTCGGACACGGGGGTATTTCGTGGGAGCTGACCCGCCAGCTCGTCGAGCACCTGCCGGCCATGATCACCCCACGCTGGGTCCGCACCCGTACCCAGCCGATCGCCATCGATGATGTGGTTCGCTACCTCGTGGGGGTGCTGGAGCTACCCGAAGCAGCAGACCGCGCCTTCGACATCGGTGGTCCCGAGGTGCTGGAGTACGTCACCATGATGCGCCGCGTCGCGCAGATCCAGGGACGCAAGTTCGCGGTGATGCCGGTACCGCTGCTGACCCCACAACTGTCGTCGCTTTGGCTTTCCCTTGTCACAGACGTCGACACTCAGACGGCGCGCGCGTTGGTCGACTCGATGACCAACGAGGTTGTTGTCCGCGACGACTCGATCCGCGCTCTGGTGCCTTTCGATCCGATGGGGTACGACGAAGCGGTCCGCCTGGCCCTGGCCGAACGGGCGCGGCAGGTGCGTCGGAACTGACGGATCAGCCTAATCACGCGCCGGATTCAGGGGAACTTCACAGGAGTTGTGGGAGGATTTCTCGGGTGACGATCCTGGTGACGGGCGCGACGGGTTTTATCGGCAGCGAGGTGGTGCGACAGCTTGCGGCAGCAGGCCAGCAGACCCGGGTGATGGTGCGCCGGCCCTCGCGGGCGCGGCTGTTGGCGGGACTGGATGTCGAACCGTTGTACGGCGACCTCACGTCGGTCCCGTCGCTTGCCCGCGCGGTCAAGGGGGTTGACGTCGTGATCCATCTGGGTGGTCGCGCGACATTTGAGCCGTACTC
>JBBRZQ010000210.1:0-6269 GCA_038236535.1 Actinomycetales bacterium
GCCGCGCTCCGCCGAGTGCTGTGGTCCCAACGAATTACGACCATGTCCCGCTCCGAACCCGACGACACGAAAATCACCGAGGTGCTACTCGACACGCTCGCCTACGCCGCGTAGCCGAATCGAAGAGTGCGAAAGTCCACTCCCAGGCGCCAACCGCTATGCGATGCTCTACCGCGTCCACGACGCGAAGAAGCCACAGACCCGGGCCGCGCGCATCGCGAGGTTCGTTGAGATGTGCCACAACCACGAGACCGTCCACTGACCACTGGCCGGCTTCCACGCTGCCGAGCAAGGGGACCAAGGTACGACGACTGTCACGTCGACGCCGGTCGCGCCGCGAACAGTCCGGAAATCGGCAGGTCCGGTACCGCTTGGTGCGTCCGCGTCGCTGCGAAAGGACGCGCCTGACCAGCGCGGACTGGCGACGGGGTGAAGGCATTGTGTGGCGTTCTCCGTGCCCCGGGTAGCTGTCAGGCATGCCAGCCGCGGGCGGAGGCGAAGCCGAGGTAGGTGTGGCGGTTGCCGTCCGCGCACCAGCCCCCAGCTGCCGGCGCACGTCGCGGCCACCGCGCCCCGCGGCCTCCGCGAGGTCGCCGGGGCGCGTGCGTCATTGGTCGGAACGAGCTCGGCCCGCGAGGTGTCTCAGGACGAGTGGATCGGAGGTGGTGAACCGCTCGACCTCTTCCCCGCCATCGCACCGACACAGGCAGATTGTCACCCAGCGGCGAGTCCGCGAGACGACCTTCCAGAGCCCGCCGGCACGCTCCCACCGTGTCAGTCGCTGTAGGTCCTCGGAGTCGTCCGCAGCGGCAACTGGACAGGTCACGGCACCGGTTTGACGACCGTGAGCAGCACCACCGCGTCCTCGAGCGCGACCAGCGCGTGCCGCGCGTCAGGGATAGTGACGTGCTCTTCGACCCCGCCCTCCCAGGTGTCCTCACCACTGATGAGCCGGACCCGGCCCCGCAGCACCTGGAGGGTTGCCTCGCCGGGGCTCTCGTGGTCGGAAAGTTCGTGCCCGGACAACAGCGCGATCATGGTCTCGCGCAGCGAACGGTCATGGCCTCCGTGGATGGTCCGCGCCGACCGACCGCTCGCGGCCTCACCCGCGGCCTTGAGCTCCTCTTCGGCGAGCCTCGACAGCGACGTCGACTCCATAGCCACACCTCCCTCCCGCGACCATACCCGGCCACGGCTCACAGGGCTCCCCCGCCGCTCTACGAGGGGATCCCCACACTTGAGAGCGTTCGCCGAGTCACGCAGACGGTGACTTCATCCCGCTACTGCCGCCGAGCCCGGACTCTCTCTTCTGCGCGCACGGGGTGTTCGGCGCACCTTCGAGATGGGGTCATCTTGAAGAAGTGACGCACGCTGGTGGTCTCTGAAGGGCCATCCGGGGTTTGTCGTCGACGGCGACGGCGCGCTCACGACCTGGGGGACGCTGCGGACCTGCGGGTGTCAGCTTCCGGATCTCGGCACAACGAAAGCTCGGTGGCCTCGGCCGGCTTGTCTTGGGGTTGGTGGGGGACGGGCTCGGGTGCTTGGCCGTGGGGTCGGGACATTCTTCCTGGGTTCGGCGGGACATTGGCTCATGACGGGGGACATGGCTGGCTCCGACGATGGTCCAGAGGTCGGGCGGACCGGCCATCTGGATCCCCGGAGGAGAAGCCATGGCGGTAGAGGATGTGCACACGGACGGCCTCCGTCCGGTACCTCATGGGACGGGTCTGGCCCGCGGCGGTGGGGTGATGCGAGTCGGATTGGTGGGCGCGTTGCTGTGTGGTGTTCTGACGACGGTTCACGAAGTGTGGGATGACGTCCTTCCGGGGATCCAGCAAGGAGCGGGCTGGTCGTTCCTGCATACCGCGTGGTTGGCGGCGATGTTCGTCGCGTTCCTGGGGGTCACTGCGGTCCAGCGTCGGGGGCTGGACCGCTTCGGCAGGATCGGGACGGGTGTTGCCCTGGCCGGGACGGGTGCGCAAACCGTGGCCGCGGCGATCGAGGCGGTGACGCTGATCGGGAAGACCCCGACGGGCGGTGACCCGGCGACACCGATCTTGGTGGCGATCCTGGCCGTGGTGGGCCTGTACGTGGCTGGTCTGGTTCTGTTCGCGGTGGTCACCATTCGTGCCGGCGTCCTGCCGCGCTCTGCCGGTCTCGTGCTGCTCGTGGCGATCCTTCTCAAGCTCTTCGCCAGCGCCCTGGTTCCCGGCACGTTGGCGTTCCTGGGGATCGCGGTCGCTTGGCTCGGCGTGGCTGCCTGGCGCGCCGACGAGCAAGGACTGCCTCGAACGGCGAGACAAGGGCAGTGACGAGGCGGAGAATGCGGGGATGCCGAAGCGACCAGGGTGGTCGATGGTGACCCGCCGATGGGTGGCAGTGACAGCTGTGATGAGCGTGCCTGCCGTGCTGGTCGCAGCCGTCGTGACGGCGGCCATCCTGAGGGGGAACACGGCATCCATCTGGCCGCTGCTGCCGTCGAGCGCCGTCATCGCGGGGGTGGGGGCCCTGCTCTGCGGTCTGCGTCGCCGGTATGTCGGCGGGTGGCTGATGCTGACGACCGGAGTGCTGTTCCTCCTGGGGCAGATCGCCGACCAGGGCGTCGCGGGCCTGCAGCCGGGTGATGTACCGGTCGGATGGGTGGCCTTCGCGCTGTGGGTCGACGGCTGGATCTACCCGCCGGCGCTGGTTCCGTTCTTCGTCTTCCTGCCGTTGACGTTTCCCGATGGCCGCCTTCCGTCCCGGCGCTGGCTGCCACTGGCCGTCGCGGCAGGCGTCCTGGCCGTGGTCCTGGCGCTGGTGCGGGCGTTTGGGATGCCGACGCTGTTCGTGGGCCCGCATGCGGAATGGCCCAACCCCTACGCCGTGGCGGGCTTCGGTGCGGCAGCACCTACGCTCGACCTGGGCGCGCAGCTCGGCGTGCTGGTCGCCTCGATCGCTGCAACCGGGAGCCTGGTGGGCCGCTGGCGGCGAGCCAACGAGATCGCCCGTCACCAGATTCTGTGGGTACTGCTGGCGCTGGGGGTCGTCTGCGCGGCGTTCGCTTCCGACGCGGTCTTCGCCCTCCTGGCGCCCGCGGCCTACCCGGCGGTGTTCCCGTTCATCCAGCTGACGCCGATCGTGGTGCCGATCGCGGTGGCCGTCGCGGTGTTGCGTCACCGGCTCTTCGACATCGACGTCCTGATCAGCCGCACGCTCGTCTACGCCGTCCTGAGCGCCGCGCTGCTGCTGATCTACGCAGCAGTGGTGGTGGCCGTCGGGAGCGTCCTGCCGGCCGCCGGCGACGCGAGCGGCCGGCTGGTCGCGGTCGCCCTGGTCGCGGTGGCCTTCGCACCGGGGCGGCAATGGTTGCAGCGCACCGTCGGACGGCGCCTCGTCGGCGCCCGGGTCGAACCGTATGTTGCCTTGGTGCGCCTCTCCCGCCAGCTTGAGGCGCCGACAGCGCCCGAGCAGGTGCTGAGCATGCTGGCCAGATCCGTCGCAGAGGCGTTGCGGGCGCCCTACGTCCACCTCCAGCCCGTCTGGGGCGGCCAGCCATATCCCGGGGCTGAGCATGGCCGACGTCTTCGCGACCGCTCCCCGCTCGTGGAGGTGGCACTGAGCCACAGCGGCGTACCCGTCGGTCACCTCCTGGTGGCACCCCGGCGACACGAGCAGTTCGCTCCCACCGACCTGCGGCTCCTGGCCGACCTGGCCCTGCCCACCGCCGCAGCCCTCTACGCCCTGGGGCTCACCCGGGACCTGCACCATTCTCGGGAGCGGCTGGTGCGCAGCATCGAGGACGAGCGCCGCCGGCTCGGGCGAGACCTGCACGACGGGCTGGGCCCCAGCCTGGCCGCGATCAGCATGCAAGCCGAAACCGCTGCCAGCCTGATCCACTCGGACCCAGAGGGTGCCGCACGAGTGCTGTCCAGGCTCGTTGACCAGAGCGAACGCGCCGTGCGCGAAACTCGGCAGCTCGCCTACACCCACCGGCCGCCCACCCTGGACGCCCTCGGTCTGGTGCTCGCCCTGGAGAGCCACCTCACCCACCTGACCGCCATGCCGGTCGAGCTCGCGGTACCCGAAGGCTTGCCGCAGCTTCCCGCCGCCGTCGAGATCGCGGCCTACCGGATCGCCCTGGAGGCCCTGAACAACGTCGTAGCCCATGCCGGCGCGCACCGGTGCCAACTGCGAATCACCCACAACCATCGGTGCCTGATCGTCGAGATCGAGGACGACGGGCACGGGATCCCCCCGCACTACCAGCCAGGAATCGGGCACGACTCCATGCGCGAACGCGCCGAAGAGCTCGGCGGGACGCTCACCATCACCACCGCCCGCGCCGGCGACGGCACGATCGTGCGGGCCGTGCTGCCCTGCGACGAGCACACGCCACCACCAGACCCGAAAAGCGTCAACTCGACCGCAGAGCCCCTCGCCGAAGGAGCGCGATGGCCCGCCTGAAGGTCCTCATCTGTGACGACCACGCCGAGTTCCGCGCCAGCCTCGCCGCGCTCCTTGCCAGCGGCGGAGAGATCGACGTCATCGGCGAGGTCGCCGACGGAACCTCGGCAATCGCGGCCGCACGCAGCCTGCAACCTGACGTCGTGCTCATGGACCTGACGATGCCCGGAATCGGCGGTGTCGAAGCGACCCGCCAGATCGTGGCCCACTCCCCGCACATCGGAGTCGTCGTCCTGACCATGGTCGAGGACGACGACCCCGTCTTCGCGGCCATGCAGGCCGGGGCGCGCGGCTACCTCCTCAAAGGCGCCCGGCGCGCGGAAATCGAGCGGGCAGTCAGGAGCGTCGCCGACGGCCACGCGATCTTCGGTCCGGCCATCGCCGGGCGCCTCATGCGATTCTTCGACACTCCGAGGCCACCCCGCAACGGTCAAGCATTCCCCGAGCTGACAGCCCGAGAAGTACAGGTCCTCTCCCTCATGGCCGAACACCTCCACAACCCGCAGATCGCCGCGAGGCTACAGATCACCGAGAAGACCGTCCGCAACAACGTGTCCTCAATCCTCACCAAACTCTCCGTCCGTGACCGGGCCCAAGCCATCACCGCAGCACGCGCAGCAGGTCTCGGCGGATGACACGTCTACCCAAACAACCCGGGACACACCTCCCCCCGGGTGAGGGGCACGCCCTTTCTCTGGGCGGTGTGCAGCACCTTCGAGGCGCGCCCATCTGGGCAGGAGCCGACGCTCGTGGGGCCAGCACGTCCGCTCAGCGCCCCACAGCACAGCGACGCCGAGGCCGGCACGCACGCCTCGTTGACGCGTTTGCGGGCCTTGCGTGTCGCCTGCCAGCGCGATGGGACCACCTCGTTGCCACGAGCGTGGGACCACTAGGAGGTCGCAGTGAACAGTCGCGTACACCGGCACGGGCCGGGGAGCCAGCCCGCTCGCAGGAGCGGCGCGACCTCCCGCCGGCGGGCAGCGTTCCCGCACGGACCCACAGGACCAAGCCCTTCCCCGACCCGGGTGCCGCGCCTGCCTCCCCACTGGAAGCAAGCGCGGTACCCCGCTCGTGTCGGGACGTGCCGGGCCTTGGTGTTGGCGTTGGCGCTGCGCCACGTGACGATCAGAGCGGCCCCTCAGGCGTGGTCCAACACACCCAACGAGGGAACGGGCCAGCTCGTCCGCGGGGATAGTCGGCCGGCGACGGATCGCGGATCAGCCGAGATGAAGGCGGCTCCGGCCTCCACCCGACGCACGATCGCGTACTCGTCCGGTGGCCACCGCCCGGAGCGTAGTCCGTCGCCGCGACCCGCAGTTACCATTCAGGGCATGCCTTGCACACCCGATGAGATCGAAGGCTCCCTGAGAATCCCGGTTGAGGTAGCGGATGCGGTGCTCAGCTACACGCAAGCTCAGGATGACGCACGAGGCGGACGCTGGCCCAGTCCACGAAACGTGGACCAGCCATCCCCGCCTTGGCCGTCGCAGGACAACCCCGCGCTCCAGTACCTACTGCTGAAGTGCGAGGCGAGCATCGCCGCTGGCATAGACCTGCCCACGGCACTACTACAACTCGCTGTACACGCGTGGTTCGAAGGGGGCATCGAGAACTATGACCGAGGTCAGATCCATGGGCGCAGTCCGCGTGGAGTGTCATAACTAGTGGTCCGTCTCATTATCGATTAACTACTTCCTCGAGTTTGTGGCGGGCTCGCGCGACCTTGGCCAGGATGGACTCGGCGGTGGCGGTCCACACGAATGGGGTGGGGTCTTCGTTGTTGGCCTGCAGGTAGTCCTCGATGGCGGCGATCAGGTCGGAGA
>JBBRZQ010000211.1:0-6243 GCA_038236535.1 Actinomycetales bacterium
CAGATCGCCTCCGTCCACGCCGTCCAACGACACGAAGGCTGGACCACACCCGCCGCGGGAGACTGAACAACACCCCACCAGCGCCAACCCGCGCACGCCACCACCCGGCGTCGTGCACGTCACTCCAGAGGAGCCGCACCCGAATGACTTACAAGAGATACGAGGTTCGCGGGTGGCGATCGCCTGTGCCGGACCTGGTGTGGTGCGACAGGTGTGGTGCGCGAGCGGACTCGCGACGCCGCGACTCAAGCGGCTCGCCGGTGAACTTTTGGCCGCTCTCTTTCTTCTGTCCCGCTGAGGTGGGACAGTTGGCTCGCTGAGTAGCGGGGAGCGCACTGTGAGTAGTCTTCAGAAGCGAAATTTCGACTCGCCCGACGAGACGCGGCCGTTCCGGGCCCACGGGCGCGCGGACGTGGTCACCTTGGCGGACTTCACCATCGGCCGGGTCACCTTCGAGCCTGGTTGGAGGTGGTCGGAGGATGTTCGGCCGATCGCGGGCACCGAATTGTGCCAGGTGCGGCATACCGGTGTCTGCGTCGCAGGCCAGATGACGGTCCGTGGCGACGACGGCACTGAGGTGTCGTACGGCGCCGGCGACGTATTCGTGATGGAGTCGGGACACGACGCCTGGGTAACTGGCGGCGAGCCCTGCGTGATCTTCGATACCGGGATTGCGCCGTACGCCAAGCCGGCGGGGTCTTAGCCCACACGCGCGGGCCGGTGCGGCTTGCTCGGAAAGGCGGGCGGCACGAATTAAGGTGATCCGCAAGCGCCTACAAGACTCGCCGAGGGGCTTTCCGGCTTTTTCAGACCGCGCTAATCGGCTAGCAAACCCGAAGATTGAAAAGAGTGAGGAGAAGCGAATGCTCAACAACGGCACAGTCACGGCCAACATCCCAGCCGGGGACCTCAAGAGGGCTCGTGCATTCTATGCCGAGAAACTCGGATTGACGCCGTCATCCGAGTTCGGGGAGGGCGCGATGCTGGTTTACGAGACCGCGGGCGGGACTGCCTTCAGCGTCTACGAGACGCAGTTTGCCGGGCAGGCCGGCCACACCATCGCGCAGTGGCATGTCGATGACGTGGAGGCAGAGGTACGCGATCTTAGAGCGAAGGGCGTGACCTTCGAGGAATACGACATGCCCGGGGTCGAGTGGAACGACGGCGTCGCGTCCATGGGCGACATGGGCAAGGCCGCCTGGTTCAAGGACAGCGAGGGGAACATTCTCTGCCTCGATGAGGGCTTGCCGGGAAGGTGACCGGCATCCGGTAGCTCGGCTGTTTCGATGCCATTTCATCGCAACGGGCACTGAGATCCTTGTCGCGGATCTTCAGCCGTCGACCGAGATTGTGCGGCGAAGTTCGACCAGAAGCTCGCGACACTAGACGACCGGCTCTACGCCATTGAAGGAGGCACCGATCGGACGGCCGGCTCAACGAATACTTAGCTCTGACCCTAGCGGCCGGGCTTGAACGGTTGGTTTCCCGGCGCTGGTCAACGGGACTCTTGAAGTTGAGCAATTCGTGCCCGTCAACCCGGGCGGCATGGGCGCTGCCGGATTTGGTTTCCCGGCGCTGGTCAAACGGGACGCTTGAAGTTGAGCAGTTCATGATCGTCGACGGACACTTGTATGCGGGAGCGCCAGTTCAGAATGGTGACCCGTATAATCCTTTGGTATGGTCCGTCAGAAACGGGCGTGGTCACGCTCCAGTTGCGGGGGAGGGAATTGGAGCCGATCTTGTTACCATCAACGTAAACGTTGTCCCTCGACAACAGAGGCTCTGTCTGACGGTACTCGATGGTGTGCTGTTCCGAAGTGAGCTTCGCGATGACGGTCCAGTTATGGCCTTCCTGATGAGAGACTTCGGCCGTCCATGGCCGCCCCGAGGTGATCTCAGCCTCCGATGATGCTCGAGCGGGAGCGGTCGCGGCTGGCCCGGCTCGAGTTCTTTCGTCTTGCAGCTGGCGTGGAGCGACACGCGTCCACTGCACCAGCGCCTGGTGGCGGGCACTGGGGTCGCCGGGAGGTTTAAGCCAGGCGTGCAGCAGAAGTTTAACGTCGTCCAAGGGGCCGACTCTGGCGAGGTAGTGACGGCTGACACTGCCGTACTGGTATTCGACAGTCCAGCCGTGGGAGTCGCCGGGTCGCGCCTGGATGTACGTGTCTTGCGAGTGCTTTAGCCGGTTGAGGACCACGAACTCCCCAGGTGTGTCGGTCAGCGCATCGAGGATCTTGAGCACGGATCCCCAGGTGCGCACCGCTTCACCGGCGGCGGTCCGGGTCCGGACCCTCATCAGCGGGTCATCCTCCCAAGGCCGCGGCCCCTTTTTCGTCTGCGTCGCCGGTTTGACCGGAGAGGGAGCGACCTCTGCGGTGAGGGGCGAACGCGTCAGCTTGGCTTTGACCAACGGTGCGGGCGGAGTTGTTGATGCGGACGTGTTGACAACCGCCCTGCCCGTCGTCGATGGCGGCGTCGATGGTGACCCCGACGACGCCGAAGTCCCTGTCGGGGGTGGGGTCGACCGTCGTTGCCGCGAGGCTGGGGCCGGGACGGCCTTGGGCTCCGCCTGCGGCGCCTGCGAGGGAGGCGGCGGGGCCGGCGGTGATGTCGGCTCCTCTTTGGGAACGGCCGTGCCGGGTTCATTCATGGTGAAGAGGACACCGTCGCTGGAACGGAGGAACAGCACCGGAGTTGCCCACTCGTACCCGAAGTCGTTGAAGAGCGCCTTTCGGGCGCCCGTCAGCGCCTGGTCGACCGGCTGCGACGCAGCGATCGCGGTGTAGAAGTCACGGGAGAAACAGATCCCGGCATCGTCGGTGATCGGGACCTGCATGGCCACGACCGCTGGCACGCCCTGCTGGACCAAGCCTTGAGCCATTCCGCTGTAGGCGTCGGCCCGGTTGGGCAGGGCCGTCTGGCAGGCGTTGAGAACAACGAGCCGCAGCGGGTCGTGGTCATACAGCAGCGGTGCCAGCTGGTTTGTCGACACCTTCCGCGCGATGCCTCGGTCGTCCTCGAAGTAGAGCACCCCGTCTTGGCTCGCCACGTCGTAGTCTCCGTGGCCCACGAAGTGGAGCAGATGCACCTCGTGGGCGCGGAGGTACCGGTGCAGGTGCCCCAGGGTGGGCCGTTCCAGGCGGTCCAACGAGATCAGCCCCGCCCTCGTTTGTGGGCGTAGCGCGGCTTCGACCCCGGCCCACTCGGCATCCACGTCAAGTGGCTCATGCCCGGCCGGACTCGACAGGATCGCCAGCACACGCAGCGGCCCGGAAACCGGGAGCGGCCGGTTCGGTCCGGGCAGCTGCAAGTACCGCACGATCGGGGTGCGCTCCGACAACGCCAGATGCCGTCGGGTGCCGCGGTCATACAGCAGCTCCCACGGCAGCCCCGCAAGGTCGGGAGCCTCCGTAAGGTCGAGACGGATCCGCAGCCCGTCGCCCACCCGGCTCAGGCTCCCCACCAACGCGTCACGAACTTCCCCCCGGAAGAGCGCCGCGAAAAGATCCCCACCCAGTTCCTGAGCCGCGCCAGTCGGCGCGTCTACCGTGCGCCGCGTCCGCACCCGCCACGGCTCAAGGTGCATGAGCAGCAACTCGAGCCGTTCCTCGGAGAACGGAACCTCGAAAGCAACCGGCCCCGTCTCCCCTACCGGGGAGTCCGCGACGCGCACCAGGTAACTGTCCCCCGCGCGCTGAACCCGGACATCGAGGTTGGCGTAGGTCCTAGGCGCCATGGTCAGAAGCACCCCGAGAGCGGCGCAGCACCGGCACCTGCCGAATCCCTAAACACATGCATGACTCACCTCGCTGCAACAGCCCCTGCAGGATGAACAGACTCCCTCCATCCTTGATCCTCCCACTCGGCGCCGCGGCGCGCTCAGAAGTTTGCTGGGCGCAAACCTGGACGGAACAGCTGAACACGAACCCAGCCGCCCGATGCGCCCCCATGAGCTCGAGCCCGCCGCTGGCATGCCTTCCTCTACCGAATCGGGGACATTCCTTGACGCTCCGGTGAGTCCGGACACCGCGATGAGCGCGCGTCAGCCCGCCGCCTGCAGGGACAGTCGGAGAGGCTAGCGTCGGTTCGGTCCTGGTGCCGAGCCGCGTCAGCGGCGGGCGGGGCCCGGTCATCTGTCAGGTCGCCGCGTGAGGTGACTGCCATGTCCGGTCCAACCACTCTGCTGCCGTTCCAGCCCGCCACGATGACCACCGCCCAGCTGGCCGCCTTGTCCTACCTCGCCCGGTACGCCGGGCGCACCCACGCTCTCTACGCCTTCCAGCTCAGCCACTGGTTCACCTGGTGCCAAAGCAACGGGCTCGACCCCCTGGTCGGGATCCAGCGGGCCCACGTCGAGCTCTACATCCGCGGTCTCGGCGAGCGAGGACTGATGGACTCCACGGTCGTGACGATGATGCACGCCGTCCGCGGGTACTCCCGCTTCGCCCACATCGACGGCCTGATCAGCGCCGACCCCGCCGTCTACGCCCGACTGCCGAAGACCCACCACGACGAGTCCCGCACCCAGGGACTGGACCGGCTCGAGCTCATCCGGTTCCTCCAGGTCGCCCAGACCCTCACGATCCACCACGGCGCCCTGGCCTAGCTGCTCGGCATCACGCCCTCCGCGCGTCGGAGGCGGCCGCCGTGCGAATCGAGGACTACGCGGACACCCTGCGCGGCTACGGGTACTGCACCTGGTCGGCAAGGGAAACAAGCCCGCCACGATGCCTCTGACCGTCCCAGTGCTATACGTGTCTTGGAAGCCTGCCGCGGCCAGCGCACCACCGGACCGCTGGTACTGCGACCGGTCTCCGGGAAGCCCATCGACCGCCGCGAGGTGTACCGGATGGTTACCCGCATCGTGAACGCCGCTGCGATCCCCCGCAGCCCCATGTCCACATCCGCGAGCCGCACACCGCGAACCTCCGCCGCGCGCAGCCCGCCAAGGGCCATCAGCAGCACCATCGCGCGGTCGCGGGACGTGCCCAGGTCAGCCAAGAAGCCGCTGATCTGCTCACGGTCCAACGACTCCGGCAGCCGGCGCGGCTCACGGACCAGCCGACCCCCAGCACCGGACCGGCCTGAGACGGCGTTTCCCAACAGGCCGCGGCGTTTCGCGCGTAGCCCGCTGGATTGAACCGCCACCGGGTTGTCCACGCGCACACCACTGGTCACCGCAAACTCGAACAGCCCCCGCACCGCGGCGATCCGCCGGTTCATCGAGGCCGGGGCCGCGCCACGCCGCACGCCCAGCTGCACCACCGTCGCTCCCACGCCGGGAACGGGACGCTGCTGCCAGTCGAGGTAGTCGAACAAGTCGGTGGGGACCACGCCCGCGAGCGTGGCCCGGCGAGCAAGCAGGAACCTCAGGAAGTTCAGCAAGTCGTAGGCATAGGCGCGGACTGTCGCCGGGGAGAAGCAACGAACCCCCAGATGGGCCAGGAACGCGTTCACCAGCTCGACGTCCGGACCCGCGTCGTCCGCCCCTGCACGGCGCAGCCGATGAACTTCAATGGTTGACCTGACCTGGACCTGCATGGCCCCTCCTTTGGGACACCAACCCAAGTGTGGAGGCCGCCTGCGTCCCAAACCGGGACCTCAGACCACCCGGGCGAGTCCGCTCGTCCAGGGCCGGTTAACAGAGACGAGGTTGAGCCACGACCCGGATGTCGGGGTGAAGTGAACGTGGATCCGCGGGTTCGCGCTGAGCCAGTCGCGGACCTCGGCCTTCTTGTGATCGCATTGTTCGCCACACACACCGTCCGCGGAGAAGGTGGGGGTCTCGCGCCCGACGGTTCTGCAGTGGCGGAACCGGTATGCCGCCAAGGGAATCGACGGGCTGGTCGATGAGCGGCGCTCGGGTCGGCCGCGGTTGACGGATCACCGCGAGATCGTCACGGCGACCCTGAAGGCGCCGCCGAAGAAGTTCGGGGTGCCGCATTGGTCCTCTCGGCTGCTGGGCCGGCATCTGGGGATCAGCAACGGCACGATCGCGCGGGCGTGGCGCGACTACGGCGTGCAGCCATGGCGGGTCGAGACGTTCAAGTTCTCCACCGACCCGGAGCTGGTCGCGAAGGTCACCGACGTGGTCGGGCTCTACCTGGCCCCGCCGGAGAACGCGATCGTGCTCTGCATCGACGAAAAGTCCCAGATCCAGGCGTTGGACCGGACCGCGCCGATGCTGCCCATGCAGCCCGGGCTGCCCGAACGACGCACCCACGACTACCGGCGGCACGGGAC
>JBBRZQ010000212.1:0-6234 GCA_038236535.1 Actinomycetales bacterium
CTTCATGGCGATCGACTCCTTCGAGGGCCGCCAGATGCTGCCCGAGCACGACCTGCTCATCGTTGACGAGGGCCACGACCTGGTGGACCGGGTCACCTCCACGATCACCGACGAGCTGACCGTGCCGATGATCGCCGGTGCAGCCAAGCGGGCCGGACGTCTGGCGCCGACCGACCAGGTCACCGATGCCTCCGAGTTTCTCGCAGCGATCGTCGACGAGCTGCCCGAGGGGCGGCTCAACGGCATACCGGACTCGCTGGGGCTTGCCCTGGCTCGCGTGCGGGACTCGGCCAGGGGGGTGCAGACCGAGCTGAAGCCGGCCTCGCCCGAGGACAACGACGGTGCCCGGCAGGTGGCCCGCGCGGCCATCGACGAGATCTTCGAGAACGCCGAGCGGATGCTGGAGGAGCGTGAGCTCGACGTCGCCTGGGTGAGCAAGGACCCGCGCCGTGGCTCCGTGCTGAAGGTCGCGCCGATGAGCGTGGCGATGCTGATGCGGGACAAGATCTTCGGAGACCGCACGGTCGTCATGACCTCGGCCACCCTCGAGCTCGGCGGCACCTTTGACGCGGTCGCCGGCACGCTCGGTCTGCGCGGCGAGGGCGCCCCGACCTGGCGCGGGCTCGACGTCGGAAGCCCGTTCGACTACCCCAGACAGGCCATCGCGTATGTCGCCAAGCACCTTCCGGCGCCGGGGCGGGACGGGATGGCGCCTGAGACGCTGGACGAGATCGAGCTGCTGGTCCGGGCCGCGGGGGGCCGGACCCTCGGGTTGTTCTCCTCGATGCGCGCCGCCGTGGCAGCGACCGAGGTGATGCGTGAGCGGTTCAGCAAGAACCCGGTCAAGGACGCGGCCAAGGGCTCGGGCAAGGACACCGGCCAGGACACCGGCAAGGACACCGGCTCAGGTGAGGAGTCCCTGAACGGTTCGGGCACCGATACAGCAGAGGGCATCGAGTTCATCTGCCAGGGCGAGGACCAGACCTCAACGCTGGTCAGGCAGTTCGCCCGCGAGCCCCGCACCTGCCTGTTCGGCACGCTGTCGCTGTGGCAGGGCGTCGACGTGCCGGGCTCCTCGTGCCAGCTGGTCATCATCGACCGGATCCCTTTCCCGCGCCCGGACGACCCGCTGTCCTCCGCGCGGGCCCAGGCCATCGCCCGGATGGGCGGCAACGGCTTCATGGCGGTCTCGGCGACCCACGCCGCGCTGCGGCTGGCCCAGGGCGCCGGCCGGCTGGTCCGCCGGGGCGATGACCGCGGAGTTGTCGCGATCCTCGACTCGCGGATGATGACCGCCCGCTATGCCGGCTTCCTGCAGAAGTCCCTGCCGCCGTTCTGGCCGACGATCGACCAGGCCATGGTGCTGGCGGCGCTGACCCGGCTGGACGAGACCGCCGCCGAGCCCCTGCCGGTCCGCGAGCCGGCGCTGCGCGGCCTGGCCGGGGTGGTCGACGGGGTCCCGATGGGCGGCCGGGACGAGGACGACCGTCCGGCTGACGAACGGCCAGTGGCCGCAGACCCGCCGGTGGCCGGGTCCGCCCGCACCGCCGTCACCCAGGGCCACGCCTGGACCTCCGAGCAGGACGAAGAGCTGCGCGAGGGAGTCGAGCTGGGCCTGACCCTTGCCGAGATGGCCGAGCACCTCGAGCTTGAGGCTGAGGTGATCCTGGCCCGGCTGAAGCTCTTCGGCCTCGAGCTGTCGGACTCACCGAAGATGGCGTTCTGAGCGATGCCCTGCTCGCAACGGCTCACGATCGTGCTGTGTCAGCGCGCCATGACAGTCTTGGCCCCGTGAGCAACCAGACCGGCCATGCCGGACATGCCGGACACGCCCCCGTGGCCGGCGTGCCGCACTACGTGCTGATCTCGGGGCCGGAGAGCGTGCTGGCCGAGCGGGCGCTCGACTCGACGCTCGACGCCCTGCGGGCCGGGGACCCCGCTCTGGAGGTCATCAAGCTGTATTCCGAGGCGTACGAGAGTGGGACCTTCACCGTGCATGCGTCCCCGTCGCTGTTCGGCGGCAGCAAAGCGATCGTCGTCCTCGAGCTCGAGGACGCGCCGGACGAGCTGCAGACCGAGCTGCTGGCCTATCTGGGCGCGCCGGCCGACGAGATCACCCTGGTGGTCGTGCACAAGGGCGGGATGCGCGGCAAGAAGGTCCTGGACACCCTGAAGAAAGCCGGCGCGCGGGTGGTCGACGCCCCGCTGATCAAGTCCGACAGCGACAAGGCGCAGTTCGTCGCCAACGAGTTCCGTCGTCAGGGCCGCAAGGCCACTCCGGGGGCCGTGCGGGCCCTCGTTGAGGCCGTGGGCAAGGACCTCCGCGAGCTGACCGCTGCCTGCTCGCAGCTGGTCGCCGACACCAAGGGACTGATCGACGAGGCGATGGTCGGCACGTACCAGGGTGGCAGGGTCGAGGTGACCGGGTTCAAGGTCGCTGACGCAGCGATCGCCGGCAACGCGGGGGAGGCGCTGCGACTGCTCCGCCACGCCATCTCCGGCGGTGACAGCCCCGTGCCGATCGTCGCAGTGCTGGGCATGCAGCTGCGCCAGATGGTCAAGGTCGGCAGTGCGAGCCGCGGCTCCAGCGCCCAGCTGGCCAAGAACCTGGCGATGGCGCCGTGGCAGATCGACCAGGCTCGCCGGAAGCTCACCGGCTGGACCCCCGAAGGCGTCGGCCAGGCGATCCAGGCCGTGGCAGCAGCAGATTTCGATGTCAAAGGCGGCGGCCGGGACCCGGTCTATGCCGTGGAGCGGGCCATCCTGACCATTTGCGACTCCCGGAACCCTCGCTGACCGCGCCTGCAGTTTGGCGGGGCATGGCCTTCGCTGCTAGATTTGGTTGTCGCGTGCGCGCTCAGGTCGTGTGCGCATGCAGTTCCACCCAGAGCGGCTCAACCACGGGTATCCCCACGCCCGGTCCCGAGTCGCTTCTGTCGCCCTCATGACAGAGCCTCACCGACCTACCCGAATGCGAGAAAGATTCAACGTGGCAAATATCAAGTCTCAGCTCAAGCGCATCAAGACGAACGCTCTGGCGACCGAACGCAACAAGGCCGTCAAGAGCGAGCTCCGCACCTGGATCCGCAAGTTCAAGACTGCGGCCGACTCAGGCGACGCCACCGCGGCCGCCGACGCGCTCAAGGTTGCGTCGACCAAGCTCGACAAGGCCGTGAGCAAGGGCGTCATCCACAAGAACAACGCGGCCAACAAGAAGTCGGCCATGGCCAAGAAGGCTGCCTCCCTGTAGGGACCAGCTTCCCGGGCTTTCGAAGGGCCGACACTCCCAGAGAGTCGGCCCTTCGCCATGTCCGGAGGGAGTGCGTTCGGCGCCCCGCGGTGATCCTGCGCTAACGTGTTCCCCATGCGAAGCTCGCTGCTCCTTATTTAGCCGCGTTGGCCCGACCCGGACCTCAACGCGGCAACCCCTCCTGTGCGAGGGGTTTTCTTATGTGCCAGTCAGGGGCGCCACCAGGAGCATGAGATCGCAGGACGACGAGCAGAGGACGCGATGATGAACGACACTCCGTACCGATATACGGCTGAGATGGCCGACCGCATCGAGACGTCGTGGCAGGACCGGTGGCAGGAGGAGGGCACCTTCCGCGCCCCGAACCCGGCCGGCCCGTGGGCTGACCCCGAGGGTGTGGCCGGGCGCCAGAAGCTCTTCGTGATGGACATGTTCCCCTACCCTTCCGGCGCCGGCCTGCACGTCGGGCACCCGCTCGGCTTCATCGCCACCGACGTCTTCGCCCGCTTCGAGCGGATGACGGGCAAGAACGTGCTGCACACCCTGGGCTACGACGCGTTCGGGCTGCCCGCCGAGCAGTACGCCGTACAGACCGGCCAGCACCCCCGCAAGACCACCGAAGAGAACATGGTCACCATGCGGCGCCAGCTGCGCCGCCTCGGCCTTGGCCATGACGACCGTCGCTCGATCGCCACGATGGACCCGGAGTTCTACCGGTGGACCCAGTGGATCTTCGTCCAGATCTTCAACAGCTGGTATGACGAGTTGGCTGCGGGCGGCGTCGGCAGGGCCCGGCCGATCAGCGAGCTGGTCGAGGCGTTCGAGTCGGGCGAGCGGCCGACCAGCGGGGGCGCGCCATGGGAGTCGCTGGACGCCGACTCGAAGCGCAAGGAGATCGACGACCAGCGGCTGGCCTACATCACCCAGGCGCCGGTCAACTGGTGTCCGGGGCTGGGCACCGTGCTGGCCAACGAGGAGGTCACCAACGACGGACGCTCCGAACGCGGCAACTTCCCGGTGTTCAAGCGCAGCCTGTCCCAGTGGATGATGCGGATCACCAAGTACTCCGACCGCCTGGTCGACGACCTGGACCGGCTGGACTGGCCCGAGCCGGTCAAGCTCATGCAGCGCAACTGGATCGGCCGCTCGTCCGGGGCCAAGGTCTCCTTCCGGGCGCCGGTGGCCGACGGCTCGGCGACCGGTGACCCGGCCAGGACTGTCGCGATCGACGTCTTCACCACCCGCCCGGACACGCTGTTCGGTGCCACCTTCATGGTGCTGGCGCCGGAGCATCCGCTGGTGGACTCCATCGTCCCGGTGGACGGCTGGCCCGAGGGCACCCTGGACGCCTGGGTTCCCGGCGGCCGCGCGAGCGTCACGCCCCGGGAGGCTGTGGCGGCATACCGGCAGAGCGCCTCGCGCAAGAGCGACGTCGAGCGGCAGTCCGAGGGCAAGGACAAGACCGGCGCGTTCACCGGCGCCTTTGCGATCAATCCCGTTGACGGGCGGGCGATTCCGGTCTTCGTGGCCGACTACGTGCTGATGGGCTACGGCACCGGCGCGATCATGGCGGTGCCAGGTCAGGACGTGCGCGACTACGAGTTCGCGACCAAGTTCGAGCTGCCGATCATCCGCACCGTGCAGCCTCCGCTGGGTCACCCGCAGGACGAGGCGTTCACCGGCGACGGGCTGGCGATCAACTCCGCCAACGAGGAGATCTCGCTGAACGGCCTGGCCGTCGCCGAGGCCAAGGCCAAGACCATCGAGTGGCTGCGGGACAAGAACCTGGGCGAGGAGACGATCACCTACAAGCTGCGCGACTGGCTGTTCTCCCGGCAGCGCTACTGGGGCGAGCCGTTCCCGATCGTGTACGACGAGGCAGGCAACGCGATCGCGCTGCCCGAGTCGATGCTGCCGGTGCTGCTGCCCGAGGTTGCCGACTACTCGCCGGCCACCTTCGACCCGCAGGACGCGGAGTCCAACCCGGCGCCGCCGCTGGCCCGCGCGCAGGAGTGGGTCAACGTCGAGCTGGACCTGGGCGATGGGATGAAGAAGTACCGCCGGGAGACCAACACGATGCCCAACTGGGCCGGCTCCTGCTGGTACGAGCTGCGCTATCTGGACCCCGCCAACGAGGACGTCCTGGTCGATCCCGACGTCGAGAAGTACTGGATGGGCAAGCAGGCCGAGCCCGTGGTGGGATCGGCCGTCGGCACGATGGACCCGGGCGGTGTCGATCTGTATGTCGGCGGCGTCGAGCACGCGGTGCTGCACCTGCTGTACTCGCGCTTCTGGCACAAGGTGCTCTTCGACCTGGGCCACGTCTCGTCGCCCGAGCCCTTCAAGCGGCTGGTCAACCAGGGCCTGATCCTGGGCGAGATGGAATATCACGCCTTCGCCGAGGAATCGGGCGCGCTGGTCAGCGCCTCGGAGATCGGCGACATCGACGAGGAGGCGACCCCCGACGGCGTGCGCCTCTTTGGCCTGCATAAATCCACTGGCCGGCGAATCTACGGCCGGCGCATCACCGAAGATGAGGTGCAGAAGACCGGCGAGACGTTTGCCCTCAAGTCCGATCCCGCCGTCCGCGTGGATGCGCGCAGCTTCAAGATGAGCAAGAGCCGCGGCAACGTGCTCAACCCCGACGACGTGGTGCGCGACTATGGCGCCGACGCCCTGCGCCTCTACGAGATGTACATGGGCCCGCTGGAATCCCAGAAGCCCTGGAGCACGCGCGACATCGTGGGCATGTCGCGGTTCCTCAGCGCTGTCTGGCGCAACCTGATCGGCAACGACGAGAAGTCGCCGCACGGCGACCGCCTGGGCGACGGCCCGATCCCCGACGATATCGATCGGCAGATGCACCGCACGATCAAGAAAGTGGGCGAGGACATCGCCACGCTGCGGTTCAACACCGCCATCGCGGCCCTGATCGAACTCAACAATCGCCTGAACGCCGTGTCGTCCGTGCCGCGCGAGCTGGC
>JBBRZQ010000213.1:0-6194 GCA_038236535.1 Actinomycetales bacterium
GAGTCCTTGAAAAGTCCTTGGTAGGTTCATCTGCCACCATCAAGCGTCAACCATCGCAAACGACATATGTGCAGGTCAGACCCCTTATGCCAACAACTATCAACAATCCTCAGTCACGCATGCCTAGTAGGAGACCAAGAAAGCCGCCTGAGCGCGAGAGGTCTCTGACCTGCGACGGAGCGTCAGACCGCCCCGTCTGTCCGCACCCGGTCCGCTGATACGCCGAAGCTGGCGTCGATGATGGACCGGGTGCGTTCCTCGTCTCCGGGCCCGGTGCGATTCCGGCAAGCGATGCCACCGAACGACCAAACGGAAGGGCCCACCAGGATGCCAGGTCCCCGCGCCACCTCGTTGCTCCTGGTTGCCGGGGTGGGCTTCCTGGCCGCCGGCAGCCTCTCAGCCTGCTCATCAGCGCCAGAAGCCTCGCCGTCGGCGCCGGCCAACTCGGCGGCGCAGGTCCGCCTGCGGAGTGAGGCGAGCCTGGTCACCCAGGCGCTCAACGCCACCTCCGCAGACCTGCACGTCTCGACGGCCACGCTGGTCGGCTTCTCCACCGTCAATACCAAGGACCAGGTGGAAGTGCGCGCCAAGGCCAAGGCGACCCCTCACATCTTCGTCCAGCTGGACTTTTCGGTCCCGCGGCTGGACGCCGCCAGGAGCACCGTCACCCTCACGAGTGCGGGCTGCCACATCGTCGTGACGGCACACTCGGATCTGGTGGCAAAGGCCAGCGTGGGAAAGGCCACCTGCCCGTAGGCACACCGGACGGGCAACGGGCCCGGAAGGCTGACGATCTGTTCCGGCGACGGCGGGCTGACCGGCGGGACGACGCCCGGACCTGGACGCGAAGATCCCGGAGTCGCCCACCAGCCATTCGGCCGACCTCGCCTCGGTCCTTCGGTCAGAGTTTCCCGGTATTCCGATGCCACCCGCCCCGAGTCCGTAGTGTCCGGTGAAGCCGTATCTGCGGCCGATCCACTGACCGGGAGCCAATATATGCGAGCTTTCCAGCACGAGGGCGTGAGGTGCTGCTCCGCGCGCGCCTGAGCCTGCGGGTGGGGCTGCTCTGGGCGATGGGCCTGGCGGTGACCGCCTACGCGACCGGTCTGCTGGTGCGCGGACAGATCTCGAACCCGGCCGAGCACCACTGGGCGAGCGTGGCCGTGGACAGCTGGCTGGGACTGCTGACCGACTGGCTGCCCGTCGCCGTCTGCTGGCTGGCGGTCTCCCGGGTGGGGTTTCGGCGAGTCGAGGTCCTGCTCGCCGCCCTGGCAGTGACGTCGTACGCCCTCGGGGACACCTACTGGACGGTAGCGCTGGCAGTGAACGCCGCGGTCCCGTTCCCCTCACTCGGGGACGTCGCGTACCTGTCGTTCACCGTCCTGATGATGGCGGCGCTGTTCGCGGCGGTCCGCCGTCAGGTGCGTGGGCTGGCCGGGTCGGTCTGGCTGGACAGCGCGGTGGGCTCCCTGGGTGCGGCCACCCTGCTGGCCATCGTGCTCAGCCCGGTGCTGGCCACGGCCACCGCGGGTCACTGGTCGCTGGCCATGGTGGTGGCGGTCGCCTACCCGATGCTCGACCTGGCGCTGGTGGCCACCGTCGCCGGGATCGCCGCCGTGCGCGGCGTGCGGGTCGGTGAGTGGTGGAGCTTGCTGATCGTCGGCCTGCTGGTCTATGCCGCGGCCGATGTGGCCTACGCGCTGCAGGTGACCGCGGGCACCTATGTGCTCGGCACCCTGCTGGATGCCAGCTGGCCGCTGGGGCTCGCTCTGGTGGCTCTGTGGGTCGACCGGGCCGGCCAGCGGGATCGGCCGGCGGCGCAGGAGCTGCGGCCGGCGACCAGTGCCACGGCGCTGGCGGTCGCTTCGGTGGCCACCCTGGCCGGGCTGGCGGTGCTGATGCTCGGCACCAGGGTTCACCTGTCAACCCTCGCGGTCCTCCTGGCCGGCGTGACGTTGCTGGCGGCCGCGGCCCGGGCCCAGCTGGCCTACCGGCTGCTCGGGCGGATGGCGGACCTGCGCCGGCTCGCCGCCGCGACCGACGAGCTGACCGGGCTGCCCAACCGGCGGGCCCTGTATGCCGAGGGGCGGACCCGCCTGCTGGAGCCACGGCGGCGGCGCCAGGCGCTGCTGATGCTGGACCTGAACAAGTTCAAGGAGGTCAACGACAGCCTGGGCCACTATGCCGGGGACCAGCTGCTGATCCTGGTGGGCGTCCGTCTGCGGGAGCAGCTACGGGCCGACGACGTGCTGGCGCGGCTGGGCGGCGACGAGTTCGCAGTCCTGCTCGATGATGCCGGGCCCAGTGAGGCGGTGGACCTGGCCGTGAAGCTGCACACCGCTCTGGACGAGCCGTTCGACCTCGGCGACGTCACCCTGCACACCAGCGTGAGCGTGGGGATCTCGCAGTTCCCGGAGGACGGCCCTGACCTGGGGGCACTGCTGCGCAAGGCGGACATCGCCATGTACAAGGCCAAGGCCACGTCCCAGGGCCATCACCTGTACAACGTCGCCGACGACGCCAACGACGTCAACCGCCTCCAGACGGTGCAGGAGCTGCGCGCCGCGCTGACCAGCGGCGAGCTCATCGTGCACTACCAGCCGAAGATCGACCTGGCCTCCGACGAGATCCGCAGCGTCGAGGCGCTGGTCCGCTGGAACCATCCGACCCGCGGCCTGCTCCCTCCCGGCGCCTTCCTCCACCTGGCCGAGGAGTCCGGGCTGATGCCCGCGCTGACCAGGGTCGTCCTTGCGACGGCCCTCGACCAGGCTGCCGAGTGGGAGGCCCAGGGCCTCCCGCTGACCGTGGCCGTCAACCTCTCGGCCAGTGCGCTGGTCGACTCCGACCTGCCCAGACAGGTCACCTCGATGCTCGCCGCCCGGGGTGTGTCGCCGGACTTCCTGCAGCTGGAGATCACCGAGGAGTTCTTCATGGCCGATCGTGAACGGGCCGGGTCGATCCTGGGCCGGCTCCGGCACAACGGGGTGCAGATCTCGGTCGACGACTTCGGCACCGGCTACAGCTCGCTGAGCTACCTGCGCGACCTGCCCATCGACGAGCTCAAGCTCGATCGCTCCTTCATCTCCCCGATGACGCACGACGACCGGACGGCTGCCCTGGTCGCCGCCACCATCGCCATGGCTCACAGCCTCGGCCTGCGGATGGTCGCTGAAGGCGTTGAGACCTACGCCGCCTACCACGAGCTGGCCCGGCTCGGCTGTGACCAGGCGCAGGGCTCCTTCATCACCGGGCCGCTGCCGGCCGCTGAGCTCGGCCGCTGGCTCAGCAGCCGGCCCGCGCCCGATCGGACCGTCAGGGCGCAAGCGGCCCTACCGGGCTAGCTGGCCGCGCAACCCCGCGCACAGGGCCCGACCGGGTGACTTGAGCCACATCAGGGGCCCTGTCTGCGGGCACTGTGACGAGACGCATGGGGCATTCCCTGGTTCCGCGCCCTCCACAACGGGTTCGCTGTGCGCGCGGGTGGAGGGGACCTTGTGCCCGTGGCCGCATACTTACAAGGTCGTACCTTTCTACTGGTGCGGCGACAACTTCAAGTTTGAGCATTTTTTGGGCAGTTCTATGTATCTCGGAGGATGACGTGGCGGACGCCGCAGCAGACGTGGCAGTGAATTGGTCTTGTGTGGATGGTAACGAGGCGGCCGCGCGAGTCGCGCACGCCTGTAGCGAAGTGATCGCGATCTACCCCATCACTCCCGCGTCGACCATGGGCGAGCACGCCGACGCCTGGACCGCCGCCGGACGCACGAACCTGTGGGGCTCGGTCCCCGAGGTCGTCGAGATGCAGTCCGAGGCAGGTGCGGCCGGCGCGCTGCACGGTGCCGTGCAGAAGGGCGCACTCGGCACGACCTTCACGTCGTCCCAGGGCCTGCTCCTGATGCTCCCCAACATGTACAAGATCGCCGGCGAGCTGTCGCCGTGCGTGATCCACGTCGCCGCCCGCACCCTGGCCACCCACGCGCTGTCGATCTTCGGTGATCACTCCGACGTGATGAGTGCCCGGATGACCGGCTGGGCGATGCTCTGCTCGTCGTCGGTGCAGGAGGCGCAGGACTTCGCGCTCATCTCGCACGCTGCCACGATGCGTGCGCGCATCCCGTTCATGCACTTCTTCGACGGGTTCCGCACCTCGCACGAGATCAACAAGATCAGTGTCGTCAGCCAGGACGTCATGCGTGCCATGCTTCCGGACGAGCTGGTGCTGGAGAACCGCCTGCGTGGGCTCACCCCGGATGCCCCCACCGCACGCGGCACCGCCCAGAACCCCGACGTCTTCTTCCAGGGCCGCGAGGCCAGCAACTCCTACCACAACGCCGTGCCCGGGATCGTGGCACAGATGATGGACGAGTTCGCAGGGCATACCGGGCGCCAGTACAACCTCGTCGACTACCACGGAGCTCCGGACGCCGAGCGGGTCATCGTGATCATGGGCTCGGGTGCCGGTGCGGTGCGCGAGACCGTCGACACCCTGGTCGACTCGGGCGAGAAGGTCGGCTACCTGACCATCCGGCTCTACCGCCCGTTCCCGGTCGAGGCCTTCCTGGCCGCGCTTCCGGCCAGCACCAAGCACATCGCCGTCCTGGACCGTTGCAAGGAGCCGGGTGCGCCGGCCGAGCCGCTGCACCTGGACGTGTCCACCGCCCTGATGGACAGCGTGATGTTCAACGGCGCCGGCTCGCTGCCGACCGTCATCGGCGGTCGTTACGGCCTGTCGAGCAAGGAGTTCAGGCCGCGGATGGTCGCCAGCATCTTCACCGAGCTGGGCCGGGACAAGCCGAAGCGCCGTTTCACCGTCGGCATCGTCGATGACGTCACGCACCTCTCGCTCGAGCCCGACAACGACTTCGCCGTGCCGCACTCCGCGGTCACCGCGGTGTTCTTCGGCCTCGGCTCGGACGGCACCGTCGGCGCCAACAAGAACTCGATCAAGATCATCGGCGACGGCACCGACCAGTTCGTCCAGGGCTACTTCGTGCTCGACTCGAAGAAGTCCGGTGGAGGCACGGTCTCGCACCTGCGGTTCGGCAAGGATGAGATCCACTCGACCTACCTGATCGAGTCGGCCGACGTGATCGGGGTCCACCAGTTCTCCCTGCTTCGCACGGTGAAGGTGCTGGAGCTGGCCAAGCAGGGCGGCACGATCCTGCTGAACTCGCCGTACCCGGCCGAGCAGGTGTTCGACCAGCTTCCGGTCGAGGTGCAGCAGCAGCTGATCGACAAGGAGCTGAAGCTCTTCGTCATCGACGCGCACCAGGTGGCCCGCGATGTCGGCCTTGGCGCACGGATCAACACGATCATGCAGCCCTGCTTCTTCCACGTCTCCGGTGTCCTGCCGGCGGACGAGGTCATCCCGCGGATCAAGGCCTCGATCGAGAAGGAGTACGGCAAGCGCGGCCGCAAGGTCGTCGAGAAGAACTTCGCCGCCGTGGACATGGCGCTCAGCCAGCTGAGCGAGGTGAAGGTGCCGGCCGCCACGACCAGCACGTTGCACCGGATGCCGCCGATGCCCGATGACGCGCCCGACTTCGTCAAGGAGGTCACCTCGCTGCTCATTCGCGGCGAAGGCGACCTTCTGCCGGTCAGCGTGATGCCCGCAGACGGGGTCTGGCCCACCGGCACGGCCCAGTGGGAGAAGCGGGCCATCGCCCAGGACCTGCCGATCTGGGACCCGGACCTGTGCACCGACTGCGGCAAGTGCGCGGTGACCTGTCCTCATACCGCTGTACGGATCAAGATCTTCCCGAACGAGCAGCTCGAGGGCGCGCCCGAGGGGTTCCAGAGCAAGGCCTTCAAGTCGAGGGACCTGCCCGACTACCAGCTCAGCATCGCCATTGCCGCGGACGACTGCACCGGCTGCGGGATCTGCGTCGACGTGTGCCCGGCGGTCTCCAAGACCGACCCGAGCCACAAGTCGCTGAACCTGGCCGATGCGCTGGAGAACCGTGACGCGCTGCGGACGAGCTACGAGCACTTCCTGACCATCCCGGAGGTGGACCGCACCAAGGTCCGCCACGACACGGTCAAGGGTGTCTCCCAGCTCCAGCCGCTGTTCGAGTTCTCTGGCGCCTGCGCAGGCTGCGGTGAGACTCCGTACCTGAAGACGCTGACCCAGCTCTTCGGCGACCGGATGCTCATCGCCAACGCGACCGGCTGCTCGTCGATCTACGGCGCCAACC
>JBBRZQ010000214.1:0-6183 GCA_038236535.1 Actinomycetales bacterium
AGCCACTCCAGATAGTCCAAGCAGTCCGCGTCCGTGGCGAACCATGACTGGAACTCGCCCAGCGAACGCGGGTACAGAGCACCACCCTGCGAGCCGCGGTACTGCATCACACCAGTGTAGTCGGCTCAGATGGATAGCCCTGACCTAAGAAACGCTGGAGAGAACGTTACTCTCGGCGCCCCTCCCAAGACAGGTTCAGCGCCCACATCTTGCCAACGGCCCGCGGCTATGACCGGGAGGCACCGAGCCCGAAGAAGATCAGTGTCCGCAAGGGTGTCGCTCACGGGACGGTCGATCGCAGCGCAGGAGGATCCGCATACGGACTCAATTCGTCCCTGCTCAGGGAGTTCCAGCCGACGTGGTCGCCTTCGCGATCTTGCCTTCGCGATGTTCGTAAGCACCGCCGTCGGCGGTGAGGCCCGGCCAAGCAGGAGCGTCACGCCTGGCAGCTGGGACACCGAGCCCTTAGCGCTGGCCCCGAACGTAGCAGCGCCCGCCACTCTCTATGGGCGGGCGCTGTCGTTGCATCAAAGGTTGCTTTGTGTGCGCCCGAAAGGAAGGGACTTAGGTCCCGCCAAAGGGGCCACGTGCGACCTGAAGAACAGATCGAGAGTCGCACGTGATCGACAAACGGCATCGTCACGCCGGGCGCATGAATGATTTCTCCTTGTGGTTTCACAAGAAGACGGTTGAGATGGTCGCCCTCAGACGTCGTTGTCCGACATCAATGAAACCCTTGGCGCGTGCGTCAAGGCTGGGTTCCCATCAGGGGGACTGGCCCAGGCTTGCAGCGCCGCCTCGGCGCTGATGTAGCCCCTGCCGATGGAGTGGTGGTTGTTGTCCCTGGCAGTGAAGCCGTCAACGCTGTCGCCATTGACGGTCCCGAGGCGCTTGCCAGCGCGGCTGACATGCCAGAGCCAGGGGGAGTGTCGCATCAGCGTGATGCTCGTCTGGAGCGGTGGTGGCACGATGTCGCCCTCGATTCTGTGGTCCTTGACTGAGGACACAGGCCACCGAGGGTCCGGAGCAGCAAGTGTAAGAGCCGACGTCTCCAGGATCTGGGGGGGACGCGGAACTCCGAGGCTACACCGGACAAGCGCCCGCTGAGCGGCAGATTTGGCGGTTTCTCAGCGCCAGGCCACTTGCGTCTCGAGACGCAGCTCGACCTGGATCTTTACACGCAACGGCGGCGAATCCGTCGGTCGAGGTCGCCAATAGACCATCGGGCGGTCCGACCCGGCATTTCCCGACGCTCTGACGAGTCGTATGACCGGGTGTGGCGCCCCCGCGTCGCTACGGAAACGCGCGTGTCGTGTACGACTCGAGAGTTCAGTGCCCTGACAACCAGATCCGGGAGCTTTTCCGTGTTGCCCACCGCCTCGATTGAGGAACGGTCTACGCAGCATGTGGACGCTGTTCGCTGTCATCTCGGTCGTCCCGTGGCGGGATCGTTGACCGGGACCGCGAGGACCTGGCGACGGCGTCCAACTTGAGGCTTTTGACGTGCCCGTCACGTTCCTCGTTCGGCACTCCTACCGGCGCGATGACAGCGGGAAATCCGTCCGATCATAGGCGCGATGAGGTGCGACTTATCGCCGCGTGCGGACGCGGCGGCGACTAGTGGAACGGGACTAGCGTCGATGAGGTCCAGGGGCCTGGCCGCGTTGGCGGTGAGCGGGGTCTGGGCCCTTTGACGTGTCGCCGCGTGAGGTGACTCCCTGTCCGATCCGACCATCCCTTTGCCGTTCCAGCCGACAACGGTGACGACCGCGCAACTGGCGGCGGTGTCCTACCTAATGGGGGTTACCGGGCCGAGATTGTGACAGGCTCGGTGTCTGGTAGCCGCCGATGGATGAGCACTCTTTCCTACCTGGACTTCGAGTTCTAGGGCCAGATCGTGTCTCCATTGGTGGTCGGGAAGACGAACCGCTGATGGGATGTCGTGCCCGCCGTGTTGGTGTGAGCACTTGACCATTAGGTCGCGGGTTTTCCTGCAGGCTGCTGGCCGGGTAGTCGAGCGAAGTGGAGGACATCAGGTTGTTGTTCGTCGGAGATGACTGGGCTGAGGACCATCATGATGTGGAGGTCCAGGACGAGACCGGGCGGCGACTTGCCAAAGCCCGCCTACCGGAAGGCATTTCAGGAATAGCTAGGCTGCACGCCCTGGTTGCGAGGTTCCTACCCGAGGACAGCGACGCGGCCGAGGTGAAGATCGGTATCGAGACCGACCGCGGTCCGTGGGTCGCGGCGCTGGTCGCCTCCGGGTACGAGGTGTATGCGATCAACCCGTTGCAGTCCGCGCGTGCCCGCCAGGGCAACGGTGTCTCGGGAGCCAAGAGCGACGCCGGCGACGCTCATGTTCTGGCCGACCTGGCCCGCACCCATTCACACCAGCTGCGCACCGTCGCCGGGGACAGCAAGGAGGCCGGTGCGGTGAAGGTCCTGACCCGGATGCACCAGACGCTGATCTGGGACCGCACCCGCCAGGTGCTGCGGCTGCGTTCCAGCTTGCGGGAGTTCTTCCCGGCCGCACTGGAGGCCTACGAGGACCTCGATTCCCCCGAGGTCCTGGAGTTGCTGACCAAGGCACCCGAGCCCGCCGGGGCGGCTCGGTTGACGCGGGCGCAGATCACCGCCGCCTTGAAGCGGGCCCATCGCCGCGACCGGGACACCAAGACCACCGCGATCATGGCTGCGCTTCGCACTGAGCACCTCACCCAGCCGCCGGTTATCGCGGCCGCCTACGGCGCGACGGTCCGGGCCCTGGCTGCCCTGATCACGACCTGCAACGAGCAGATCACCGCCCTGGAAGGACCGGTCGAGGCCTGTTTTGGCCAGCACCCGGACGCTGAGATCTACCTCAGCCAGCCTGGACTGGGGCCCATCCTGGGCGCCCGGGTGCTCGCAGAGTTCGGCGACGACCCCACCCGCTACGACGGGGCCCGTGCTCGCAAGAACTACGCGGGCACCAGCCCCATCACCCGAGCCTCAGGTAAGAAGAAAGTCGTACTGGCCCGATACGTACGCAACAAGCGACTGGCTGATGCCCTGCACCAGCAGGCGTTCAGCGCCCTGAGTGGATCGCCGGGAGCCCGTGCATACTACGACGCACTGCGGGACCGTGATATCGGCTACAACGCGGCCCTGCGTCAACTCGGCAACCGTCTGGTCGGCATCCTGCACGGCTGCCTCAAAACCCACACCCGCTACGACGAGTCGGTTGCCTGGACCCAGCACACCCAACAAGCAGCAGCTTGACATCTAAGCCCATGGGATGTCTGGCCCGCTACTCCGGGCGGACTCACATCCTTTACGCCTACCAGCTGCGGCAGTGATTCGCCTGGTGCCAGTCCAACGGGTTGGACCTGCTGGTCGGGATCCAGCGCGCCCACGTTGAGCTATACATCCGCGGGCTCGGCGAGCACGGCCTGATGGTCTCCTCGGTCAACACGATGATGCACGCCGTGCGCGGATACTTCCGCTTCGGCCACATCGACGGCCTCATCGGCTCCGACCCGGCTGTCTAAGCGCGGCTGCCAAAGATTCACCGCGACGAGTCCCGCACCCAGGGCCTGGACCGGCTCGAGCTGATCAGGTTCCTCCAGATCGCCCAGAGCCTGACCGTCCACCACAGCGCCCTCGCCTACCTGCTGGGGATCAATGCTCTGCGCGCCTCTGAAGCGGCCGCAGTACGGATCGAGGACTACGCCGACACCCTGCGCGGACCGCCGGCATCCCACGACACATCAGCCCACACTCACTACGGCACGCCGCGATCGCCAACGCCCTGGACACGGGCATCCCCTTTCGTGACGCCCAGATCCTCGCCCGCCACGCGGACCCCCGCACCACCGAGCACTACGACCGCGCCCGTGGCAACCTCGACCGGCACGGCGTCCACTTCCTGACCGCATACGGCGCCGGCGTCTGACCGGCCCGGCCTACCTGCGTCGACTCCGCCCAGTTGGGACCATCGTTTGGAGGCGTACCGCGGCAGCTTCGGCCCGGTCAAGGACCTCAACACCAAGATCCGCGCCTTCAGCGATGGGTGGAACGACCGCTGCCACCCGTTCGTCCGGGCCAAGACCGCCGAGCAGATCCTCAAGAAGGCCAACTGTCACTCGTTGTCATCCATCGAGGGTGTCTCCCAGGTCGAGCCTGCGCAGGGCACCCCGGTAGCGCTTGGCGTTATTGATGTACGCACGCACGCCCGAGGCGATCCACTGCGCGTATCTCTGGGTGTCCATAGGCCTTGGCCGGGCGGGATTGCCGAGTGCCAGACAGTCCTCGGGCACGTGCAGACCCTCGGGCACCAACGCCTTGGCGCCGACGAGGGAGCCTGCCCCGATGATCGCGCGATTGAGTACGACCGAACCCGACCCCACGAGGCAGCGGTTCTCGACCGTGCAGCCCTCGAGGTGGGCGTTGTGGCCGACGATGCAGTCGTCTCCGATCACGGTGGGCCACTCATGAGTTGTGTGCAGGATGGTGCCGTCCTGGATCGACGTGCGCTCGCCAATGATGATCTGCCCGAAGTCAGCACGAAGAACAGCGCCGGGCCAGATCGATGACTGTGCGCCGATCCGGACGTCGCCGATGACCACGGCGTCGGGGTGAACGTACGCGTCCGGGTGGATCTGCGGCACGAGTGAGTCAAGTGCATAGATCGGCATCGTTTAGACCTCTTCGCGGTTGGGGTCCCGAGCTCGTCCTAGATGACGAAATTCAGGGGTAGAGCTGGCGTGTCGTGCTCGGTGGTGCGGGAAGGGTGCCGAGAATCGGCGTTGCCAACCCGACGTCGAACCCGAGGTTCTCGTGGACGCCGACCTGGACACCCTTGCAGCCGCACTGTAATCGTGGAGGCTTCTTCAATGATGGACGGGCGTGCTGGCCACGGGCACGGTCTGGCTCGTGGCGGCATCTTCGTTGAGTCCTCGACGGTGTCGGCCGTCCCAGTGGCCGTTCCATTGCGGACACCGTTGGCCGGGGTTTGGCCGGGGGGCCGTTTCCAAATCTGCCGGCGGCACGGCAGACGCTGCCATGCGCGAGACCTCGACTGCTGCCGACGTGCATCACCATGCAAAGAAGCAGTCCGGCCGAACTAACCGCCTAACGGATCTAATGGCGATCCGCGCGGGTGGACGACATGCGTCACACCGCCGCCTGTCGGGCGCGGCCAAGAGGCGTCGACTTTGCCCATATAGACGCAGCCCGCGCTGTGGCCGGATCGACGCGACAGTCCCCCTACCGGACGTTACAAGGGGAGTTGGCGACCCAGGGCGACGACGATTTCCTGATCGGTGAAGCCCAGGCCCCGGGCACGGGCCACGAAATCCGCCGCCATGCCACCGAGCAGATGCCGCCGGTCCGTGGCAGGTGCTCGTCCGGTACCGGCGACGCGGGTGCCACCGCCGCGGCGGGAGGTGAGCATTCCGTCCTGCTCGAGTTCACGGTAGGTGCGGGCGACCGTGCCGACGGCGACTCCCAGGTCGCCGGCGAGCTGGCGCAGCGGGGGAAGCCGGTCGCCGGGGCCGAGCTGTCCCGCCGTGATCAGGTCCGCGAGCTGGCGCCTCAATTGCTCGTACGGCGGGGTCGGGTTGTCGGGGTCAAGGGTCAGGTCGTGGCTCACCGCGTCCCCGCCGGTTGTGCGGGTGACGGTATGGGGAGTGTTCCGGGTGCGACTACCCGGCCGAGGAACCAGTCGACCAGCAGCAGGGCCGCGAGGGTGCTCACCATGAGCACCCAACCGACCGGGTGCATCCAGGCGCGTTGGCAGTCCATCCGGAGCATGGCCGTGCCAGCGAAGAATGCGATGCCCACGTGGCTGGCAGCCACAGCTGCCCCTGCGGCAGCCAGAACCCGGGTCGTGGACCGGTGGCGCAGTTCGTCGTCTCCCACGTCGTCGGGCGCGAAACCGCGCGGCCGGCGTACCACGGCCGTCAACGCTGCCGCGGCGACCAGGCCGATGACCAGCAGCAGCAGGATGAGCGGGACGGAGTAGAAGCTACCTGGGTAGGGACCCGCTCCGCTGCCGGTGTTGCCGCATTGGGCCGCGATCTGCCGCCCAGCGCGTCCCATGTCGTCTGTGGAGGCGGTGGTCGTGGTCAGTGCCAGGGTGGCGAGGTGCAGCGCGGTGATCCCCGCGACCGCGGTGGCGAGTGCCCGGGGCACATAGTCGGCGAC
>JBBRZQ010000215.1:0-6127 GCA_038236535.1 Actinomycetales bacterium
CCACGAGCAGATAACGGCGGAACCGGGTCAGCACCGGATCGGCCGCCGATGGCGGCGTCGGTGCCGACTCCGGCGGGGTCACACCAACCCGGCGCAGGTATCCCAGCATCGGGACCAGTGACTGCCGGGAGTAGTGGTTGGTGTGACTTCGCCGGCGGACAACCAGAAACCGCTCGATCACCGGATCATTCAGGTCCGCAGGGCCCAGGTGCTCAGCCGCCAGCCATCTCGACAGATGCGCGGCAACCTGCAGCTGGATAACCGCTGAGGTCGTGGCGTACCCCAACGATTCCAACTCGGCTGCCAAGCCTGACGCGTACGGCGCCAACGGACCCACAAACCGAACCATGGACGGATCGGGGATGCTGTGCATGGTCTTCCTCCTCCATAGGGAAGAGACCAGCGTGACCAGAACAGCGCCGGATTATGCCGACTTCACAAACACCAAAACTCTCCTGACCAGCAAGGACATCCATCACATCGGCATAATCCGGAGGTCAGAATAAAACGGGTTATGCCGACGTCGGCATAACCCGTTCCACATCGTGCAATGGGCCACCAAAGCCCTCGACGAGGTCCGCCGCGACGTGTGGAACGCAGCCCGCAAGAACGGTCAGCGGAGCGTAGCGAAGGACCTGAAGAACGCCAGGTTCGCGATCTGGAAGAACCCCGAAGACCTCACCGAACGCCAGGCCGCGACCCTGGCCGGGATCGCCAAGACAAACGCCCCGCTCTACCGCGCCTACCTACTCAAGGAGCAACTCAGGCAGGTCTTCCAACTCAAGGGCATCCACGGCATAGCGCTGCTGGATGCCTGGCTCAGGTGGGCCTCGCGTTCTCAGCTGCCTGCGTTCGTGAAACTCGCCAGGTCCATCCGCGCACATCGCGTGGGGATCGACGCCGCGCTGATCCACGGCCTTTCCAACGCCCGGGTCGAGAGCGTTAACACCAAGCTGCGGCTGTTGACCAGGATCGCTTTCGGGTTCCGCTCACCCGAAGCACTTGTCGCCCTTGCCATGCTCGATCTCGGCGGCATGTGCCCGCCGCTCCCCGGCCGCGCAGCCGCCTGAAACCGCCCACAGATGAGTCACAAGAGCCTGAAAACACGGCCACAGCTGCTTGACAAAGCACAGGAGCGTCACTGCTGGCTGACCGCGTTGGTGCCCCCCGAAGAGAACGAGGTGGCCTCCGGGGGACGCATCGCAGGCTGATCGCCGGACCGACCAGCGTCGGTAACAGCCGGGATCGAACCGTGCGGCGTTTTCTCGGGTCAGACGACCAACCGAGTTTGGACTACCGCGTTGCGCCATCTGGATAGATTCGAGAGAAGGTAGGTGCATGACGACCGACCCGACCTCGCCCCAGCCGCTGAGCCCCGAGGAGTCAGGGCCCGCGCATCCCACAACGCCTGAACCGAGGCCTCCACGGATGACTCGCGTCAGCGCGGTCTGGGTGGCCACCGCGACCGCGATCTTGCTCTTGGTCTTACTCATCATCTTCATCCTTCAGAACTCAACGCGCGTCGAAGTCCACTACCTCGGTTTCGCTGGGTCTCTGCCTCTTGGAATGGCGCTGTTCATCGCTGCCGTTGGCGGCAGCCTGGCGGTAGCCATCGCCGGGGTTGCCCGAGTCACGCAGCTACGTATGAGCGCTCGACGGACCAGGCGTAATGCCACGGAGCCTGAGGCGGCGTCGAAAGACCTTCCGTAGGTGGATATGACCGGCACGGCTCGCTCCATGTCGTGAAGTGGGCCACCGATGTCCAGGACGGGCACGGCCCCGGGTAGACGTTGGGCGGGCCAGGGTCGGCGAGGCGCCACGCCATGGGGAAGCCGTGGCCCCTGCCGCAGCCTCGGTCGTCGCCGTGTGGGGATCGGCAGCCAATCGGTTCGGCGCGCAGACGCTGACAAAGAGCGGGCGTAGCCTACTTTCGCAGCCAGTCCCGACACTGGATCGTTATGGATTCACCCTAAGGTGTCTCCGACTCGCGTTGCGCGTCATCCACGACGTCGAGACCACGTCACCGGCCCGATCTTGAACGCCACGGTCGGAACTTTCGTCACAAAGGAGTCCGTATGAGTTATTCCGTCCCCGCCGCGAGCGTCCCCGAAGGCACCGTTACCGGAGTCGAAGAGTACGCCGTCGGCAACAACGGCACCTACTTCGCCGTCGGTCGCAAGTGCCGCCACCTGCGCGCCGACCTGGCAGGCGGCAGCATCGCCGAGGACGGCTGTCTCGTGTGCCCCTGGCACGGGGCGAAGTACGACGTGAGCACTGGGCGGATGGTCCGCGGACCGCAAGGGATCTTCGCCAAGATCCCCGGCCTGAGCGCGAGCTTCGAAGCCCTCACCCGGATACTTCCGTTAAAGCGCGGCACGATCGAGCAACGTGGCACTGCCCTACACATCAAGTAGCTCTGTACGGCGACGAGATCCTCCGCTCACCCGGCGGGGTTGGCGGTGGGGAGGCGGGGAGGCACATGACGTGGTCAGGAAGTCCGGTGACGCCTGAGCCGGTCTCCGGGCAGGCGCCCGCCCTGGCGGGCCCGGTGATCATGAACCAGGACTGGCGCGACCTGACCTTCCTGCACTGGGCAGCCGACCCCCGGCCCCTGGAACGCTTCATGCCGCCAGGAGTGCGCCCCGACACCATCGAGGGCCGCAGCTACGTTGGGCTGATCCCGTTCCGGATGGTGCACGCCGGCTTCGGGCGGGGACCCGGGGTGCCGTGGGCCGGGACCTTCCTGGAGACCAACGTCCGGCTGTACTCCGTGGACGAGACCGGGCGGCGCGGCATCGTCTTTCTCAGCCTGGACACGGATCGGTCGGTCATCGTGGCAGGAGCCCGACTGGCTTTCGGCCTGCCATACCGCTGGGCACGAATGCGGCACTCGGCGACGTCCGGGGGCGTGCACCACTACGAGACGCGACTGCGCAGACCGGCGGCCGCGGTCACCAGCGCGATCACGATCAGGGCCGGCGCGCCACGCAAGGCCACCGCCCTCGATGAGTTCCTCACCGCCCGCTGGGGGCTCCACGTCCGGCATCTCGGTCGCACCCGCTACGTGCCCAATGTCCACCCGCCCTGGCGCCTGCGCGACGCTGAGGTCATCGGGCTCAACGATGGCCTGATGCGTTTGGTCGGTCTTGGCGACCTTGGGTCACGCCCGCCCGACCACGTCGCCTTCAGCGAGGGCGTCCACACCGAGTTCGGGCTGCCTGAGAGCCTCTGACAAGACACATCCGTCACGCAGGTGTTTCCTGCCCTGAGGCCCTGGCCGCGAAGTCGGCGGAGGGCAGCTGGAGGCGTTTGGGTTCGGCCAGCGCGTCGGCGATGGTCCGGGCCACCGCCTCGGGGTCCAGACCCGAGCCCAGCCGGGGCGCGGAGCCGTGCAGTGGCCGTTCGTGCAGTCCCGTGCTGGTGTGCGGCGGACGGACGTCGAGCACCCGTATCCCGACCCGCCGCAGCTCCCGGGCCAGTGCGGCGTCGGCTGCGGACAGCGCGGCCTTGGTCGCGGAGTAGGCGGCCATGCCTGGCATCGGCTGTTCGGCCACGACAGCCGAGATCTGCACCACGGTTCCCCGGCTGGCCTGGAGCAGCGGCAGGCATCGGCGCAGCAGCCACAGCGGCCCGATCACGTTGGTCAGGAACAGCTCTTCGATCACGACGTCGGGAGTGTCGGCCAGGTTGCCGAACGCTACGATGCCGGCGGCGTTCACCAGCACGTCCAGGCGCCCGAAGGCAACGGTTGCCGTTGCGACGAGCCGGTCCCCGGCGTCGGGGTCGCCCAGGTCCAGCACGGTGCTCGCCGACCCGGGCAGTTCCTCGCTGCGCTGACGCACCGTGGCCGGGTCACGGCCGGTCAGCACGAGCCGGGCGCCGCGCCGCGCCAGCTCACGCGAGATTGCCGAGCCCAGCCCGCCGGTGGCTCCCACCACGGCCACGACGGGGCTCGCCTCTGTGGGTGGGGGCTCATCGGTCATGAATGCTCCAACCGGCCGAGCCCCGCCTGCTATTCCGCATCAAGGGCTCCTGTTGAGGACGGCTTCGGCGGCAGCGCGGCCGGACAGGAAGGCTCCTTCGATCCCGGGACCGCCATACCCGTCGCCGGCGAAGATCAGGGCACCTGCGGCCCGCACCACGCACTTCCGGGGATGCGGCGGCTCGACCGGTGTCGCATATCGCCAGCGCTGCAGGCTGGTGTCAAGGATCTCGGCCCCGCCCAGCCAGGGAGCCGCGGCCCCCAGGAGACCGGTGGTCACCACATCGTCGTCCTGCTCCCAGCGGGCAGCCGCGACCTCACTGGTGGTATGCAAGGTGAGCGCCGGCACCGGCGACACCCCCTTTGCCATGTTGTCGCCGATCCACGACCAGGTCGGGTCGTCCTTGAGCTGGACGCCACCGGGAAAGGGAACCGATGACAGGCCGCCGAGGGCGACAAGCAATGAGATCGTCGGCGCATAGGCCAGCTCCGGAATCGTCACCTGGCCGGCGACCAGGGCCGCGGACTGCGGTGCCGGTGGTGTCAGGACGACGACATCGGCCGCCAGTAACCCGGCCGATGCCCACGGGGTCGCCGGCCAGGTCGCCGCCCAACGACCTCCGATCTTGGCGACGCCGTCGACGTGAACCGACAGGCGGACGTCCAGACCCCGGGCCATCCGCGCCGCCAGCTGGCCCATCCCGCCCGCGCCGACATACCGGGGATGCCCGTCGTCGTCGCAGGACCGGGGATGCCCGTCGTCGGAGGGGAATCCGCGACACCACGCCCGCACCGAGGCCGCATCGAGCCACCGCGCCACCACCGCTGAGAAGGCCTCGCTGCGGACCGTGAAGAACTGGGCGCCGTGGTCGGCGGACGCGCCACCGGCCAGCTTCCTGGTCGCGATCCGGCCGCCCGCGCGACGGCCCTTGTCCAGCACGGTCACCACCTGTCCGGCGTCGGCGAGCAGCCGGGCGGCGGTGAGCCCCGCCATACCGGCTCCGATCACAACAACTCGTGACGGGCCAGCGTTAGTCACGAATGATCGAAGACAGGATGGCGCCAGCGGAACGCGACGGACCCATCGAGACAGGCCGGAATGCCTTCGAGCACGCCGCGGTAGCGAGGAACCAGATCCAGCTCGGACCACAGCCTGCGCGAGGTGAGCCGCAACGAGAGGTTCCAGCCCCTGATCGTGTCGGCGGAGACCATGGTCGGTCCGCGCCGGCCCAGCACCATCCCGGCCATGCCGGCCCCGCCGGTGGCGAGGCGCCGGGGAACCCGCACTACCCGGGTCTCGGGCGCGAAGGTCGTCAGGATCTCGAAGAAGTCGTTCCAGGTGACGCTCTCATCGTCGGCGACCGGTGCGGTGCCCGACCACCGCTGGAGCGCGGCGGCGATCAGCACCCTCGCAGCATCCTCGACGTGCAGCTGGGCGAAGGGGTTGTCACCGGGGCCGGGGAACACCACCTTTCGGTGGCGCACCAGACCGAAGAGGAGGCTCTGGGGTCCGTAGACGTGCGGGAGCCGAACACTGGCGACCGTCGGCCCGCCTGCCTCGGTGGCACGCGAGAGGGCCGCCTCGGCGTCGACCTTGGCTCTGCCGTAGGCGAGCGCCGGGCTTGCTGTCGTGTCGTCGCAGATTGCCGTCGACCCGTCGTAGACGAACATGCTGGACCCGTAGACGATGTGCCCGACGCCGGCCTCGGCGGCGACCCGGGCGAGGTTTTCGGTGCCCTCCACCATCGTGGGGAACAGGCGCGCGTACGGCTCGAAGGTCGCGCGACCACCCAGATGGATCACGACGTCAACCCCCCTGACCGCGCGGGCAAGCGACGGGACCGACGTGAGGTCGCCGTACAACGGCTCGACATCCAGACCCGCCAACAGCCGCGCCCGCGAGGGCCGGCGCACCATCACCCGGGTCTGCTGGCCTGCTGCCGCAAGCTGTCGCACCACCTCGTTGCCGATAAACCCGGTCGCGCCCGTCAGCAGGATCGTCACCCGAGAAACCCTCCCACAACTCTGGTGATCTTCGCCTGAAACCGGCGCGTGTCTGGGCTGGTTCGTCACTTCCGAGCCAGGTCACGCTCACGTTCGGCCAGGGCCAGGCGGACCGCCTCGTCGTAGCCCATCGGCTCGAAC
>JBBRZQ010000216.1:0-5857 GCA_038236535.1 Actinomycetales bacterium
GGTCGCCGCCGCCGCCGCGCTGATCGGCGCCTGCGTGGTGCTCCTCGCGGCCCGCCGCGTCCAGCGCTGGCCCGCCATCGCCTCCGCCGCGGTCCTGACCGGCGCCGGCGCCGGCGTGGCCGCCCTGTGGGTCACCGAGGTCGACCTGGACCTGATCGGGTCGCCGTTGGACTGGACGACCCGCGCCTGGGTGGTCGCCGCGTTCGCGATGCTGGCCCTGGCCGCGGCCAACCTGTACCGGTCCGACGCGCGGCGCAAGACCGCAGCCGCGCTGGCTGCGGTTGCCATGCTGGCCGGGACCGCGGTGCTCGTCAACGCCCACTACGGGCTCAACCCGAGCCCAGCCTCCCTACTGGGAGCCGACCCGGCGGCCCCCGTCGCGCTTCCCCCCCTGCTCAGGCCACCGGGTTCCTCGACCTCGACAGGGACCGATCCGGCGAACATGCCTGGCCATCCCCCCGCGCCAGGCCCGCTGTGGACCACCTGGCAGCCACCCGCCGACCTTCCCGGCCAGGGAACCACCGGCACCGTGACGATCCTCGGGTCGGTGTCCGGCTTCACCGCACGACCAGCCGGGATCTACCTGCCGCCGGCCGCGCTCACCGCCCACCCGCCCGCGCTGCCCCTGGTGGTGATGATGATGGGCCAACCCGGCAACCCCGACCCCCGCTTCATCGCCGACGCCCTCGACCGGCTCGCCGCGACCCACCACGGCCTGGCCCCGATCGTCATCGTCGCCGACCAGATCGGCACCCCGAGCACCGACACCCTTTGCCTCGACACGCACCAGTTCGGGAACGTCGAGACGTACGTCAACACGGACGTCGTCGCTTGGGCCCGCGCCCACCTGAACATCCTGCCGGACCGCGCTCACTGGACGGTGGCCGGCTACTCCCACGGCGGTCAGTGCGCCATCTCTTTCGGCGCGAAGCACCCCGACCTGTGGGGCAACATCCTGGACATCTCCGGCGAGGAGTACCCCGGCGCGGAACACGCCGCCGCCACCCGGCAACGGGTCTTCGGCGGCGACCAGCGCGCCTACAACGCCCAGAAGCCGGTGAGCATCCTCGCCCGCAACACCTACCGGGACGCCGCCGCGATCTTAACCATCTGCTCCGACGACCCCGGCTTCCAACCCGGCGCGCGACGGGTGGCCAACGCCGCGGCAGCGGCCGGAATGAACGTCAGCTACCGAGAGCTACCCCGCTGCGGACACGTCGCGGGCGCGTTGAAAGCCGGACTCGACGACGGGTTGCCGCTGCTCTACCCACGCCTCGGCCTATCCGGGCCATGACCGGTCGATGAGGCTGGCGGCACCGCGCGACCCCCCGGCCATCTAGAACCGGCGCCACCCGAGACGACACTCCGGCCACCGTCCCCACCCCACACCAGGTGCGACTGACACCCGACCCTGCGGAACAGCGCGACCCAGCCAGGTGACTCAGCGGGGCCGCCGCGGCCACCAGCGCTGCAGTCCTGACGGCCGGGGGCCGTCCATGGTCTGCTCCACCCACGCCATCACGAACGGCAGCGCCGTCATCACCGCAAAGATCAACACAAACAGGCCAACGCCCTCATCGGATTCCATAGCAAGGTAAGCATGCCACCGGGCGGCAAGCACCGAGGCGGTCATCCCGCGGCGTTTGCAGTCGCGCGGCAGGTCGGCCCACGACTCGGGCGACTCGCGGTGCCCGTCGGCCAGCGCGATCAGCTCCTGAGCGAGCCCGACGCTCTTGTAGCCCGATGCTCGAGCAATGGGGCTCTGCCGGGAGTAGCTCTCGCGCGCCAGGGCATTTGGCATAGCGAGTGGGGTCCTGCCCGAACTCGCCCATCACGCGGGCTCCCACCCGTGCGCCACGCCCGGCTGGCTGAGGTAGATCACAGCGGGCGGGTGCTGACTGAAATGCTCGGCCAGCACCGGTTGTAGGCCGGCGATCTGCTCGTGGAACACTCCGCGACAGATCCGTCAGCAGCGACCAGGGCGCGCATCTCGACCTTAGGCCAAGGCGCCCCGGAGGGACGGGCGGCCGAGGCGGCGGAGCCACCAAGGGCGACCAAGGCTCAGCCACACCCAGCCCTCCCGCAACTTGCGGATCAGGGCTGCCGGTGGTCGTGCTCGTGAGGGTTGTAGCAGGCCAAGGCGGCGGCGGCGAAGGCCGCGCCACGCCGTCGGTGGTGCTGCCGGTCACCGACAGGCCGACGGTGCTCAGCGCCGCGCCTCGGGAGCGCGGCAAAGCCTCAGCCCAACGCGTCGGACCTCAGCCGACGGGTGGGGTCGAGGCGGTGGGCGCGCCGAGGCGCGCCCACGTCGGGGCCGGCCCTGGCGGCGACGAGGACGTCGGCGACGGCGACACGCTGGGCGCTGCGGAGGTGGGCGCGGCCGTGCTCGTCCCGGTTGGGTTCGACGTGGCCGCGGTGCTCGGGGGCGGCGGGGCGGTGGTGCTCGGGGGCGGCGTGGCGGTGGCCGATGGGGTGGACGTCACCGACGGGGTACTCGGGATGGCGGGGCTGGGCTTGGTCGACCTGGTGGGCGTCGACCCGGTGGCGGCCTGGCTGATGGAGGTGCCGCCGGTGGTGGAGCTGGAAAGGGGGTGCCCGATGAGCGCCTCGACGGCGGTGATGCCCCCCAGCGCGATGACCATGCCGGCGATGACTCCGATCGCGAGGTGCACGACACCTCGGCGCGGCCGGCGCGAGCCGGGGACCTGCTCGCGAAGCGGCCCCTGGACGGCCACAGGCTCGCGGGAGGCGTTCCGGGCGACGGGCTCGACCCGGGCGATCCGCAGCCGGGCACCGGCGGTCCGCAGCGAGTGGTCGTAGACCGCCGACCCCACGGTGGCCACGAGGGACCCGATCGCCGCGCCGGCGATGGTGCCGGCGACGCCGAGGAAGGAGGCGGCCAGAGCCGCCGTCACCGCGGCGAGTGCGCCCCCCAGGACCTGAGTCAGGCTCAGCCCGAGCACCCCCCCGGGAGCAGCGAGCCCGGTGCTGGCGGAGCCGGTGGCGTAGCCCGCAGTGACGGCTTCCGGGCGGGGTGGGCTGTCGTGGGTCGCGGTCGACGGGAGGCGGTAAGGCATGACAGGCGGGGACTTTCGGATGGGGAACACGATCAGGCCGCCGCCGTTGCCGGTACCTCCAGTCTAGCCGGGACTCCGGAAGACCCCCGCACCCGCGACACGTGAGCTCCCCGCGCGGCGGCTTCGCCGCGCGGGCCCCACGCGGCGGCATCAACCGCGCGCCGTCGTCACCGCCGGCCCGCGCTGGACGCCTGTCATGGTGCCGGGACGTGCTCAGACCCAGATCCGCGAAGCCAGCGGCGAGAGCGTGCGCCTGTCCCAGGCCATGACTGGTCATGGAGTGACCCCTTGCACTGACTGAACAGCCACGGCGGTGATGGCCAGCACTGGGTAGGTCAGGTGGTGCACGCAGCGGTCTGAGCAATGTGACGAAGCCGCCGGGGCAGTTGTCCGGCTTGTAGACGAAGGAGCTCCCGAGGGCTCAAGGGTGGCGCTACTGGTCCAGCATTTGAGTGCCCACGCCTGTCTCATGGCCCCCTTCCAGAACCAGTACCCTCCAGCGGGCCGCACGAAGGGACCTGGGAATCATAGGCAACACCTAACTCCCCGCTGGCTGCGCCAAAGCGACTGGCCACAACCTGGGTACACCAGGCAATCCGCTTGGCCTTGAACATTTTGGAGGACGAATGCCCAGACCTACCTCACGGCTCATGAAGATCGGCTACGTCGGAGCCGGACTCCTCGCGGGGGCGGTCCTTGCCACCACGATCAGTGCCCAAGCCGCAAACCCCACCCCCACCCCCCCGACGGGCGGTTCGACCAGCACGACGACCGCTGATCCACACCCCGGAGACGACGGCGCTGACGGCGTTCCCGAGTCCCAGGAGGCGCACGGTGGTGGACACGGGGCAGGCCTCGATCTGACCGGGACCGTGACGGCGGTGGGCACCAGCAGCGTCACCATCAAGACCGCCACCGCGACCACCGAGTACACGGTGACCAGCAGCAGCGACATCGACAAGAATGGTGAGGCGACCTTGTCCAATCTCGCCGCGGGGGATGTGGTGACGTTCAGCGTCGAGACCGCCAACGCCAAGCAGATCGACAAGCTGCACGCGGGCGACGAGGCCAAGAATGCGCCGCAGCCTTCCGTCGGTTCGTCGACAGACCCCTCTGGGTCAGGCGCTGCCTGACCCTCCCCGTAGGCAGCGTCCCGCTCACCTCAACCGGACACGTGGACGCTGCTTACCAGGCTGGCTCCCTCTTCGAGCCCACGGCATCTACCTGTCGCAACCCCCGCGGCTGCCCAACGCTGGACTTGCCTCGGACGAATCCCGACATCGCGCACGCCCTTCCGGGACGGCCTACACCGCCCGGCTGATCACGCCCACCCCTCCAACGCACTTGACTCGCTGCGCGAAAGATAGCCCCCGGGCGAAGGTACGGGCGTGACCCCTAGCGGCTCATTGGTCGTCGTGCTTGGCTGGGTCTGTCGTTGCGGTGAGCTCGACGGAATCGGGAGGCGGTGAAGGTGAGCGGAATCGCTGGGCACCGGGTGATCGTTTTCCTGCAGGAGAACAAGACCACGGACTTCTACTTCCCGACGCTGGCAGCGTGGGGCGCGGCCGTCGCGAAGCACGGGGCGTTGCTGGCCAACCCGCCGAACTTCGACCAGCCCCACGACCGCAACGCGTGGGTGCACTACTCGATGGGGGACTACCCGGCGCTGCCCGCGCAGGTGGACAACGATGTGGTGATCCCGTTCTACTCGTGGCTGGCGAAGCAGTTCGTCTTCTGCGACCACCACTTCGGGTCCGGGTCGAACTCCACCCCCGGTCACATGCTGGCCGTCGGCGGGCAGATGCCGACGATGAAGAACCCGCCGTTCGTGGGCCCGCACCCGGTGTGGGACCTGCCCTCGATCTTCACCGTCGCGCAGGCCGCGGGGATCGGGTGGGCTGCCTTCCCGGACCAGTCCGGCTACCCGACCAAGTTCTACGCGTCGTTGACCACGGCGCCGGGCAACGCTCACGTGCACCCGCCCAGCCAGTTCGTCCCGATGGCCAAGGCCGGCACCCTCCCTCAGGTGTGCTACGTGTGGAGCCCATCCGGCTACGACGAGCACCCACCCTTCATCAGCAACCCCGGCTACATCACCAAGGGCCACGACCTGGTGTGGCAGCGGGTCCAGGCCGTCATTGACGGCGGCGGCTGGCCGGACACCACCTTCGTGCTCACCTGGGACGACTGGGGCGGCTACACCGACTCGGTGCCGACCCCGGCCATCGAGACGGTCCCCGACGCGCTGCACCCGCACGGGTACGGCGCCATCGGCGGTTCACGGATTCCGCTGATCATGTTCGGCGGCAGGGTCAGCCAACACATCGACGCCCAGTGGCACTCCCACGCCAGCATCCCCAAGACGATCATCGACCTGCTCGGCCTGCCGCCCATGCACGTCCCGCGGGTCGACGATGCCCCGTCGCTGGCGCACCTCGTCGACCCTGGCCTGACCAGGGGGGTCCCACCGGCGCCGGGCACCGTGGTCACTCAACCCCCACCGCCCAACCCGCCGCGCCAGCACGAGCCGACCGCGCCGTGGCCTGGCCCCCTGGGCCAGCCGATGCCCCCGCTGGTCACCCTCGACGGCAGCCTCGTGCCGGCCCCCACCGACGCACTGGTTCACCCGAAACCGCCGACAGGGCTATCCATCTGAACCGACTTCGCTTCGTCAGGGCGTATCGCGCCAGGGTCGCCTGGCGCGGGGGCGGTCCAAGCTAGGAGGGTGGCCTCGGTTTCCGGGAGGGGCCGGCCGGACCGTCTTCGGCTTGGAGCGCGCA
>JBBRZQ010000217.1:0-5854 GCA_038236535.1 Actinomycetales bacterium
ATCCTGGGTCATGCTCCTGGTCTGGTCCATCGCCCAAGAAGGCATCGAGTTGGTGGTCTTGTTCATGGTTGGAGTCTCCTTCATGCTGACTTCACGCCAGCATCTGGGAACCGCCCCTTACACAGACCATCTGACACCCTCTTCGAGGAGGGCATCCCGGTTCGCCGGTTCGTGTCCCGGAAGGGGCAGCAACGAGACCACCGCGTTCAGCGCGTCACGGCTGTTCGCCGCCGTCTACCCCGAAGCCGTCGACCTCGCACAGCTCGTCGCCTCACCCCGCTGGCGGGCACCTCGCCAGCGGTGACACCGATCAGCAACGACACGTTACCGCGGAAATCGGGCAGCAACTCGGTCGGCCACACTACCAGCCGCCGGACGGTGGTGACGCCATCGCACACTGGATGAAGTTCGACGCCTGGCGACCGCCGAGCCGACCAGACAAGACGTTCCCCGAGACCCGCGACCATGGAGCCACCCACCAATCCAAGACCAGCGCCCAGAACCAGGGCCGACACAACCGCAGCGCCTACTGGTTCAGCCGCAATCGCCGCAGCAGTAACGTCCTGCTGCACCACCGCCACATCCGAACCGTCCTGGCACGAGAATGGTCCACCAAGATGGAATGCATCACCGCGACCATCTGGGCCAGCCAGACAACCCGCGACGTTCGCTACTACGAGGCCAGCGAACGGAGCGAATTAGCTGAGCTGTTGCCGGTGGGCGCAGTCACGGCAGGTGCCGGACAGTGCCACGTGTGGTGGATCCAGGATGAAGCCGAACTGGTCTTGGGCTGATGCGCTGAGGGCGTCGAGCAGGTGGGCAGGTAGGTCCACGACCGCGTCGCAGGAGGTGCACTGTCCGTGCGGGTGCGCGTGCTTGGCGAGGTGGTAGGCGGTGGCTCCGTGTGCGAGGTGGACATGCTGGAGCAATCCGGCTGCGGTCAATGCCTCGAGTGTCCGGTAGACGCTTGAGCGGTGCACGCTGGGTTCGAGTGCGGCGACGTCCGTGATTACCTGTTCGGCCGCGACGTGGCCTTCACGTGCTGCGAGAGCGATCAGGACACAGCGCCGCGGTACGGTCATCCGTTCTCCGCGCGTGTGCAGCAGTTGGGTGACATGGTCGAGGATGTCCTCGGTGACCGCGTCACGGGTCAGCGTCATGGTCACATTGTGCCCCCAGGTGGGGCGCCTGTGGAGAACTCGTGGCAAGCATGGCGGCGGGTCGTCTTTGACCCGGCCAGGAACAGCCGCCCCCGTAGGTGGTCGACCTCGTGCTGCAGGCAGCGGCCGAGGGTGCCATCTCCGCTGATGCTGATCGGGTTACCGGCCGCGTCCTAGCCGTGCCCGGCACCTCGTTCGGCAGGCGCAGTGGGTTAGGACGTCGACAGCGGATCGAAGCAAGCCCCCGATCCGCTCACTACTGCTACAGGCTTGCAATAGTGAGCGGATCGGATTTAGGGTCGACCTGCCTTGCTTGGCAACGCTTCGTCCCGGAAGGACACCTTGAGCGATCAACTGACCGTCGAGCCCGTCGTGCGCAACCGGTTTGCGGAGTTCCGAGCCAACCTGAATGCACGCGACCGCCGGTCCTTGGTGGGCATGTTCGGCTTCATCGCCCTGCTGCACGTCGTCGGATTCGGTGTCCTGTTCGGGCTCGTGGTGCCCCAGCACTTCAAGCTGGGCGGGGACAATCCCATCTTCAACGTCGGCGTGGGGGTGTTGGCCTACACCTTCGGGATGCGGCACGCCTTTGATGCCGACCACATCGCGGCCGTCGATAACACCACCCGCAAGCTGCTGGCCGACAACACTGTGACCGGCAATACCCGCAAGCCCCTGTCGGTGGGTTTCTGGTTCTCCCTAGGCCATTCCACGATCGTGTTCATGCTGGCGTTCCTGCTCTCTGTCGGCGTCAAGGCACTGGCCGGGCAGGTCGAAGACGGCAGCTCCGGGCTGCACTCGGTCACCGGCATCATTGGCGCCTCCGTCTCCGGGGTCTTCCTGTGGATTCTCGGGATGCTGAACCTCGCCGTCCTGATCGGGATCATCAGGGTCTTCCGCAGAATGCGCAGCGGCCACTTCGACGAGGAAGAGCTCGAAACCCAGCTCAACAAGCGCGGGTTCATGAACCGCTTCCTCGGCGGCCTGACCAAATCCGTCACCAAGGCGTGGCACATCTACCCGATCGGTGTCCTCTTCGGCCTGGGGTTCGACACCGCCACCGAAGTTGGTCTGCTCGTGCTCGCCGGCGGCGCCGCAGCCTTCAACCTGCCGTTCTACTCGATCCTGGTACTGCCTATCCTCTTCGCCGCGGGCATGTGCCTGATGGACACCATCGACGGCATCTTTATGAACGCGGCCTACGGGTGGGCGTTCATGAAGCCCGTGCGCAAGGTGTTCTACAACATCACCATCACCGCACTATCGGTCGCAGTCGCCCTGATCATCGGCACCATCGAGCTCATCGGCGTCCTCGCCGACCAGGCCAACATCACCTCCGGGCCGCTCTCCGAGATCGCCAACATCCCACTGGACTACGCCGGCTACGCCATCGTCGGGCTCTTCTTCGCAGCCTGGATCGGCGCCCTAGCCATCTGGCACTTCGGCCACATCGAAGAGAAATGGTCCGCCCAGCTACGCACCACCTCTAACGTCACCGACTGAGCCGGCGCACCGACGACCACCCGTAGCACCACCCGGCCCAACAGGGGTGGCGTTCGGCAGCCTGGGGCTTCGGCGAAGGCGTTTGGCCCAAAGGTTTGGGTCGTTGGTTCTCGGGCACCTCAGCGCTGAAACCGTTTCCGGTTAGCGGACGCCGAAGAGTCGGGTGTCCGCGGCCCACCTGACGGGTATCTGGTATCCGGTGTTGTAGCCGCCTTTGCCGTTTCCGGGGTACAGGTATGTCCGTCCGTCTGCTTTGTTGCCGAGCAGGTCCGGTTTCCGGTCGCCGGTCAGGTCGCCGCTGGACAGGACCGTGATGACCGTGTTCCAACCGACACCGATGATCTTGGCGCCGGTGGCGAAGGCGCCTTTGCCGTTGCCGGGGTAGAGGTACAGCTTGCCTGCTGGGGTTCGGGCGAGGATGTCGGTTCTGCCGTCGCCGCTGAAGTCCCCGGGGGACAGGATCGTGTTGAACTTGTTCCAGCCGACACCGATGATTTTGCCGGCCCCAGCGAAGCCGCCTTTGCCGTTGCCGGGGTAGAGGTAGAGGTTGCCGGCTGGGGTTCGGGCGAGGATGTCGGCTTTGCCGTCGCCGCTGAAGTCCCCGGGGGACAGGATCGTGTTGAACTTGTTCCAGCCGACGCCGATGACCTTGGCGCCGGTGGCGAAGCCGCCTTTGCCGTTGCCGGGGTACAGGTACAGCTTGCCCGCTGGGGTCCGGCCGAGGATGTCCTTCTTGGCGTCGCCGGTGAAGTCACCCGCGGCCAGGACCGTGTTGAAGAGATTCCACCCGGAGCCGACGCGGACGGGCTTGCTGAATGAGCGGAGCTGGCCGGGGTAGAGGTACAGGTCGCCGGCTGGGGTTCGGCCCATGACGTCGCCGCGGCCGTCGGCGTCGAATCCTGCGCCCCTGACCGCTGGCAGCGACAACACCGGCGGTGCCGGGGGCTTGGGAGCTGTCGTGTAGGCAAGCCCGGAGAGCGCCTTCCAGTCGTTTGCGGCGATGATGCCGCTCAGGGGCAACCGGGCCGCCCTCTGAAATCGTAGGACTCCGGTCGTGGTCTGGGCGCCGAAGTCGCCGTCGGGGACACCGGCGGAATACCCGCGCCGGTTCAGGTCGCGCTGGGCGTCGCGGACCGCTGACCCTTTCGAGCCAACCCGCAGGATCAGCTTCCCATACGTCGCATACAGCTTCGCGGTCGTTACCGGGGCCGGGGCCGGGGTTGGCGGGGTGGGGGTATGCGGGGAGTATCTGGCGTAGCTGGCGGCCTTGGCCCGGATGGTGGCCATCTGGGCGTACAGGTATCTGCCCGGGCAGATGGTGTACGAGGTGTTTCGGTGAGGGTGGATGACGTCCAGGGTTGCCTTGACGCCGGCGGCGTACTTGGCCCCTGACCCTCCCTGTGAGGTCAGCACGACCTTGCCGAGTGGGTTCGCCCCGTACTGGGAGAGCTTCCAGCCGGCCACTTTGGCCATGGCCTCGACCATGACCGCGGGCGCGGCTGTGGTGTCGTAGTTGCCCATCGCGGAAATTCCCATGGTGTCGACGTTGAATCCCATCGAGTGCGCGCCGCGGACAGCTTTGGTGATGGAACCGGCCCGGCCTTCGTAGACCCGCCCCCACTTGTCGACCAGGAAGTTGTACGCGATGTCGTCCCAGCCCAGGCCGAGGGTGTCGTAGGCGTAGATGCCCCGGACCTGTGCTGCGGCACCTGCTGGGGTGTAGTTGTTCGTGCCGGCGGTGTGGTGGATCGTGATCGCCTTGACGGTCGAGTTGTAGGTGACACCGCGACGCAGGGACTCGTCCGCGCCCCACTTTGCGCGGGTGATGATCGCCGGCGCGGGGGTGGCCGCCGACGCCGAGCCTGGGGCTGAGGTGTTCAGGTTGTCATCGGCGGCGGAGGTGCCCGGGTCGATGGTGCTGACCTTCAGATCCGGTGGCGTGAGCCCCGTGGCGGTGTCGACCCGGACCTGGATGCCGGTGGCCCCGTTGCTGACCAGTGGGGTTGAGCCGATGCGGGCGTTTGCGCCCTCAGCGGTTGTACCGTCGGGACCCTCATCTGGCATGGCCAGCAACTCCCAGGCCGTCCAGCCGGTGTCCTCTTTGACTCGTACGTGCACGCGAACGTCCTGGGAGAGCACCCTGGATGTGCGCGACCAGGAGACCCCGGCCACCGTAAAACGTGCCGTGGCCCTTTTCGACGTCAAGACCTCAGGGCGGTCCGCGGCCTCCGGCCCGGCTCCAAGAAGTGTTTGGCCAGGCGCGGGCGGTAACGCGATGGGTGAGCGCGCTAGCTCGCCCGGGTCGACGCCGCCGATGGCGGTGTTGACGACCTGGGGGGCCACAGGGCGTGGGGCCTCCGCAGCAGCGAAGGAGACTGTGGGAAGGGCAACGAAGGCAGGCACCAATGCTGCGGCTGCGACTGCCGAGATCAACCTCATCAGTAGGTGACCAGGAGGGTCACAAAGGAGCTACCCCAGGCCGTTGCGAAGCATTGGTCCGCCCTGATGTTGTGTGCGGCACCGTTGTTGTGTACGTCCATGGGGGCAGTCGTTCCTCAGGGTCGGCCCGGCAACCACCGGTACCCCAACCGTCTCCTGACGCAGGCAAGTCGCGCGGGGTAAACAGCCCAAGTCGACCATTCGGATGAACAAGCAAAGCCGTTCGGCTAAGAGACTGCGCTAATAGGTCAGGGCCGGCGGCTGGGTTGGGTGTCCCAGCGGTAGAGGATCCAGGCGCGGCGTAGAAGCCTGCGGACCAGGACGACGGTGTTGGCAAAGGCGATGTAGAAGTCGGCGACGATCTGTCGACGTTCGGTGCATCGGGCGAGCTTGTAGAAGTTGTTGTGTCAGGCGTGGGTGCGTTCGACCGGCCAACGTTTGGTGGCCTGGACCGGTGCGGGCAGCCCCTTGTGAGCAATGGCACCCTGCAGTCCCCGTTCGGCGAGCAGCAGCCGGGTGACGCCGGAGTCGTAGCCGGCATCGAGGTGGACGCAGGGTTCTCCGGTAGTGGGCCCAAGTCCTTGAGTAAGTCCAAGGTTGGTGCCAGCAGTGGGGAGTCGTGCCGGTTCGCTGGAGCGCTGACCACGCCCAGTGGTAGGCCTCCGGCGTCGACCAGGGTGGAGCGTTTGATCCCCAGTTTGCCTCTGTCCGTTGGGTTTGGGCCGGAGACCTCACCTCCGCAGGGGGCCTTG
>JBBRZQ010000218.1:0-5706 GCA_038236535.1 Actinomycetales bacterium
CGCCCCGGCCACAGTTCAGATCAACGACCCCAACGGCCGCTTCGGCCGGCCGCAGAGCCCTGACCCGCGGTTCAGCGTCGATGACGCCAACCCGACCATCCACGCCGGCACCGGCTACCCGCTGTGCGTGCCGCGCACCGACCCCGCGGTCGCTGACGACCCGCTGTGCCCCCAGGCAAACCGGCCCAACCTCGTGCCGGTCACCGTCAACGGCGCCATCGTGCCGGCCGTGGCCGGTGGCTGCCGCAACTTCAGCGTCGCCGGCATCGCCGCGCCGGTCAGTGGTGAGCTGACCCGCCCGGCCGCGGGACAGGAATACTGCAGCCAGTATGTGATGCCCGGCATCGCGGCCCGAGCCGGGACCGATCCCGACCCGCGCCAGCAGGCGCCGTTCGAGGTGGGCGACCCGATCACCTTCTCGGGCACCCGGATCCAGGGCGCCACGCCCGCGGGAGACTACCTCTCGGCACACACCATCGAGGCCAACATCGGCATCTACACCATGCCCGGCACCCAGCCCAGCTACCTGGCCATCGGGCAGTTCGGGGTCGGCACCGCCGACCCCAACGCGCTCTCGATCAACGGCTTCGCCACCGAGACCCAGGACCGGATCTTCCTGGAGGCCGAGACCACCGACGTCAAGACCCCGGTCGACATCTACCTGCAGGACGTCAACCCGCAGACCGGCGCGGTCCGTAACCGCTGGGCCACCCCGTTCGCGATGACCGGGGAGAACAACGGCCCGGTCCAGGCCGACGGCAACCCGATCGGTGGCGGCATCACCACCCAGAACACCGGCCCCCAGCCACAGCGCGCCCGGCTGCGCGCCGGGAAGGCGCCGACCGGCCTGCTCAGCCAGCCGACCCGAACCCTGCGGGTCGCGGCTCGTTCGCTGTGTGCGCCTCAGGCTCCGGTCAACGACGCCTCCGGCAGCCCCGTGCTGACCGCGCTGGACACCTGCCTGAACAAGAACGACGCCACCAACGAGGTGGCCAACGGGCTCGCCGCCGGGCAGTACTTCGCCCCGGTCTTCGAGTTCATCTTCCCGGAGAACGTCAAGCCCGGTGACGGCCTGGTGCCGTTCGACTTCTGGCACCTGCCGTTCTTGCGTTTCGGCGAAGGTGCCACGACCCAGTCGGCGATCGGCCCGGCAGTGGGCCCGCTGGAGCCGACTCCCTGGAGCGGCGCGTCCGCCATCACCGCGGGCGCTCCGGTCATCGGCCCGGCCACCGCGGGTATCGCGTCAGCGACCGTCAGCTGGACCCCGCCCGCCGCTAACGGCGGGTGGCCGATCACGGGCTACTCGGTGCGGGTGGTCGACGCAGCGACGAGCGCCCAGGTCGGCGCTCTGCGCCCGGCGGCGGCAGCGGACACCAGCCTGAGTGTCACCGGGCTGGTCAACGGAACAGCAGTGCGGCTCCAGGTTCAGGCGGTGACCGCGGCGGGGACCGGCCCCTTCTCGGCCCTGTCCAACACGGTTACCCCCTCGGCAACCGTCCCGGGTGCCCCGATGATCGGGACCGCCACGGTGGGGAACGTCTCGGCAGTGGTGTCCTGGGCTCCGCCAGTCTCTGACGGTGGCTCCGCAATCACCGGTTTCTCGGTGCGCGTGGTCGACACCGCGACGAACACCCAGATCGGCGCCCTGCACCCGGCCGTGCCGGGGGCGACCAGCCTCACCATCACCGGCCTGGCCAACGGCACCGCGGTGGGCTTCCAGGTCCAGGCCAGCAACGCGGTGGGCAGCGGCGCCTTCTCGGCCCTGTCCAACGCGGTGACCCCTTCGACGGCGCCCGGTGCGCCGACGCTCGGGGCGGTCACCCGCGGGAGCACCACGGCTCTGGTCCGCTGGACGCCGCCGGCCAGCAACGGTGGTTCGGCGATCACCGGGTTCTCGGTGCGGGTGGTCAACGCGGCGACCGGTGTCCAGGTCGGCGCCCTGCGCCCGGCCAGTGCGGGCGCGACCAGCCTCAGCGTGACCGGCCTGGTCAACGGCACCGCGGTCAGGTTCCAGGTCAGGGCCACCAATGTGGCCGGTACGGGCGCCTTCTCGGCGCTGTCTGCCGCGGTGATCCCGGCCACGATCCCCAGCGCCCCGGTCATCGGGGTCGCCGCGTCGGGTGTTGCCGGCGGCACCAGCACCGCGCTGGCTCGCTGGCGGACGCCGTTGTCGAACGGCGGGCTGGCCGTCGACGGCTACGTGGTCACCGCGGTGCGGTTCAACGCGGCCCGGGTTGCCGTGGCCAGGTACACCTCGGCTGTCCAGCCTGCCCGTCTCGGGGCACTGTCGATGACGTTGCCGGCCGGCAACTACCGGTTCGTGGTCCGGGCCCGCAACGGTGTGGGGCTGGGCCCGAACTCGCCCGGCTCCAACCTGGTCACGGCCCGGTGAGCTCGGTTTCTCATGCTGGTTGATGGCCCCAATGCCAGGGCTTGCGACGTCGGCTGACCTTCCCCTCTTCGCGCAATCAGAGTGACTCGCAATCATCCAAACCCAAGGTACGGCGGTGGGCAGTCTCGGCTCAGCCTTCGTAGTGATATCGACAGGCGGCTATGCGGATCTGGTCATCGGTGATCCGGTAGACGAGGCGGTGTCATCCGTGATGCGTCGTGACCAGTAACCCTGAAACCCGTGACCGTGGCCGCGGGTGACCTCGTCGGCGCTTGTCGCAGTGGCTCTGGTTTGCCGATCCCGTCGTTTATGTTGCGGGCGATGTCCTTGATCAGGGTGTTGATCCGTTTGAGTGTCTTGCGGTCCTGACCTTGCCACCACAGGTAGTCCTGCCCAGGCGCTGTCATCCCAGACGAGCTTCATTCAGCAAGGTCCCGTTCGACTCCTTCACCAGCTTCCAGCCGATCGATGGAGTCAAGCAGGCGACGCGCGTTCGCGGGGCTTCTGAGCAGGTATGCCGCCTCCTTCAGAGACTCGTAGTCTTCAAGGGAGACGATGACCACCGGGTCGTGGCCGGCCCGGGTGATGACGACCTCCTCACGGTCGTCGACGACCGCATTGAGGGTCTCGGCGTACGCCCGACATTGCGCCATGTGGGTGAATCCCGATAGCCGGCCGAACGGCCAGCGGCACAGAGAGTGATCGACTTCGCCACGTCCTATGCTCTGCCCAGCCCAGAGGAGGCGGAGCACAGGAACACGCTGGCACCCTGAACTCACCGCCGTAGCCCAGGGATCTCCTATCGGAGCAGTCGGACGTGGATGGGTAAGTCGAGGTCGTCTCACGCACGATCGGCGGTCAGGACTTCGGCCGGCGTGCTCCGCAGTGTCAGAGCGAGGCAAACGCGATCGCACAGCGACAGCCCGCGTCCACCAGCCAAGGACCGCATCGCGCCGGGTCATCGGTAACCGGATCAAGCAGAAGCGAACGTTTCCCATGGGGGTCGATGAGGGGGTCGGCCCGATGATGTCGATCGGTTCCACCCGAACGACACCTGGTCGAAAGGATTCTCTACGCAACGGCGTGAGGACCGTGATCACCCCTGGCGTTGGGTCGCCCCGATGTCTGTTGCCTCAAACAGATGCATCAGATAATCTGATGTCATGCGCACGATCACGGCAACCGAGGCGAGCCGTTCCTTCGCTGCCCTGCTGGATGAAGCTGAGCATGGACAGACGGTCGTGGTCACGCGTGGGGGTCGACGAATCGCGCTCATCGGCCCGGCAACCGCAAGCAACGGCGCTGAGGTCGTTGCCCTCCTTGGCTCGAATGCAGCTGACGAGGACTTCGCCGCTGACGTCCTAGCGGGTCGCGACGCCGTCACGCTCGAAGGGCCGGCATGGCCCGCCGACTGATCCTTGATACGGGCGTTTTGATCGCGTCCGAACATGGACGGTCGCGACTCATGGACGCCATCGCCGAAGATGACGATCTCGTGATCGCGGCCATCACAGTGGCCGAGCTGCGAACAGGCGTTGAACTTGCCACCGAGCGGCATCGCGCCGCCCGAGCTGCGTTCCTCGGCAGAGTTCTTGACACGCTGCCGGTCGAGCCCTACGACCTGGCCACCGCTGAGATCCACGGACAGCTGCTGGCACACGTCCACCGCAGCGGAACCAAACGCGGAGCGCACGACCTGATCATCGCGGCAACCGCTTCGGCCACCAAGCGCACTGTCCTGACCACAGACCGCAGCGCAAACTTCCAGGACCTGCCGGGCGTCGACTGCATCGTGGTGGCCTGACGGCGGTTGTTGCGGCGCTGAATTGGTCGCGCGGCGATCACGGATAGCGGTGGCGATGACCGAGCCTTTACGCATCGGTTGTTGGGCACGGCAAGGTGACCAGACATGGGCAAACCCGTCCCCGTCGAACGCGCGGAATGCGTCATGAGAGTGAACCCCGATAGCCGCTGAAGGTCAGCCGCACAGATCGCGGGCGGAGCCGCGCGCCCGGGTTTTCAGGAACCTGACGTACCTCGTCGTGCCCGCCGTCTGAGCGACGCGGCTAACCAGACGAGTGCGGCGAGCAGCGCAGTTTGGATGGCCACGGTCAGCACCACCGGTCCCACCGCGTGCCATACGACGCCCAACCTGCCACGCTCGGCCGAGCCGTCTGCGGCTTCGGGCGAGGTCACTGGTTCACTCATGTTCCCCTGCTTTGAGGTCTCTCATGAAGGTGATTGTGCCCTCGGGAGTCACATCGCGGCTGCGGGCCTTGAGCGCGACGGCGGCGACGCCCCGGATGGCGGGCCCCTACGTCGATGCGGTCGCGCGAGCCGAGGCGGGCCTACGCGCACTGACCCGGTGATCGTGATGGATCAGATTCCATCTGTTCCCCGCCACTCCGCTGGTGTGGTCGTGAGGGCCGGACTCGCCTCGCTCGGCGCACAGCTCCTGGTTGGTCAGTTGCCTGCGAGGTCGAGGTATGCCGCGAGCTTGGTCCGGTCGCGGCCGAGCTCCTTCACGTCGTACCCGAGCACCTTGGACGCGTTGGACGCGGTCAACGAGTAGGAGTGATCGTCTGAGGTGACTGACACCTTGTCGAGGTTGGCGACCAAGCCCAGCATCAGTGTGGCATTGGCGCTGAAGTCGACGGTGTCGAACGGCTTGTCGAGATGATCGATGGCCACATTCATGGCGAACGGCGACTGCTCTGTCTGGAGGGAGAGGCTGTACGTGCCCGCCGGCCCGAATCCCGCCTGGTGCGCCAACTCGGCCACCCGCGAGTTGTCTCCGACGAAGTCGGTTCGAGCCGACCACAGGGATTGCGCCCTGTTCGTCGGGTCCGACTGCGCAGAGTCCGGGGTGGCACACCCGCCCAGCGTCACAGCGACGGCGAGCACACCAGTGGCCACTCGAGTTCTCATCGCTGGACCCTATCTCGACGCCCGGCAGCTCAGGATGCGTTGGTCAGTCGGCGCAGGATGTACTGGTTCAGGCTGAGGTGCTCCTCGGCGGCTTCCATGGCCAGCTTGCGGTGGAGCTGTTCACCGACGCGGAGGTTGAACTTGCCTGAGAAGGCCCGGGAGGACAGCGGTTCGGGCACCGGTTCGCCGTCCGCCCGCAGGTCGTCGACGACCTCGGCGATGAGAGCGGCCAGTCCGTGCAAGGCGTCGTCCTGAGTGTCGGCCAGCCAGGACAGCGACGGGAACTCCGGGCAGGTGGCGACGAACTGGTCGTCTTCGACGGACCAGGTGACCCGGTAGGTGTAGCGGCTGATGTCGATGCTGGTGGCGCTCATCTCGCTCCCTCC
>JBBRZQ010000219.1:0-5673 GCA_038236535.1 Actinomycetales bacterium
CTCGACGGTGAGGCTGATGTCCTGTAGCGCGGTGTAGGTGCCACCGTCCGCGGTGGCGAACTTCTTGGTGACGTGGCGTAGCTCGATGGCCGTCATCGCTGGGACCCTTTCGCTCGGCGTTGAGTTGAGTGGCGTCACCGTAGGCGCGGGCGGCGGCGTCCCGGAAGGCTTGTGCGCGTTGGGTCCGATAGCCGCGTTAGTCGTGGTTTTGTGCGATCTGTTCAGTCATGCTGGGGGGCGGGCGCCACGCCTGGAGCCCGGGGGGCAAGGGTGCCTATCTACCGCAGGGAGGGGTCATGCCTCGGTTGGGCAGGACGGTGGCCTCGGGGATCCTCATCGCCGTGCTCGGGATCATCTGCGTGACGATGGGTATCGGGTTCTTCCTCGTGTACAAGGCCACCGGTGAGCAGACGGACGCGCAGACGACGGAGGCGGCGACGAGCATCGCCCGGACCGTGGCCGACATCCCCGAGGTGGCCAGCGACCTCGCCAGCGGCGACCCGCAGCGCCGGCTCGCGCCCCTCGCGGAGCGGCTGCGACGCGACTTCAACGCCGCATACGTCGTGGTCATCGACGCCCACGGCAAGCGCTACTCGCATCCGAACCCGGCACTGATCGGGCAGGTCATCGAGGAGCCGGTGGTGGCGTTGGACGGAGCCGTCCACACGGGCGTGGACGAGGGCAGCCTGGGCCGGTCGGTCAACGCCCGTGCCCCGGTCCTCGACGCGACCGGGCACCCGATCGGCGAGATCTCCGTGGGGATCCTCGAGACGCAGGTGAGCCAACGCCTCTCCGCGCAGATGGGGCGCTTCCTGTCCTCGCTGCTCGCCGCCCTGGCCCTGGGGGTGGCTGCGTCGCTGATCCTCGCGAGGGGAATCAAGCGGGTCACCTTCGGGCTCGAGCCGTCGGAGATCGTCGCCCTGGTCCAGGAGCGGGAGGCGATGCTCCACGGGGTCCGCGAGGGGGTCATCGCGGTCGATACCCGCAACCGGATCAACGTGCTCAACGAGGAGGCGCGGCGGCTGCTCGCCATCCCCGAGGCCCGTCTCGGGGACCTGGTCGACGAGGTGCTGCCACCCGGTCAGGTCCGCGAGATCGTCGTCGGGCGGGTGGCCGGCGAGGACCGCGTCGCGGTGACCGACGACTACCTGCTCGTCCTCAACCGGATGCCCGTTCAGGTCGCCGGGCGCAACGTCGGCTGGGTGGTCACCATCCGGGACCGCACCGAGCTCGAGGGACTGGTCCGCCAGCTCGACGCCGTGTCGAGCCTGACCACGGCGCTGCGTGCGCAGGAGCACGAGTTCGCCAACCGGCTGCACGTGCTCTCCGTCCTCATCGAGCTCGGCGAGTTCGAGGAGGCGACCCGCTACAGCAACGAGATCCAGACCGGCACCACCCTCGCTGGAGAGGAGCTGCGGGCCCGGATCGCGGCACCGGTGCTCACGGCGCTGCTCCTAGCGAAGATCACCGTCGCGGCGGAACGCGACGTCGCCGTCGTCCTCGACCCGCAGAGCCGTCTCGACCTCGTCGACGTCGACGACATGCCGCTCGTGTCCGTGATCGGCAACCTCATCGACAACGCCGTGGACGCCGTCGTCGACGACCCCCGCACGCTCGGCCGAAGTCCCCGCGGGAGCGTCACCGTCCTCATCGGCCGGGACGGCCGCGACGTCCACCTCAGGGTCGTCGACACCGGGCCCGGGATCGAACCGGCCCACCTGCAGGAGGTCTTCGTCGACGGCTACTCCACCAAGGAGCCCCGAGCGGGGATGCGGCGCGGCATCGGCCTCGCGCTCGTACACCGCCTCGTGACACGCGCGGGAGGCCGCATCCACGTCAGCTCCCCCGACGGAGCCTGCTTCGAGGTCACCCTGCCGCTGCGCCTGCCCCAGGACGTCGCCCCATGATCCGGGTGCTCGTCGTCGACGACGACTACCACGTCGCGCGAGCCCACGGCCTGGGTGTCGAGCGGGTGCCCGGCTTCACCCTCGTGGGAGAGGCCCACTCGGGGGCGGAGGCGTTGAGCCTCCTCGAGTCGGCTCAGCCCGACCTCCTGCTCCTCGACATGTACCTGCCCGACTTCAGCGGACTCGACCTGGTCCGGCGGATCTCGCGGTCCGATGCCCGCAACCCCGACTTCCTCCTCGTCACGGCCGCCCGCGACATCGAGTCGGTCCGCTCGGCGATGCAACTCGGCGCCTTCTACTACCTGGTCAAACCCTTCACCTTCGTCGCGCTGCGTGAGCAGCTGGAGGCGTACCGGTCATGGGCGGAACACCTCGAGCGGGAGGGCGAAGCCGACCAGCAAGCCGTGGACGCCCTGTTCAGCCTGCGCTCCAAACACGTCAAGGCCCGCAACACCGGCCAGACGCTCCAGCCGACCATGGCCCGGGTCCTCGACATCGTCACCTCCGCCACGCAGCCCATCGGCGCGTCCGAGGTCGCGTCCATCCTCGGAGCCAGCCGGCCCACAGCCCAGCGCTACCTCGCCACCCTGCTCCGCAAAGACCTCCTCCGACTCGACCTGACCTACGGCGCCACCGGCCGACCCGAACACCGCTACCTCGCCCGCTGATGGCGCACTACAAGGTGCACGGCCTCCACACGATCAGGCAGGCCCAGCAGCCTGCTCATCCGCACGGCGGCACCGGGCGCAGGCCCTGGCCTCGAGCGCGCGCACGGGCGCGGTGGCCACAAGGGCAACCAGAGCAGGCAGAGCAATCATGCGACAGCACATGCATCGCCTGGCGAGCGTCGTCGCCGGGAACGAGCAGGCCGGCGAGCTCATCATCGAGGGTGCGCGCAGTTGGCCCTGGCATGGCCGCTCGTTCGCTCAGCCGAGGTCGGTGGGCACCGCGACCCGGTAATGGCTGCTCGTCATGCCAGCCTCGTTGAACGTAGTGGCCAGGTGAATCAGATGGACGTCGGTGTCGAGGAGCCTGAACAGCGAGATACCGCCTCCCAAGCAAAACCGGCGCACGGGTGAGCACGATGTCGTCGATCAGGCCGCGACCAAGCCAGTCCGCAAGCACCTTGCCGCCATCGACATAGACCGCTTTCGAGCCTCCCTCAGCGAGCAGCGTCAGCGTTTCCTGGTTGATGTCGCCACGGCGACTCGATAGTCGTTGGTCGCCAGCGTGCGACTGAGGACCATGACTAGGCGCTGCGGCTAGGGCCAGAAGCCGAAGGTCAGGACCTTCTCGTACGTCCCACGGCCCATGACGAGGTGATCGACGCTGGCCAGGTCCTCCCCGTACCCCGGGATCACCGAGGGGATCCGCGGGGGGCTTCGCATGCCCGACGATCCGTGGCGGATCGGTCAGCCAGGCGATGTCCCCGTCGGCTCGGGCGATGTAGCCGTCCAGACTCATAGGAGAGCGGAGCGGGCGGCCCACGACTCGGAAGACTCGCGGATGTCTGTCAACGGCACGTGAAAACTGACCCCTACGCGGCATCTGAAAGTTGACCCCCCTGGTGGATTACCTGTTCCACAGTCCCTAGGCCCGGAGTAGGTTCGGCAGCGACAGCAACCAAAGGAGGGGCCCCCGTGGGCTTCGCGAACACCGCCCTACGGTGGGGCAACCATGCTGTGGCCGGCCTTTACCGTGGCACCGGCGGTCGGGTGATGGCGTCGGTCCGGAAGACCCCCGTGCTCATCCTCACTGTCCCCGGACGCCGGTCCGGAGAGCCCCGGTCCGCGCCGGTCGGCTACTTCCCCCACGATGATGGATGGCTGGTCGTCGGGTCGTTCAACGGCGGCCCCGTCGAGCCGGACTGGTTCAAGAACCTCCGCAAGGCAGAGCGGGCGACGATCCAGATCGGCCGAACGGTGACCCAGGTAAGACCGGAGATCGTCGGCGAACCGCAGCGCACCGAGCTCTACCGCGACATCGTCACCGCCTCGTCCCCGGGATTCGCTGCCTACGAGAAGAAGACCGACCGGGTGATCCCGATCGCGCTCCTCCACCCGCTGCACTGACCTGGCAGATCAGAGAGTCGCGAAGGACTGCTACCACAGCGACCGCATATTCGCCGAAAGCGATCCATGGCTCCTCGCGCCCCAGCTGAACTGGCGCCGGGTCTTCGAACCCGGCGTTGACACGCCTGGCCACACGCGCGCCAAACACCCGGCCGGACTGTGCGTCACATCGCCGCTAGTTGACCAGTCTGCCCGCGGCGACTCGGACGGCTGACCTCAGCGGTTCCGGATTGCGTGAGCCAGGTCCTCGAGCTCGCGGTCGACGATGTCGAGGACCACGTCTGGATTCACGCGGAAGTACTCATGCACGACGATGTTGCGCAAGCCGGCGATCGCCGCCCACGGAACCTCAGCCATCGCCGCTCGAGACTCGCTTGGCAACGACCGCACGGCCTCGCCGATGACAGAAAAGTTGCGCAACATGGCGTCGTAGGCCATCGAGCCAAGTCGTCGGAGCGCAGGTGAGGCGCGTAGTCCTGGCACCGCTGGATCGCGTCCAAGATGTCGTCTAACCGGTCGTCCTCCGACCGACTCACACCGCCACCGCGTCAGCGAGAGCGCTCGAGGAGACCTCGCCTCGCAGCAGCGATGCGGCCACGACATCGACTCTGACCCCAAGAAGCACTGTCAGCTCCTCGGCTATGCCTGAGACCCGCAGCAACTCGTTCCCGTTGCCTGGCAACAGGTCGACCAAGAGGTCAATGTCACTATCCGGCGTGGCATCGCCGCGGGCGACGGAGCCGAACAGTCGGGGGTTGGTCGCCGCATAGCGGTACATGATCGCCTCTAGCCTCGCCCGTTCACCGAGTTTAACCCGACACGCGGCCTGAAAGCGCGAAAGTGCCTGTCGCACAACGAGATACTGGATTTGTCTGGAATTCAGCACGCTCGAGTGGAAGGCACCTCGCAGGTGAAGCGTACAACGGGTCGATCGACGAAGAAGGCGGCACGGCGGGCGCGTCGCAAGGGGGCCCGCGGGAGCGAGGTAGGCCGGTGGTCCACCGGGTTGGTCGTCTCCGCGGACGGGACCGGGGTCGTGGCCCACGCCGGGAACGTCGCGACCCGGATGCTGGCTGACCAGGTCGGTCTGACCGGCGCCCTGTCTGGGTCCTTGGCACGGCGGGGGTTCACCCCGACGCACGACCGGGGGCGGGTGCTGGTCGACGTCGCGGTCTTGATCGCCGGCGGCGGTGAAGCCATTGCCGACATCGACGTCCTGCGCCATCAGGGTGGCGTCCTCGGATCGGTCGCGTCCGCCCCGACGGTGTGGCGGGCCCTGAAGGGGATCACCCCCGCGACGGCGAAACGCATTGACAAGGCCCGGGCAGGGGTCCGCGCCCACGTCTGGTCCCAGCTACCGGGCGGGCTGCCCGCATCGAAAGTTGCGGACGCTGACCTGGGTGAGACCGTCGTCCTCGACGTCGACGCGACCCTCGTGACGACGCACTCAACTGGCATTGGCACAGGTAGCGGGGTAGCCAATTGGGGTGTGACCTGCAGGAATGGGCTCTGAAGCCGTAGCGTGGTGTTCAAGGTCAGGGCAGGGTATGTAAGTGGACTTTCGCACTCTTGAGCTCGTGACTGCTCCGAGCTGAGCGATTCCTGGTCCCGAGTGCAAGCCGTGGGAGACACGCCGGCACGGATCCCTTGATGGTGATTCTTCCTGGTCGACTCTGTTTGCGACAACGCAAACA
>JBBRZQ010000220.1:0-5661 GCA_038236535.1 Actinomycetales bacterium
CGGTGGAGTGGCCGAGAGGCGAGGCAACGGCCTGCAAAGCCGTGTACACGGGTTCAAATCCCGTCTCCACCTCGATGGGCGATTGGCGCAGTCTGGTAGCGCGCTTCCTTGACACGGAAGAGGTCACAGGTTCAAGTCCTGTATCGCCCACCCACGTTTCCGCAGGTCAGACCCGGTTTAGACACCTCCCAGGCACAGTCCGTGCCCTAATCGTGCCCTAACTATGCAGGAGCGGCGGTGCCGCACGCGACCCGGCCTCCCGGACGGAGTCGGCCAAGCCCCCTGGTGGCCGTATGTCGCCCAGCCCTCGCGGTGAGCCTTCCAACTGGTCGGCCGCTACCTCGCGGGACGGGACCCCGCACGGACAACGACGGCGTCCGTTCGGCACGGCGCGTCGGGGACCGTGACGAACGGAGCGTGGTGAAACCTGCAAGGCGTGTCCGGACACTATGAGTTGTGATTGGTCACGAGACTGATGAGGCGGCGGTTTGGGCGCGCTGCCTGGACGGGGACGCGGAGGCTTTCGCCACATTGTTCGACCATCATCGTGACCGGGTGTTCCGTCAGGCTGCTCGCCTGCTCGAAGGTCGTGACGAGGCGGAGGACATCGCGGCTTCGGCGTTCCTAGATCTCTGGCGGCGGCGGCGCGACGTTCGCCTCGTCGGCGGCTCTGTGTTGCCGTGGCTGCTGGTGACGACGTCCAACCTGTCTCGCAACTCGGTTCGTGCTCGTCGCCGCTACCGTGCCTTCCTCTCTCGGCTCCCACGTGAGGAGCGGGCACCAGACGCCGCGAATGTCGCACTGGAGGGCACGGTCCTGGGTATCGACCCCGAGTTGCGGTCGGCGCTGCAGTCACTGCCCGAGCAGGATCTGCACCTGCTCACCCTTGTGGCGTTCGAGGACCTCTCCCTCGCCGACGCGGCGGCAGTCCTGAACATCACGGCGTCGGCGGCCAAGACGCGCGTGCACCGCGTTCGTGAACGGTTGCGAACACAACTCCGCGAGTACGACCCAACAGCAACCTCGCAAGGAGGCCAGCGATGAACGTCAAGATGGACGAACGGTTCGCGACGAGCCTTCGCGCGGCGCTCGTGGAGCACGTCGAGACCTCATCCGCCCGGCGTCGCTGGGCACGGCGGCGCGTGACGCTCGGTGCGGGTCTCGGAGTCCTTCTCGTCGGCGGAGGTGTCGCGGTTGCGGCCGGCGTTGTTCCGCTACCGGGCGCCGATTTCGTGACGCCTCTTGCGTCGTCCGTGACCGTCACCGGCATTGGCACTGAGACCGTCGATCTGGGCACGCCTCCGGCGGGCGCGACGGTCATCGACATCAAGCTCTCCTGCTTGACCGCCGGCACGTTCTTCACTTCGGACGGCGCGAACTTGGTGTGCACCGAATCAGACGCGGGCAATGGCGCGATGGGATGGCAACTCCCCGTGCAGGCGGGCCAACATACGACGGTCATCCGTGCAGGCACAGGCGAGAAGTGGCGTCTGGTCGCGACATACGCCCACGTAACCACTTCCGCGTGGGGCGTCAATGCGGACGGTCTCACCTATGGCGTGGCGAAAGACGGCGGCACACCCGACCTCCTCGCTGTCATCGCAACGAACGGCAAGACCGGCTACGTCTACAGCCGCGACCTCGAGGTCCCCGCCCCGACAAGTCTGCAAGTCGGTGCCAGCACCAGCAAGCCCACAGTGCTGCCTGTTTACGCATCCGACGGGCACGACGTCATCGGTCAGTTCATCACCAACGAGTCAACGGGTTCGGCCAGCCCGTCACCGTGAAGTCCCGGGACACATCGGACGGGCCGAACCCCGTGCGCGCTTGCACCCTCCGGTTGTCACCTCTCTTAACGGTGACAGCCCTCTCCGCCCGCCGATTGGGGCATGATTCGCCAGCGTGGAGGATCAACAGAGCGGGCGACCGGCGGTGTCCGTGCGCCCGGCGGTCCGCGTTGTCCTCCTGGCGGCGGCAGTCGCTGTGTGTTGCGGCTATCTCGCGGTGGCGGCGCTAACAGACCAGGTCGACTTCGGCGTGTATCGGGCCGGCGGTGCTGCGGCGTTCAGCGGCCACGGCTTGTACACGCTCCGGGTTACGCCGATCGGGCTTCCCTTCACCTACCCGCCGGTGTCGGCGCTGACGTTCGTGCCTTTGTCCTGGCCGCCGCTGCGCGTCGCGCAGGCTCTGTGGATGTTGATCTCGTTGGTTGGCCTGTGGCAGCTGGTGCGTCTGACTCTGGGCCGGTTCGCTGCCCCCGCGGCAGCCACAAGCCCGGTTGTCGCCCCGATCGTGTTTGTCCTGGTCGCGCTGTCCGACCCGCTGCGCGTCGGCTTGGGGCTGGGGCAGATCAACGTCGTCGTGGCGCTGCTCGTGGTCGCTGACCTGTGCGGTGTGCTGACCCGGCTGCCGCGTGGGCTGATGATCGGGGTGGCCGCCGCACTGAAACTGACCCCGCTCTTCCTGGTCGCGTACCTACTCGCGGTCCGACGGACCCGGGACGCCGCCGTCGCCGCAGGGACGTTCGTTGCTGTCACCGTGGCGGCGTTCGCGCTTAACCCGGCTGCATCCACGGACTTCTGGCTCCGCGGGTACTTCGCGGATCCCACTCGCATCGGGGGCATCGGCTACGTCAGCAACCAGTCGATCAACGGGGTCGTCGTCCGGCTCGTCGGAGGTCCCGAGCACGCGCGAGTCCCCTGGATCCTGTGCGCCACCCTGCTCGCGGTGATCGTGTTGTCGACGGTGCGGCGGATCGAGCCCGCGCGACCTTGGTTGGCCGAAGCCATGGCCATGGCCACAATGCTCGCTGTCTCACCGGTCAGCTGGGTCCACCACTGGATCTTCGTCCTGCCGTTGCTTGTCTCCCTCACCCGATTGCGGTCAGAGCACCGGTCACGGCCCACAAGGTGGTTTGGCGCTGCCCTCATGTCCGACCTGCTGCTGCGCGTGATCTGGTTCGTCCCCAACACCCATGACCGCGAGTACCAGCAGACCCCGATCCAGTTTCTCCTCGGCAACAGCGACATCATCCTGCTGCTGGCTACCCTCGCGGCCTTGGTGTGGATGCTCCGCGCTGCCCCCCATGCCGCACCGAGCTCATGACCCCTTGAGCAGGAATGGTGACGCCTGTCGCAGTCTCCGGGTCTGAACGCAACCTTTTAGGGGTCTGGGGTGTAGATACCTGTGACGGCGTGAACGCGATGCTTTGACCTTGCGGGGGTGTGATGGACGGCGAGTTGCTCGTGGTGCAGGGAGGTGAGGCCGGCCATGTCGAGGCAGGCGTCAAACCGTCGTTCGACGACTTCGCCGCGATGGCATCGACTCGGTTGTTGCGCGCGGCGTTCTTGCTCAGTGGCGACCGGCACGCGGCGGAGGACCTGGTTCAGGGCACCCTGGAACGGCTGTTCGTCGCCTGGCGCCGCGTCGACGGTGATCCGTACGCGTATGCGTACCGCACCCTGGTGAACCTGGCCTCCAACGAGCGGCGGTGGCGCCGCCGACACCCCCAGACGGGTCTGCCGCTGGCAGGCGACCCGGTTGCCGCCGGCTTCGGCCGCGAGCACTCCAATAACGTGGCCGCCCGCCGCGACGTCGTGGCGCTGCTCCAACAGGTCCCTCCCCGTCAGCGGGCAGTGAAGCGCCCCAGGTTTTCTGCCGCTCTCATACGGGTTGCGGCTCTCGGTTGAGGGTCGCGTAGTGGGCTTGCTCGAACTCCATGGGACTCATCATGCCCAGGGTGCTGTGCAGGCGCCGGTTGTTGTACCAGTCGACCCAGCCGGCGGTGGCGAACTCGACGTCGGCGCCGGTCCGGTAGGGCCCGGGGTGGAAGATGGTGGTGCGGATGCACTCGGTCTTGAACAGGCCGATCACGCACTCCATCAGGGCGTTGTCGTACGCATCAGCAACTGATCCGATCGAGGGCCGGATGCCTTCCTCGGCGAGGTGGTCGGTGAAGCGGATGGAGGTGTATTGCGACCCGGTGTCCGCGTGGCCGATCAGCTCACCGCGCACGATCGGGTGGCCCTCGCGGTCGCGTTGCCACAGCGCCATCCGCAGGGGCACGTCGACCAGGTCGACGGCCTTGGTCGTGGCCACGTTCCACGCGAGGATCTTCTGGGCGAACACGTCCAGGATGAACGCCACGTACGCGAACCCGGCCCAGGTGCGCACATAGGTGAAGTCCATCACCCACGTCCGGTTCGGGGCGGGTGCGGTGAAGTCCCGGTCGAGCAGGTCACCGGCCCGCTTGCCGTCCTTGCCCGGGATCGTGGTGCGGACCCCCTTCGAGCGTCGGATCCCTCGCAGGTGAAGGGATCGCATCGCCCGGTCGACCGCACCGGGCGATGCCTCAGGTCGGGTGCGGCGCACCAAGGCGGTCATCTTGCGTCGCCCATACAGGCCTTCCGTCATCCGCCGCACACCCTCGTGGTCGTCCGTCCAGGCCAGGTCCCGGACCTGGTCGACTACCACCGCGTCGCTGATCGTCCGCGCCGGGACAGCCCGGCCCGGCTGGGCCCACAGACGGTAGGTCCGCGCGGCGACCTGGCAGCCCTGCTCGCGCAGGACCCGGCAGATCGACTCGACCGCGTGGCCTTCTGCCCGCAGTTCGTCCACGAACGCGACGATCAGCGGTTGCGGGGGTCGAGTTCCCCCGCGAAGAAAATCGAGGCCCGACGCAGGATCTCGTTGTCCTCCTCCAGCCGGCGGACCTTGGCCTTGAGGTCCTTGATCTCCGCCAGCTCCGCGCTGGTCACGCCATGGCGCCGTCCACCGTCGATCTGGGCCTGCACCACCCAGCGGCGCACCGACTCCTTCCCCACACCCTCACGGCGAGCAACGGCCTCGGCCGCCGCCGTCAACGTCGGGTACTCGGCCAGGTGGTCAAGCACCTGGCGCACGCACCGCTCCCTGACCATCGGATCGATCTTCTTCGGCATGACTGCATCCTTCCAACTCAGAAAGATGCGGCATCAAACCTGGGGCGCTTCACAGTGCTGATCTTGCGTTTCTTGGAGGACCGGAGCGAAGAAGAGACAGCCCGCCTTCTTGGGGTGGCGCTGGGCACGGTGAAGAGCCAGGCGGCGCGCTCGCTCGCCCGAATGCGCGAGCTGATGGAACTAGACCAGGAGGACCACCGATGAGTGTGGAGCAGCAGCTACGCGAAGCCATGACCGCGGCCACGTCGAGTCTGACCGCGGACCCGCAGACAGTCGCTCGTGCTCGGCGCGCAGGAGCCCGCCGACGTGCTGCCCGCCGGTCTGTCGTCGGGACCCTGACGGTGCTGGCTCTGGCTGGGTCGACGTTGATCTTGGCCCCGGGTGTGTCCGAGCTGCGTGGTGGGGGGTCCACGTCGCAGGCGTTGAACGCGGTTTTGCGCCACCACTCGACCACCGCGAACGAGTCGGACGACGCCCTCGGCCGGTACTGGTGGGCGAGTACCCGAGGTGATCTTGCAGGTGACGCTTCGTTCACCCAGGCGGCACTGACGGCTTGGGCAGAAGATCACGGGGCGTCCCCCAATGCCAGCCGAGGAATCTTCGACGACCTAGTCGGCGCCCCGAGGGTGTTGTGGGCTGGGGCCACACCTGCCGGGCCGGCCGCGATCGTGGCCCAACAGTCGTACCTGCACCACCACGCGGACATCCAGCTCGATCACGA
>JBBRZQ010000221.1:0-5648 GCA_038236535.1 Actinomycetales bacterium
CGCGCTGTACTCCGACTTCGGGGTCGGCGCCATCGCCTTCGGGATCGGCAGCTGGTCACGGAACGGCGAGATGATCAACGGGCTGGTCGGGAACGCCTCGATATAGAACAACAAGTCCCCGAGCGCCGTCGAGGTCGCCGCAAACGCACCATCAGCCGAGAGCAGACCCTTACGGGCGAGCAGCGGCCCGCCAAAACCCTGCGCAGCCACCAGGGCAGCGCCAACACCCCCGGCCGCCCCCAGCCTCAGGGCAGTACGCCGGGACAGTCCGCCTTCTTCTCCACCGGTCACGAGCTCGCTCCTTGTCTTGTATGGCCGTCTTCACTGTGTGAAACGGAGCCGGCGCACTGACAAGCACTCCGCCTGACGATCACGGCTGGGCTTGGTGGCCGGGTGTAGCAACTCTCCGGGTAACCATGACCCGCCCACCTTGGGACAATCTTGGGCCGATCGGACAGCGGGGACGCTCAGCGCGAGGTCGTCATCACGACCTGGGTCGGCGCTCCACCCAGTCCGTCGAGCCAGGCCAGGCCGCTCCCGCCGATACCGATGGCGCTGACAGCGATCACCGCCACCACGGCGAGCCGGCCGACGTGCGCTGACAGAGGGGGCCTGCGCCGTAACCAGGACTCGCCACGCAGCAGGACGACAGCAGCGAGCAGGGCTGCGACGGCGAGCTCCGCAGCGGCCAGGGCGATGAAGAACGCGGCGGCAGCGACCCATTCCGCCAGGTGCTCCGGCAGCACCGCGGCGTGGATGAGCGCGCTGCCGATCAGCCCGGCAGCCAGCAGCCCCCGCAGGCCGTCGACCCTGCCGGTCGGGCTTCCGCCAGCCAGGCCTGCGGCCAGCCGGCGAGCCCCACGCTGCCGGCCTGACGTGACGTCCAGCCGGCCGCCCCGCAGCGCCACCACCCAGCCGACGAGGACGAGGTTGGTGACCAGGAGCATGCCGGCTCCATAGGACACGGAGTGCACCTGCAGCCCGAGCGACGCCTGCTGTTGCCGGGTCAGCAGACTCACCGCTCCGGCGCCGCGCTTCATATCCATCCGCTGCAGCTGGCCGGCCTGCAGGTGGTAGTCGTAGGCCGCATCGGCCGCCAGCACGGCGAGACCAGCCATGGTGCCGGCTACAGCGACCATCAGCGCCGTCGCCGCGAGGGTTGTCGCCCTCAGCACCGGCCCGAACCAGCGCAGCGCCAGGGTGAGGGCGCCGAGCACGGCGAAGACGAAGACCGGCAGGACCATCGTGGACTCTCGTAACCAGCTCGCGAACGGGCTCTGGGTGCGCTCGATGGCGCCCACCGCACCGCGCAGCGACGTCAGCCAAAACCCGTCACCGTAGGCCATCACCAGGGACAGCGGCAGCACTGACAGCCACGGCACGGCTCCCCGGCCGGGGAGCGCGACGGGGCGCTCCCCGACCGAACTGGCCGAGCCGACCGACCTGGCCGAGCCGACCGACCTGGCCGAGCCGACCGGGCCTGTCGCCGAGGACGTGAAGGCGGACCACCCGGTCGAGCTGGTCGTAGGCCGGCCCCGGCACAAGGGCCTGGTCGCGCAGAACCTGGCCCACCACCTGGGTCGCTTCCAGGCTGGTCAGCCTCCTGGCCTCACGGATGGCTTCGTCGCTGGCGGTCTTGCGCAGCGCCAGCGCCAGCGACAACGCCGATAGCACTCAGCACGACCAGTCCGGCGATCAGGAACGCTGCGACCGCCCGGCCGACCGAGACCGTCCGCAGCCGCTCGACACCTGCGATCATCCCCGCACGCTGGCTCACCTGTGAAACCCCCGGCCATGTCATCTCGACTCAGACTCCCCACAGGGTGATCTACCCAGCGGTAGTGCGCACTTCAACCCGTTCACCCGTCACCCCACCGCCGGAGTCCGGGATGCTTCAGGGCGGGACGGGTCTTCCGCACATCGCCCCGAGCGCTCGCCTCGTCGGCCGGTCTCTGCGACAGTGGTGTCCATGTCCCTGGAAGTGTGGTGGCCCACGGTGGCGCCGGAGACCCGAGACTGGCTCATCGCACACAACGGCGAAGCCCTGCCGGCGTCGGTCATCGCGGAGATCACCCGTGCGGGCGGTCCGGTCACGCCGGACGCCTGGTGGGTCGGCCAGAACGATCCAGCCGGCTTCTTCCTTTCCGACGCGGCGGTCGACTGGATCGAAGAGGTCGCAAACGGGGAGACGCCTGCTCAACCCTGACCCGACCCCTGATCTTGCGCCGGGGCTTTCAGGGTCGGGTCAGGGTTGAGCCCGATGTACCCAGCAGCTCCGGCAGCGCACAGTGGAGGTGTCAGGGAGATCCCCCGGACACCGATCTGAAGGAAGTGCGTTGAGCATGAACGACATTCACCAGAACTTCGCCCGGCAGGGTCTGGTCCGGCCGCCACGGGGACGGGTCCTCGGCGGCGTCTGTGCCGGCCTGGGCCGACGCTTCGGCATCGCACCGTGGACCGCACGACTGCTCTTCGTGCTGCTGCTCATGGTTGTCCCGGGAAGCCAGATCCTGATCTACCCCATCTTGTGGATCCTCATGCCGTCGGAGCAGACAGACATGGTCCAGCGACCGCAGAGCGCACCGACCACTGCTGTCTGACCCGCACCATCGCGATCCCGGATGGTGTCGAGTGCCAGGCACCCGCCAGGGCGCAAAGAGCCCGGCGGCCTAGGACGGCTCGCGCAGCTTGCCGCTCCTGGCCAGGTCCGGGTCGGTGCACGAGGACAGGTCGAAGCAGCACGGTCGTCGCTTCCCGCCGTCCATCTTGGAGATGCTCACCGCGACCCGTCGCTGCCGTGTCGCGGGGGTGCTCGTCGACCGGACCCAGCGGACCCACTCCCACCGGGCCATCGGCGTGATGTCCTCCCAGACGTCGCGGATTCTCGCCGGTGCCGCGGCCAGGGCGGCGGCGAGGTCCTGGGGCACGTCCGGCTCCGGCCAGTCCGGCGCGACCTCGAGGGTCAGCCGGGCGGTGTCCCCGAGGCCGATGCCAGCAGCCTGCTGGAGGGGGCGGTCGACGCGGACCCAGTGGCCCCGGCGCCCATCCGGCTCCACCACGGCCTCGAACGGGTGACCGTCGACCGTCGCGTGCACGGCCACCTGACCACGCGACGGCAGCTGCTCGCTCGCTGCCTGTGGCAATCGCACGAGACTGGTGTCGTCGATGGTGGACAGCTCGGCCTCGAACCGGATGGGCACCAGCTCCGCGCCTCGGCTATCGGTGGGCATGACGTCGACGACCTCCATCAGTCCGGGGTCCCGGGACGGCGCGTCGATGCCCGGGGCCTGTCTCGTGGACTCCCGAGCCTAATGGGGCGCTGGGGACGACGCCAAAACATGGCCCGGCCCAACCCGGGTGTGGGTTCCGTTGCGCTCTGCCGGCGCCGAAGCCGCCTCTTAGTACGGGTGGCCGCGATCGGCTCCGGGCGGTGGTGCTCCAAACTTCTTGAGAAGCTCGATCTCTTTCTTCAGCTCGATCATCTTGAGCTCACGTCCGACAGTGAGTCGTTGGAACTGCTCAAGCTGGTCCAGCCGCTCCTGCTCCTCGGCTGACTCCTGGTACCGATCAGTCACGTCGCGCCAGGTGTAGGTGATTCCACCGTCCATCTTCGCGACCCGAAGCTCGTAGTGCCGCTGCTCACCGCCCATCAGCTCCTGCTCGTAGACGTAGTCGTCAAGCATCAACGGCTCGCCAGTATCAACAACGCTCACCAACCACCCGAGCAGTTCCTTTGAGACTCCAGGCACCAGGGTGAGCAACGTCATCCCGATCAGCTTTGCGTAGGGCTGTCTGGTGTACTCACAGGCGGCCGCGTTGGCATCGGCCAGCTCGAAGTCGATGATCGTGCCGGCGCTGTCGCGGATCGGCTGCATCTGGATGTGCGGGTCCAGCAGACTGTCGATGACTGCGCGCAGCCGAGTCTGGGTTTCCATCAGCTCAGAGACATCTTGAGAAGTGATCAGCAGCAACCCGTCAAGGTACGCAGTGGCAGTGACCCGGAACGCGCCCTTGATCCCGTCTTCATCGAACGAGACCACCCATGAGATCGGTTCGCCGGTGTCCAGCGCCTTGACGTAGTTATCCCAGATCGACGGGTCTGCCGCCGACGGGAACAGCTCCCTGTTCCCGTGCCCGAGAATCGACTCAACAGGCCTCTGAAGGAGCGCGGCTGCCGCTGGGTTCACGTACTCATAGGTGAGCTCGGTGAGCTCGCCTTCCGTGCTGCGAACCGTCCTCATGATGTAGATGGGGTCGGGCAGCTCAGCGATCGCGGCCAGCAGCTCGTCAGCCGAGGACAACCCGCCCAGCAGCAGACCCGACGTCGCAGCTTCGTCCCTTTGCGAGTCCATCAGACCCCCTCGCGGCCGCTGAACCTCAGCAGGCCCTTCAAGACAAGCACACTTGGACCCGAAAAGCCCCCGCTCTGCTGTGCGTCTTTGCCGTTGAGGAACCCAGCACCAAACCAGGTCCGGCGTCGACAGCTCGAACGTCCGGCTTTCGCCTGTAGCCGTGGAAAAGCGTCCGCTCATGGCTCTCCTCTGTGTCAAGAGGTGCTCGTTCCCGCCTGTCGATGGTGCGCCGGTCCTCGCCGGTGTCAAGCAGACTGCGCTTGACGCCGGCTGCGGTTCGGCGCTGTGACAGGGCGTCGGGAACGGGTTGACGAAGGGTCTGGGCCATCGGTAGGTGGCGCGGTAGCCTCGATGCGTACGGGCCCGGGAAGTGACTTCTCCGAAGTGTCGACGTTGGGGTTGGATTCGGCCGCGCTGGAGTCAGTAGCCGCCCCCACTTGTCCTCCCGGGTCCGCCGCCTTCACCAGCCGTAGCCGTTTCTGGTCGGCGACGAGCTGGTGGTAGACGACGTCGGACAGTCGGCGTTTGAGGGCACGGATGGATTCCATCGGGGTCTTGCCGGCGGCGAGCCGATGCCGTTCAGCTCCAGCAGGGTGCTCCCGGTGGCGGCTACGAGCTCGCGGAGCTCTTTGTTGGCAGCCTTGATCTTCTTGTCGATTCCGCCGAGTTCAGCAACGAGCTCGGCGGCTAGCTTGCGGCGGGTCTTGCCCACGACATCGCGTGGGCGCGCCGTGGCCAGTGGGGCATTGGCCTGGGTCGCGGACAGGAACGTCTTGGCCCCGCCTGGGATCAGATCGGCCAGCAGCCGGTGCAGCCTGTTGACCGTCAAGGTCAGGGCTGCGCCGAGCTCGTCACGGCGGTCCACCAACAGCCGCAGCGCGGCGGCGGCGTCATCGACCTTGACCACCGGCAGACCTGCTGTTCGCCACGCCACGACGGCTATGGAATGCGCGTCGGTGGGGTCGGTCCTGGGTCCCTGCCCGGTGGAGAAGATCCGCACCCGCGCAGACAGCTTCGGCGGCACGTCCAGGACAAACTCATGATCAGCGACCAGGCGCTGTGCCAGGTGGCGCCCGGGCGGTCGGTGCCGAACCTGCCGGTTGAGATGACCTTCTCCGGCTCGTCCATGACCTCGATCCTGACCGACCGCTTGTGCGGGTCCATCCCGATCACCACACGTCCCATCACTGCTTCCCCTTTCGACTCGAAACCGACTCTGTTGTCGACGAGGAGGGCAGCGCTACTTTGAGCTGGGCAGACCCCTCTTGAGCCTCACCTCGTCACGGTGCCGGCGGA
>JBBRZQ010000222.1:0-5591 GCA_038236535.1 Actinomycetales bacterium
GGCGCCCCGGCGGCTGCGCCGGTGCAGCGTCAGGGCGGCCAGGACGGCGAACAACACGGCGGCCGCGAACGCGGTGTGGCCGCTGGGGTAGCTGTCCGCGGCCTGCTCCACGACCAGCGCGTGCACGGTGTCGCTGGGCGGGCGCGGTCGGTGTACGAGGACCTTGCCGACCTGAACGGACAGCCAGCCCACCGCGGTCAGTAGGGCGAGCGTGGCAGCCCCGGCTCGGGCGCGGACCCAGATCAGGGCGCTGGCGAGGAGCAGCAGTACCGGCGCGACCCTCGTGCCGGCCACCACGTCGATGGCCTGTGACAGCCAGGTCAGCGCGGGGATCCGATGCTGGGAGAGGGTGACGTCGAGGCCGAGCTCGCCGGTGTTCGCGGCCCCGACAGCGGTGACGAGCAGACCGGTCAGGACGCCGACGACCACGACGACAGCCCCGACGGCGACTCTGGGCCACGGACTGGGTGTCGAGGTCGTGGGCCGCTGACCGGGGGGCGGTGTGGCGGCCATGTCACGTCCTTGGGGGTGCGGGGGTGGGGAGGAGGCTGTGCGGCGCTCGGGCGGGTGCCGTGCTGGCCCTGCCTGGGGGTTTCGAGCAACCAGGGGGCGCAGTGGTCGACGAGTTCCGCGGCCCGGTGATGCGGGTTCAGGGTCGCGGTTCGACGTCGAGGCGGTAGCCGTGCCCGCGCAGGGTGGTGATCAGCGGTGCCCGGCTTCCCGCGGCGCAGCTGGTCAGCCGCTGCCGCAGGGCGGCCATGGTCACGTCGAGGGTCTTGGTGGAGCCGTGCCAGTTCTCGTCCCATACGTGGGCCATCAGCTCCTCCCGGGTGACCGCGGCGCCGGCCCTGCTAGCGAGGGCGGTGAGCAGGTCGAACTCCTTGGGGCGCAGCTGGACCTCGCGGGCGCCCAGGTGGCAGCGGCGGGAGGCGGTGTCGATGATCAGGTCACCGACGTGCAGGGTGGTGCCGTCCTCGGGGGGGCTGGCGGGGCGGGTGCGCAGGTGCGCGCGCAGTCGGGCGAGCAGGACGGTGAGGCTGAACGGCTTGGTCAGGTAGTCGTCGGCTCCTGCGTCGAGGCCGATGATCACGTCCATGTCGTCGGTGCGGGCGGTGAGGATGACGATCAGGGCGCCGGGGTGCTCGGCTCTGAGGGTGCGGGCGATGTCGACGCCGTCGCCGTCGGGCAGACCCAGGTCGAGCAGCACCACTTCGGGGTCGGACGCGTCCGCTTGCGAGAGGGCGGCGGCCGCGGTCCGGGCCCAGGTGGTGCGGTACCCGTGGGCGTTGAGGCCGGCGGCCAGGTTCCGGCCGATGGTGGCGTCGTCCTCGACGAGCAGCACCCGGGTCACGGTGGGGGGTGCGGTCTGGGGCCCGGGCGCCATGGCGGTGATGGTAGCCAGGCCGGCCGGGTACGGGGGGGTGTCACAGCTCACGCAGCTCCTCCACGGCGGGTCGGGTGGTGGCCCGTGCGCCGAGCGCGGCCGCGCCGAGCAGCGCCGCGACCACGGCGGCGGCGGTCACGCTCAGGTAGGCCCAGGGGACGGCGATGGCGGATGGTGGCGGGTCGAAGACCCCGGTGAGGACGGTGACGAGCATCCGGGTCAGGGCGGTGCCGATGACGGCGCCACCGAGCAGGCCGCCGAGGGTGATGAGCAGTCCCTCGCCGACGACGAGGCCACGTAGCTGGCTGCGGGCGGCGCCGAGCAGCGCCATGATGGCGAGGGTGCGGCGCCGTTCGGTGAGGCTGAGGGCCAGGACCAGGCCGCCGGCGGCGACCGCGAGCAGCACCGCGAAGGTCAGCTCCAGCCGGGTCAGGCCGGCGAGGTTGACGGAGGTGAGGCTGGAGCCGACCCGGCCGCGGGTCTGGGTGAGGTCGGTGACCACGGCGCCGGGGCCGAGCTGGGCGCGGACGGCGGCGGCGACCTGGGGTTGGTCGGTGCCGCCGGTGTCGATCAGGAACGCGCCGACGGCGTCGGAGCCGGTGGCCCGGGTGACGTAGTCGGCGTTGGCGACGAAGAAGCTGTCCTTGGGGGCGGTGGGGAACTCGCTGACCACGCCGGCGAAGTGGAACGGCACGCTCTTCAACGTCTTGGTGGCGCCGTCCTGCAGTCGCAGGTTGATCAGGTCGCCGGGGCTCAGCTGGAAGTCCTTGACGGTTTCCGCGCTGACCAGGACGGAGTCCGGGTGCGCGGTCAGCTGGGCCATCAGCTGGGCGGCGGTGCCGCCGGTGAAGTAGCTGTCCTGCAGGGCGGTCACCGAGGCGATGCTGCCCGGTTGGACACCGAACAGGTCTTGCAGGTCCGCGCCGACGTACGCGAACCGGTGCTGCACCGGTTCGACCCGACGCACCCCGGGCACGTGTGTCAGCGCCGCGCCGGCCGACGGCGGAACCTGGGCGCTGGCGGGCTGGGTGACGGTCACGTCGGCGCCGTTGGTCAGCTGCGCGTCGGCTTCGGCCTGCTGCTGGTAGGTGGCGTTGAACGTGGCTGTCGACGCGGCGAACGAGAGCGAGAGCGCGAGCAGGACGACCGCCCGGGCCAGCCCCGGTCTCTGCCGGGACAGGCTGGCCGCGCCCGACCCGGCGAGCCGCCCGGTCAACGGCCGCAGCGCCGCCGCGAGCGGGCGTCGCCCGTGTGCGAGGGTGAGCAGGGTGATCCGGGCCAGCAGGCCGGCGGCGCCGAGCCACAGCAACGCCGGCCCGAGGAACGCCCAGTAGGACACCGACACGGTGGCCACGCCCTCGGGGGCCAGGACGAGGGTGTACCCGTTGCTGCTGGAGGCCCAGAACACTGCGGCGGCGGCGGCGAGCAGGATCAGGTCGACGCCGGTCCGCAGCCACCACGGCAACCGCGACCCGCGAACCGATCCGCTGGCGGCGGTGACGGTCCGCACTCGCAGGTCCCGCACCGTCGGCGCGGCGATGGTGGCGCCGGCGACAGCGAACGCCAACAGCACCGCCGCGCCGCCCCACCCGGCAGCGACCGCCGCTGGGACGTCGTGGAGGTCCGAGCTGAGCAGGAAGCGGCTGCCGCCCCAGGCGATGAGCAGGCCGAGCACGCAGCCCAGGCCGGCGACCACCGCCGCCTCGCCGGCGGCGAGCCGCAGGACCGCCGCCTCGGACAGGCCACGGGTGCGCAGTAGTGTCTGCTCGCCGCGTCGGCGGCCGGCGCCGGCGCCGGCCGCGGCCGCGGTCAGGAACGCGGCCAGGACCGCGCCGGGTAGCCCCAGGAACAGGAACAGCATCTGCGCGTACGCGGCGTCGCTGCGGGCGGCGGCCAGGGCAGCGCCCAGGTTGTCTCCCACCAGCGCGGTCCCGGCCGCTTTCGCCTCCAGGTTGTGCGCGGCCCCGAGGACGGCCTCAGAGGCTCCGGCGGGGTCGGTGGGCAGGGGCCCGGTCCGGGCGAGGTGGAACTGGGTGCTCACCTCGACGCCGGCGCCGGCCGGGTACACGGCGGTGAACGTGGTCTCGGGCAGCAGGATGACGTTGTCGGGTGGCGCGGACGGCTGGGCCTGCGGCGGGGCGCCGACCTTCTGGAACAGGGTGTCTGCCTGAGGAAGGTCGACGACACCGGCGATCGTCACCGGCGCCGGGGAGGATCCGGGCCGGCCGATGAGGACCTGGTCGCCGGGTCGCACGTGCAGGTTCGCGGCCGTCTGCTGCGCCAGCTGCGGCCCGTCCGCGGCCCCGGCCAGCTGCCTGACCTGGCCGGGGAAGGTCGTCGCGTACCCCGGGGGCAGGCCGAGGACGACCGCCGCCCCGGTGCTCTGCGTGGTCGAGCCGGTGGTGGCCTTCAGGCCGGTGCTCTCACCCAGGTGCACGGCGGCGAGCGAGCCGGTGCCGTCCGCGGTCCGGATCAGCGTCTCGACCGTTGCTGGGTCCGCCCCGCGTTGCACCTGCACCTGCCAGTCGACCGCGACGGAGGCCACCGCCCGGCTGGTCATCGTGGCCTGCGAGGTGGACAGGAACACCCCGAGGGTGGCGATGAGGGCAACCGCCAGCGAGATACCCAGCGCGGTCCCCAGCAGCCGGCCGGCACGGTGGCGGATCAGGCCGGCCAGCCACAGGCCGGTCATACCCGGCTCCCGGACACCGCTACGGCCCCGGCGGGTAGGCGGCCGGTGTGCAGGCGGCCGCCGTCCATGGTCCACCGGGTCCGCAGGCGTTCGATGACGGCCGGGTCGTGGGTCGTGACGACCACGGCGGCGTTGACCATGTCAGCGGCGGCCAGGAGGGCGTCGAGGACCCGTTGCCCGGTGCTGTGGTCGAGCTGTCCGGTCGGTTCGTCGGCCAGGATGAGCAGCGGCTGCTGCGCCAGGACCCGGGCGACGGCCACGCGTTGCGCCTGCCCGCCGGACAGCTCGTCAGGCAGCCTGTTCGCCAGCCCGGTGGCGTCGACCTGCTCCAGACACCGGCCGACCCGAAGGCGTGCCGTGGCGTCGTCCACCCCGGCCAGGGCCAACGGGAGGGCGACGTTCTCCGCCACGCTCAGGGTGGGGATCAGGCTGGGACTTTGAAACACCACACCGATGGCGCGAGCCCGCTGCAGGGGTGGGGTCGGCAGCGCCGGCCAGCTGAGGGTGCCGTGGGTCGGTGCCTCCAGCCCGGCCATCAGGTGCAGCAGCGTCGACTTGCCGGACCCGGATGGCCCCGCGATGGCGATCCGGTCACCCGCGGCGACCGTGCAGGTGGCGCCGTGGACCGCGACCAGCGCGGTGGGCCCGGACCCGAAGGTGTGGGCCACCTCGAGGCAGGTCACCAGGCAGCTGGGGTCGTTCATCAGGTGATCCGTCCGTCGGTCAGGGTGAGAGTGCGGTCGGCGGCCGCGGTGACGTCGCTGCTGTGGGTGACGATGAGCAGCCCCGCGCCGGCGTCCGCGCACTGCCGCAGCAGGGCCAGGACCTGCTGCTCGGTGCGTCCGTCCAGCTCGCCGGTGGGTTCGTCGGCGAGGATGACGTCGGGCCGGTTCGCGATCGCGACGGCGAGCCCGGCCCGGGCCAGCTCCCCCCCCGACAGCTGCCGCGGCAGCGCCGTCGACCGGCCGCTCAGGCCGACCTGGTCCAGCAGCTCCTCAACGCCGGGCCGAGCCCGGTCGGTGGTGGCGCCCTTCTGGGCGAGCCGGATGTTCGCGCGCAGGTCCAGGTGGGCCAGCAGGTTCCGGGTCTGGAGCAGGATCCCGATCCGGGTGGCCCGCAGGGCGGCACGGACCCGTTCGGGTTGGTGGCTGATCCGGTGCCCGGCCACGGTGACGGTGCCTCCGGCGGGTTCGTCCAGACCGGCCAGGATGCCCAGCAGGGTCGACTTCCCGGACCCGGACGGGCCGACCACCGCCACCGTCTCGCCCGGGTGGACGGACAGGGACACCCCCTGCAGGGCCAGCGTTTCCTCGTCGCCGGCGCGGAAGAACCGGTAGAGGTTCTCGGCGTCGAGCGCGGGAGGCGCGGTCGTCGTCGCCACGGCCGCGGCGATTGCCGCGTCAGTGGTCATCGCCAGGTCAAGGAGTCGGTGACGGCGCGCCACGGGTCGACATTGTCGGCGTTGGTGGGCCCGGACAGGGTCAGGTCGACCCGGGTCCCGCCGTGGTAGAACAC
>JBBRZQ010000223.1:0-5570 GCA_038236535.1 Actinomycetales bacterium
CGGCACAGGCCGATGCCCTCGGCACCCAGGCTCCTGGCCCGCAGCGCGTCAGCGGTGGTCTCGGCATTGGCGCGGACGCCGATGGTCCGTCGATGGTCGGCGTGCGCCAGCAGCTGAAGCACCGCAGCAGCCAGCGACCCAGCAACAGGCTCCGCCTGCTTCGCCGGCTCACTGCCGGATCCTTCATCCGCGTGCGTCTCGAGCAGCTCGGCGACCTGGCTCTGCCGGACGGCGAGCGCGCCACGGTAGATCTTGCCGGTGGTGCCGTCGACCGAGATGGTGTCGCCTTCACGGATCGGCCCGCCGGGACATACCGCGGTGCGGGTGTCGAGGTCGATGACCAGCCCGTCGACCCCCGCGACGCAGGTTCGACCGATGCCACGCGCGACAACGGCAGCGTGCGAGGTGCGCCCTCCGCGTGCAGTGACGATGGCCACCGACGCCAGCATGCCGCCGACGTCGTCAGCGCTCGTCTCGGTGCGCATCAGCACCACCTTGCGGCCCTGAGCCGCTTGTGACACGGCTGTCTGCGCGTCGAACACGGCCTCGCCCACGGCGGCACCGGGACTGGCCGCAAGACCGGACGCAAGCAGGTGCTCACCGGCGGCCGACATGAACCGTGGGTGCAGAAGGCTCTCGAGCTGATACCCATCCACCCGGAGCAGCGCCTCGTCGAGGTCGATGAGCCCTTCCTTGACCAGAGCGCTCGCTACCGTGAAGGCCGCCGCCGGGCTCCGCTTGCCGACCCGTGTCTGCAGGATCCACAGCGTGCCGTCCTCGACGGTGAACTCGACGTCGCACAGGTCGGCGTAATGCCGCTCCAAGGTGCCCAGGTGACCCATCAGCTGCTGATAGATCGCAGGTGCCCGGTCAGAGAGCTCCTGCAGGGGGAGAGGCGTGCGACTGCCGTTGACCACATCCTCGCCCTGGGCGTTGGGAAGGTAGTCCCCGTAGACGCCTGACTCGCCCGTGGCAGGGTCGCGGGTGAAGCACACTCCGCTGCCGGAGTCGGGACCGGTGTTGCCATAGACCATCTCGACAATGTTGACCGCGGTGCCCGCGTCCTCGCCGATGCCCTCGTGCCTTCGGTAGGTCATCGCGCGAGGTGAGTTCCACGAGGTGAAGACGGCGTCGATAGTGCGGCGCAGCTGCTCGCGGGCATCCTGCGGCAGGTCCTCGCCCACCTCACGGACCAGCGTGCGGCGGAAGGTCTGAGTGAGCTCTCGAAGCGCGGCGGCGTCGAGCTCGGTGTCGCTGAGCACACCTGCCTTCAGGCGCGTTGCCGAGAGGGCCTCGTCAAAGAGCTCGCCGTCGACTCCCAGCACGGTCTTCCCGTACATCTGCACGAGCCGCCGATAGCAGTCCCACGCGAACCGCTCACCGCCGCGGGCAACCAGTCCGGGGATGACGTCATCGGTCAGGCCCACGTTCAGGACCGTGTCCATCATCCCCGGCATCGAACGTTTTGCGCCCGAACGCACTGAAACCAGAAGGGGATTCGCGGGGTCGCCGAACGCTCGACCGGTCACCTTCTCCAGCCCGTGAAGATGTATGCCGACCTGGTGGGCCAGGTCCTCAGGCTCATGGCCGAACGTGAGGTAGTGGCGGCAGGCGGCCGTCGTGATGGTGAACCCATGAGGGACGGGCAGGCCCAGGCGAGTCATCTCGGCCAGGTTGGCGCCCTTCCCGCCCATCAGGTCGGACATCGACATGTCCCCGTCTTCGAAAGCGACGACAAACGGAGCGGTGGTGTCCTCGGCGATGACGGTCTGTGACATGCGGTCCTCCCGGACGATCTTGGTTTTCTCGGGCTTGTTGCGGTTCGCTGCGGGTTGCGCGTTCATTGGTGGCGGGTTGGGCCAGCTGATGCACCTAATGTTGGCCGGACTTCCGGCCAACGGGGAGTGACCATGGTCCCGATGCTGTGCGCGATTTTGGTCACCGGTGCGGGTCGGCCGCACTCCCACTCAGGACCTGCCGGTGACCTCGCGGCCTGGCGACGTGATGTAGACGACCTGAGAGGCAGCAACATGACGGCGGGGTCCATACCGGTACCGTGGTGGGAACAGGAACCGGAAGGCGAACAGATGACAATCCGCATATTCCTCCTCGACGATCATGAGATCGTCCGGCGCGGGCTGCGTGAGCTGCTTGAGACGGTGGAGGACTTCGAGGTTGTCGGTGAGTCCGGCTCCGCGGTCGAGGCGGCCCGCCGGATCCCGGCGCTTCGCCCGGATGTGGCCATCTTCGACGCCAGGCTGCCGGACGGCTCGGGGATCGACGTATGCCGCGACGTACGTTCCGTGGACCCTTCGATCGCAGGGTTGATCCTCACCTCGTATGACGATGAGCGGGCTCTTGCCACGGCGATTCTGGCCGGAGCCGCCGGATACCTGCTCAAGGACATCAAGGGAAATGGACTGATCGAGGCCATCCGGGCGGTGGCTGCCGGCGAACAGCTGATCGACCCCGCTACGGTGAAGCGTGTCCGGCAGGCATGGAGCAACAACGCGGACACCGACCCTCGGCTGCGGCTGCTCTCCCCGCAGGAGCGAAGGATCCTGGATCACGTGGCGCAGGGTCTCACCAACCGCCAGATCGGTGAGGCGATGTCGCTGGCCGAGAAGACGGTCAAGAACTACATCACGGCGGTTCTGGGCAAGCTCGGCATGGAGCGACGGACCCAGGCGGCCGTCTTCGCGGTCACTCATCCACCGACGCCGGGGCATTGACCTGCAGTTCGGGACGGGTTGGTCTTCCGTGTTGCCTGACATACGGCAAGACTGGCCTGATGAGCAGCGACAGCACCGGTAGCGACGACGCGAGCAGTGGCGGGCCGAACGCCGGGGTCGAGCTTTCGGCAACTGAGTCCTGGGCCTTGCTGCGACAAACCGGCGTCGGTCGCCTTGCCGTGATCGTGGACGACCGGCCCGAGATATTCCCGGTCAACCACCTGGTCGACCACGGCAGCGTGGTGATGCGCACGGCACTGGGCACCAAGTTCAAGGGGGCCGTGGGGCACTGGGTCGCGTTCGAGGTGGACGGGTACGACCCGGAGACGGGCACTGCGTGGAGTGTGGTGCTCAAGGGCGAGGGCCAAGAGGTGAACCGCCTCTACGACGTGCTGGAGGTGATCGAGCTGCCGCTCTTCCCGTGGCATTCGGCGCCGAAGGCGCACTTCATCAGGATCGAGCCGTACAGCGTCACGGGCCGTCGTTTCGAGGTTGCTGGCGGCGCCCGATCGGCGGGGCTGGCTGAGACGGTACCTCCGGCCGGCGGAGAGCCGGCCGCGCAAGGACCGAACGGCTGACCGGCTGGGGACTGCCGTCGAGGCGCGCACCTACCCGATCGTTGGTTTGGGGTGGCTATCGGGAATGATGAGCGCATGCGCACGATAGAACTTGACCAGCTAGAGCGTCGCCTGTCGCTGATCGACGGTGTTCCACGTGTCGTGGTGAGCGGAAACGTGGCCACGCCCTGGGCCGTTGTCGACGCCATCGACCGTTCGATCTCCAGCTACCGGATCTATATGCTCAACGCCGCGGCGGGTGTGCCCGAGCGCCCCGGTGTCATCGCCGAGACCAGTTTTGTCGGGGTGGGGATGCGCCGACACCCGGCGCTGTCATACGTTCCTAGCAGGCTGTCCATGGTCCCGTTTCTCTTCTCGCGGACCCTGCCGCCCGATGTCGTGGTGCTGCACTGCGCGCCGCCGCGCGAGGGCCTGCTGAGCCTGGGGATCAAGGTCAACATCCTTCCCGCTGCCATAGACGCCTGCCGGGCCAGGGGTGGCCTCGTGATCGCGGTGATCAACTCCCGTATGCCGTACACGTTCGGCGACGCGCAGGTCGAGGTCGAGATGGTCGACTTCGCGGTGGAGATGGACTTCGAGCTCGTGGCCGCGCACACCAACCCGATTGATGACTCCAGTCGCGTCATCGCCGAACGGATTGCCGGCCTGATCGATGACGGTGCCACGCTCCAGCTCGGCATCGGGGCGGTGCCCGACTCCACGTTGCACGCCCTGGCGGGCCGGCGCGGGCTCCGCGTGTGGAGCGAGATGTTCTCCGACGGCGTCCTCGAGCTGGACAAGCACAAGGCGCTGGACGAGGGGCACCCTCTCACCGCCTCCTTCTGCTTCGGCTCGCGCGAGCTGTACGACTGGGTGGACAAGAATCCCCGCGTGCGCATGCTGCGGACCGAGAAGACCAACAGCCCGGCGCTGATTGCCGCCAACCGTGCCATGACGAGCGTGAACTCCGCTCTGGAGGTCGACCTGTTCGGACAGGCGAACGCATCGCGGATCAACGCCAGGATCCATTCCGGGTATGGCGGTCAGACCGACTTCATCGTCGGGGCTCTGCATTCCCCGGGCGGTCAGGCGTTCATCGCCCTGCGCAGCTGGCACCCGAAGGCCGATGTCTCCACTGTCGTCCCTCTGCTGGACGAGCCGGTGACCTCGTTCCAGCAGACGGCAATCGTGACCGAGCAGGGTCTGGCCAAACTGTGGGGCTATGACGAGAAGACGCAGGCGCGCCACCTGATCGAACAGGCGGCCCACCCCAGCGTGCGCGCCGAGCTGTGGGAAGAGGCCAAGGAGCTGGGCCTGACCTGATCTGCCCCTGATCCGGGTGTGGGCGGACCCGATACAGGGTCAGTCGTGAGCCCGTGCATCCGACAGCGGGCGCAACGCATCGCGCCAACGAAGTGGTGATCGACAGCGCTCTGTTCGGCTACGCTGCTGGGGTAACGACGAAGGGCCTACCTCTCGCCAGGTAGGCCCTTCGCTGTCAGCCGGCCTCCGACGGGACACCCTCGAGGCTCTTCGACCGGATCTTGCGGGAGGATCGCCGCTCGACCCAGGTGGCCATCCGGCTGAGGCTGTAGTTGATCAGGATGAAGATGACTCCGACGACTGAGAGAATCTGGATCGGGTTGTGGAGGTTGAGGGCGATGAGGTTCCCCTGTCGCAGAAGCTCGGTGTAGAGGCCGAGCACGGCGGCCAGCGAGGTGTCCTTGAGGATCACCACGAGCTGACTGATGAGGGCGGGCAGCATGACCCGCACGGCCTGGGGGAGCAGCACGAGGCGCATCGTGGCCCCCGGCGTCAGACCGACCGCCAGGGCTGCCTCCCGCTGACCACCTGGAAGCGAGGCGACTCCCGCACGGATGATCTCGGCGATGATGACGCAGTTGTAGGCGGTGAGGCCAATGACCAGGTACCACAGGCCTGCCCCACCCGGCAGCCCGCTCAGATCGACGCCGAGCTCGGGCAGGACGCGGCTGGCAAAGTAGATGGTGATCACGACGGGCAGGCCGCGCAGCAGCTCGATCAGGCCGACGATGGGTATCCGGGCCGTGCGGCCGAGCATCATCCGGGACACCGCCACCACGCCGCCGATGATCAGGGAGAACGCGATGGCCAGCGCTGCGGCCGTCAACGTGGCGCGAAGTCCCTTGCCGAGGAGGTTCCACACGAGCGGGAAGTCTTCGTTGGACGGGTTCAGGATCGGTCCCCACAACCTGCCGGAGAGCTGGCCCCGGTCGGCGAGGCGCTTGACGACCACTGCGGC
>JBBRZQ010000224.1:0-5525 GCA_038236535.1 Actinomycetales bacterium
GAACTTCGTGGCCGGCCAGACCATCCCCAACATGGTCCTGGTCCCGCTCGGTCCCGGCAACACGGTCACCTTCTTCAACAGCGCCGGCACCGTCAACGTCATCGCCGACGTCATGGGGTCATTCGGCTGACCCGGACCCCGGCGGATCAACGGAAGGGCTGCGATCGCCCGACGTGCGTCCCCGGGTCGCATCGAGGTCGTCGGCGCCATCGCTGACGGCTGGCTGGTGGCCGCTGCCGTCACCGACCTCAGGCCCGACATCGTGTTGATGGACCTGTCGATGCCGGGTCTCGCCGGGATCGAGGCGATCCGAGCGGTTGCCCGGGCACGGGGGGTGTCGCTGCCGGCCGGCAGCGACCGGGTTTTGCGGTCCGGGCCCCGAACGGGGTGGGCTGAGCGTCTACACGGCCGTGTCGAACGCGGTCAGGGCGCTCTGACCGGTGGCACCTCGAGTGGCGCTGTCCAAGGTTTCCGCAAGCGGCCAGGCGCATCGTGGCCACATTCCGATCCCCTGCCAACCAGTGGTCTTCTAACGCAAAGGCTCCGTCTTGAGCTATCGACCAGCCCGGCTGGTGGCCGCAGCAGCGGCCGCCCTTCTGCCGGTCGCGGTGGGGTTGCTGCCCGTCCCGGCCAGCGCCGCCCCTGCTCCCGCAGGCCAGGGCTTCACGGTCACCCCGGCGGACCTGGCGTTCATCCTCAGGCAGATCAAGATCGCTGAAGCGCACGTGGCCAACACCACCTCGCAGACCGGACCCTGCGGGGCATTGATCGGCAGCGGGCCGAACCAGATCCCCGACGCACTTTCCCCATATGGGCTCCGGACGGTCGATGGCTCCTGCAACAACCTGACTGCGGGCAACGAGGGGTTTGGCGCCGCTGATCAGCCGTACCCTCGTTACTCCCGGCCGTCGTTTCGGGACGCCGAGCCGATCACCCCGGCCTTCCCGGTAGGTCCGCCCGGGCCGACCAGCTACAAGCAACTCTCCGGCTCCGTCGTGGACTCGGCTCCCCGGATGATCAGCAACCTGATCGTGGACCAGAGTGCGACCAACCCGGCAGCCGTCGCCGCGGCCGGGTTCCCGGTCAGGAGCCAGCCTGGGGCCACCGGCGTGGTGCCCTGCACGACGGATCCCACGGCGGGACCCCCGGCGGCTGCCGGCATACCTGCCGGTTGCGTCCCCTCCGGTCAGACGCTGAACATCCCGAACGTGACCACCAACATCGGGCTGTCGCCGCCCTACAACAGCCTGTTCACCTACTTCGGCCAGTTCTTCGACCATGGCCTCGACCAGACGGTCAAGAGTGGTGGCACGGTCTTCGTGCCCCTCAAGGCTGACGACCCGCTGATCATCGGCCCGGACGGCATCGCGGGCACCGCGGATGACCCGAAGCCCGGCGACCCGAAGTACCTGCCCCTGAACCAGCGGTTCATGGTGTTGACCCGGGCACAGAACCTGGCCGGTCCCGACGCAATCCTGGGCACTGCAGACGATGTCCAAAATGCCAGCAACACCGACACCCCCTGGGTCGACCAGAGCCAGACCTACGCGTCACACCCCTCGCACCAGGTCTTTTTGCGGGAGTACGCCAACAACTTAGCCGGCAGGCCGATCTCGACCGGCCGACTGCTGAGCGGGCTCGGGGTCGACCAGACCTTTCCCGGCTCTCCAGACGGACGCACGGGCATGGCGACCTGGGCTTCCCTTAAGGTGCAGGCGGCGGCGCTGCTGGGTTTCAGGCTCCTCGACCGCGACGTGTTAAACGTCCCGATGATCGCCACGGACCCGTACGGCAAGTTCATCCCGGGACCACTACGCGGGTTGCCGCAGTACGTAACCAAGAGCGGTCTGATCGAGGGCTGCCGCGCCACAGATGTGTGCACGGACCAACCGAACCCGGGTCCCGTCCTGGTGCCGGACAACGTCCTGCACTTCGACACCCCCTTCCTGACCGACATCGCGCACAACGCGGACCCCTCCCCTCAGGACACCGACCACAACCCGGCCACTCCGCCGGTCGCGCCGGTAGCGGACCCGGACCATGTGCCGTCGGCTGACTTCGCGAACCAGCCTCCCGGCACGTACGACGACGAGATGCTGAACGCGCACTTCGTGGCGGGTGACGGCCGGGTCAACGAGAACATCGCGCTGACTTCCATCCACCAGATCTTCCACTCCGAACATCAGCGGCTGGTCGGCGCGATCGAGGACACCCTGACCGCTGACACATCCCCAACCGGGGTTGCGTCCTTGGCGGAGTGGAAGCTTCCCAGCGGTGCACCCAGTTCGGGCAATGGCAGCTGGAACGGTGAGCGGGTCTTCCAGGCCGCACGCTTCGTGACCGAGATGGAGTACCAGCACATCGTGTTCGAGGAGTTCGCCCGCAAGGTGCAGCCCGCGATCCAGCCGTTCAGCGTCTACCACAACAACATCAACCCGGCGATCCACGCCGAGTTCGCGCATGCCGTCTACCGCTTCGGCCACTCGATGCTCGATGACGTGATCGCCCGCACCAACCAGACCCAGCCAGGGCCGGACGGCGTGCTGGGAACGCGCGACGACATCCTCGGGTCGAACAACGACATCCCGTTGCTCAAGGGGTTCCTGAACCCGCTGGAGTACTTCAACGGGGGTTCGACCGCAGGCGTGCTCTCCCCGCAGCAGGCGGCAGGCAGCGTCGTCATGGGCTCCTCGGACCAGGTCGGCAACGAGCTCGACGAGTTCGTGGGTAACACACTGCGGAACAACCTGCTCGGTCTGCCCTTGGACCTCGCCACGTTGAACCTGACGCGGGCCCGGGAGGCGGGGGTGCAGCCGTTGAACGGCCTTCGCAAGGACATCTTCGCGAAGAGCGGCGATGGCCAGCTGAAGCCCTACACGAGCTGGGCCGACTTCGGCCAGAACCTCAAGCATCCAGAGTCGCTGATCAACTTCGTCGCGGCCTACGGCCAGTATCCGAGCATCGTGGCCGAAACGACGACAGCGGGGAAGCGAGCCGCCGCAAAGGCGATCGTCACCCCACCGCTGGGCACCACCCAGACGCCGGACGTCATGGCCTTCATGAACAGCACCGGGGTCTGGGCGAACACCGCGGTCGGAGTCTCCAGCACCGGTCTGGACGACATCGACCTGTGGGTGGGCGGCCTGGCCGAGAATACCAACCCGTTCGGCGGCCTGCTGGGCAGCACATTCAACTACGTCTTCGAGAACCAGCTGACTGATCTCCAGAATGGCGACCGCCTCTACTACGTGGCGCGTACGACAGGTCTCAACCTTCTCCAGCAGATAGAGGGAGGCTCGTTCGCTGAACTGATCATGCGCAACACGGAAGGGACGAACACCCTCAAGGCCGACGCCTTCGCCACGGCAGACTGCAAGTTCCAGCTGGGAACGCTGGACGGGACTCCGGCGGGCTACGCATCCAACGGGCCGACGGTTGCCGACGATCCGAACACCTCGTGCAACGAGAACGCGCTGCTGTTGCGCAAGCCGGACGGCACCATCCAGTATCAGGCGACCAACACCGTCAACCGTCCCGGCATCAACTTCCAGACCGTCTTCAACGGCACAGCCCACGCAGACCGGGTGGTCGGCGGCAACGACAACGACACCATCTGGGGAAACGGGGGCAACGACGTCATCAACGGCGGGGGAGGGGATGACACCGTTTTCGGCGGGGACGGCAACGACATCATCACCGACTCGGCGGGCGCTGATCTGCTCAAGGGAGGGGCGGGCAACGATGCCATCGACGGTGGTATCGGGAACGACACCATCTTCGGTGGCGACGGGCAGGACTTCCTCAGTGGCGGAGGCAACGACAACCTGACCTTCGGTGGTCTCGGCAACGACTTCATCAGGGCCGGTGACGGAAACGACACCGCCTCCGGTGACTCCGGTGACGACTGGATGGAAGGGGGATCCGGACGGGACCTGTTGCAGGGAGACCACGGCGCTCCACTCCTGAACGATCCCGGGCAGGTTACCCCTGGCAACGACATCCTGATCGGTCAGGCGGGAGACAACAGCTATGTCGCCGAGGGTGGTGACGACATCATGCAGTCCTCCACGGGAATCGACCTGAACTCCGGCGGCGCCGGCTGGGACTGGGCAGCCAGCCAGTACGACACGAACCCGGTCAATGCCGACCTCAACCTCAACCTCAACCCGCTCCCCCTGCCGGGCGCGGTGAACCGCGACAAGTACCAGGAGACCGAGGCTCTGTCGGGCGGGAGTCTCAACGATCACCTCGTCGGTGACAGCGTCGTTCCCAGTTCTGTCGGTGGTGCCGGCTTCAGTGGCTGCGATGCGCTCGACCAGGCCGGTATCGACCGGATTTCAGGACTGGCTGCCTTGATGCCACCGCTGATCAACAAGGTCGCGAACTCGATGCCCGGTATCCACTGCCCGTTAAGCGGGCCGATCTGGGGTGAGGGCAACATCCTGCTGGGCGGCGCCGGCAGCGACACGATCGAAGGCAGGGGAGGCAACGACGTCATCGATGGCGACGCCGCCCTGCAGGTGCGGATCAGCGTCAGGGATCACTTCAACCACAGCATCGAGCTCGGCTCGTCCGATCTGATGGAGCACCAGTACCTGCACACAGGTTCGACCCTGCAGGGGTCTGGCGTTCTCGACACCAGCAACCTCACGGGTCCGACGCTCCAGGAAGCGGTATTCACCGGGACGGTTGACCCCGGCGACCTAGTGGCGACCCGGGAGATCGTTCACCCGGTAGACCCCGCGGCAGTGGACACCGCGGTCTTCTCCGGTCCGAAGGCCAACTACACCATCAGCACGCTCCCCTCAGGGGCGACGCCCGGCTCCCCTGGCTCTGTCACCACCGTCAAGGACAACGTGGGAGCCGACGGAAGCGACACCCTGCGCAACATCGAGGTACTTCAGTTCGCGGACTCCGCGACTCCTGACTCCCCGACGGGGGTTACCGCCGTCGGTGGCGCAGGGCAGGCCAAGGTGAGCTGGGTCGCGCCGGCTCTGAACAATGTGCCGCAGGCGGTGACCGGCTACAGCGTTGAGGTTCGTGACGCGACGACCGGCGCGGTGGTGGGTGCGCTGCGGCCGGCCGGACAGACCGCGACGAGCCTAGAGATCACGAGCCTCGCGGCCGGGTCCTACCAGTTCCGCGTCCAGGCGCTGAACTCTGCCGCGACGCCACCGGCAGGCCCGTTCTCGGTCCCTTCCCCTGGTATCACCGTGAGCCCGGCGTCCTCGTTCACTGCCAGGACGCCCGTCCGGGTGCTGGATACCCGCACCGGGCTGGGCGCCCCGCTGGCCATGGTCGGGGCCGGGCAGGCTGTGACGTTGACCGTCCCGGGCCTGCCGGCCGGGACCACGGCGGTCGCGCTCAACGTCACCGTCACCGGTCCGAGCGCGTCCGGGTTCCTGAGCGTCTATCCCGGCGGGCAGCCGCGACCGACCGCGTCCAGCCTGAACTTCGTGGCCGGCCAGACCATCCCCAACATGGTCCTGGTCCCGCTCGGTCCCGGCAACACGGTCACCTTCTTC
>JBBRZQ010000225.1:0-5456 GCA_038236535.1 Actinomycetales bacterium
ACTGGTCGACCTCCGCCTCCCACAGCGGGACCTCGCGCTCGATCAGCCCGGCGTTGTTGACCAGGACGTCGATCCGGCCCCAGGAGGCCAGAACCGCCTCGACCGCCTCGCTCACAGCCACCTCGTCGGTCACGTCGACCGACCTGGCCATGGTCAGCCCGCCGGCCAGCCCGATCTCAGCAGCGACGGCAGCGGCAGCCGCCCCGTCGCGGGCGAGCAGGCAGACGGCGTACCCATCCCGGGCCAGTGCACGCGAGACCAGCGCCCCGATGCCCCGGGAAGCACCGGTGACCACCGCGACCCGGTCCGGCCCTGACCCGGGCACTGCCCCGGACATGGCTCAGGCCCCCCGCTGGACGGCGCCCGTCGCAGCAGCGGCCGCCCCGATCGCCCGGTCACGGAAGCCGTTGACCTCCTTGGTGGTCAGCGTGCGGTGCGGCGCCCGGAAGACCAGGCGGTAGGCCAGGGACTTGCGGCCCGGCCCGACCTGGTCGCCGCGGTAGATGTCCATCAGCGAGACCGACTCGAGCATCTCGCCCGCGCCCTGCCACAACGCCGGCTCCAGGGCGGCCGCGCTGACCTGCTCGTCGACGACCAGGGCCACATCGCTCTGGGCCACCGGATAGACGGACAGCTCGCCGGCCTGGACCGTGTTCTCGCTGGCGACCGTCAGAACATCGACATCCAGCTCAGCCGCGCAGGTGCGTGGCGGGAGGCCGAGAGCGGCCGCCGCCTTGGGGTGCAGCTCTCCGGCATGACCCACCAGGGTCCCGTCAGCCAGCTCGAGTCGCGCGCACCGGCCGGGGTGCCACGGCGCGTGGTCATCGGAGCTGACCACCAGGTCCACCGCCAGCGCTGACCCGACAGCTCGGGCGGCACCAACCGCATCCGTCCAGTCGGCAGGACGGCCGGGACCCCACCATCCGGCCGGGTCGGCGTCCCCGGTCAGAGCGAAGGCAACCCGGCGTGGCTGGGGCGGAACGGCGCCCATGATCTGCGCGAGGGTCACCTCATCCGGACGGGCCTGGATGCCCGGGACCGGTGCCGCCTGGGCTTTCCAGAGCGGACGGGTGACCAGTCCCATCTCGAAGATGGCGGTGTCCCGCGCTCCCCGGGAGACGTTGCGGCGCAGCGCCTCCACCATCGTCGACAGCACAGAGGTCCGCATCAGCGGAGCCTCGTCCGAGAGGGGGTTGGCGATGCGCAAGGCGGTGCGGCGTGGGTCGTTGTCCGCCAGCCCCAGATCGTCGTGGCTCTGCTCGGAGACGAAGGGATAGGTGAGCACCTCGACGAAGCCCTGCCCGGCCAGGGTGTTTGCCACGACCCGGCGTACCCGCTGGCCGTGGGTCAGTCCGCGCCCGCTGCCGGCCTGTGGAAGCACCGAGGGAATCTGGTCATAGCCACGCAGACGCACGACCTCCTCGGCGAAGTCAGGACCGTTGGTCAGGTCCGGACGCCAGGACGGAGGCAGTACCGAGATCACCCGTGAGATGGAGCCCGACCCGGAAACCGACCCCGACTCCTCCGGTTCCAGGAGGTCGCAGCCGATCTCACGCAACGTGGCGATGACCTCTTCACGGCTGTACGGCAGGCCGACCAGAGCGGCGGGCAGGCTGGGGTCGAGGTCGACGCGCGGCCGCACCGGGCGATGATCGATATCGGTGACACCCAGATCGACTGCTCCCCCGCCAAGCTCCGCCAACAGGTTGACGGCCAACTGCGCCGCGACGTCGGTGATGTCGGGGTCAACCCCACGCTCGAACCGCTTGGACGCCTCTGTCGTCAGTCTGTGCCGCCGCGAGGAACGCGCCACAGAGGTCGGGTCAAAATGCGCAGCCTCCACGAGGACATCCGTGGTGGACGGGCCGACCTCGGAGGTGGCCCCGCCCATCACACCGGCTATTGCCAGCACCTGCGTGCCACTGTCGGTGATCAGCAGGTCCTGCGGGTACAGCGTGCGCTGCACCTCATCGAGGGTCGTCAGCGTCTCGCCGGGCTGCGCGCGGCGCACCACGATCGGCCCGTGCAGGGTCGAGACGTCGAACGCGTGCAACGGCTGACCCAGCGCGAGCATCACATAGTTGGTGACATCGACTGCCAGCGAGATGGGTCGCATCCCCATCTGGGAGAGCCGCTTCTTCAGCCACGCCGGTGTCAGCGCAGCGGGATCGATCCCCCGCACCACCCTGGCCACGTAACGGTCGCAACCGTCGCGTCCGTTCAACGGCGCTTCGTCGGCCAGCTGAACGGCATACCCGCTCTCGTTGGCTGCGGCTGGCGCCAGGGCTGCAGGATCGCGGAACGTCCCGCCGGTCGCGTGCGCGTACTCGCGGGCCATCCCCCGCATGCTGAGGCAGTATCCGCGGTCCGGGGTGACCGTGACCTCGACGACCTCATCGGCCAGGCCGAGCAGCTCGATCGCGTCGTCACCGGGAGTCAGCTTCTCCGCGTCCTGCTTGCCCAGGAACTGCTGCAGGACGATGATGCCGTCGGTGGCTTCGGGGCCGGAGCCAAGTCCCAGCTCGGCGGCAGAGCAGATCATGCCGTTGCTGAGGTGGCCGTAGGTCTTCCGGGCCGAGATGGCGAAGCCGCCGGGCAGGACAGCGCCGGGCAGCACCACGACGACGAGGTCATCGACGGAGAAGTTCCTCGCGCCACAGACGATGCCTTGTGGTGTCCCCTCGGTCACCCGCTGACCGTTCTGACCGACGTCGACCTGGCACCAGCGGATCGTCTTGCCGTTCTTCTGCGGCTCCTCGACGAGCTCGAGAACCCTGCCCACGACGAGGGGACCAACGATGTCCCCGCCGTACAGGCCCTCCTCCTCCAGACCGATCCGGACCAGGCTCGCAGCGACCTCGCGACCAGTCGCGACCGGCGCCCCCTCGACGTACTCGGTCAACCATGAGACAGGCGCCCGCATCAGATCTCCATCCCGAACTGCGTGCTGAACCGCACGTCTCCCTCGAATATCTCTCGCATGTCCTTGACCCCGTGGCGCAGCATCAGCGCTCGTTCGATCCCCATGCCGAACGCGAACCCGGTATAGCGATCCGGGTCGATGCCACACGCGGTGAAAACGTCACGGTTGACCATCCCGCAGCCACCCCACTCGATCCAGCCGGTGCCACCGCAGGTGCGGCAGTGCTCATCGGCGCCACCGCAGACGAAGCACCTGAAGTCCAGCTCGGCGCTGGGCTCGGTGAACGGGAAGTAGGACGGTCGAAGGCGCGTCTCCAGGCCATCCCCGAAGAGCGCCTCGACAAAGTGGTCAAGGGTGCCGCGCAGGTGGGCCATGGTCAGGCCCTCGGCGATCGCCAGCCCCTCGACCTGGTGGAACACCGCGGAGTGCGTCGCATCGAGCTCGTCGGTCCGGAAGACCTTGCCGGGACAGACGATGTACAGCGGCAGGTCCCGCTCGAGCATGGAGCAGACCTGGACCGGCGAGGTGTGCGTCCGCAGGACCAGGCCGGCATCGGGCGGGTCAACGAAGAACGTGTCCTGCATCTGACGAGCCGGATGGTCCACGCCCAGGTTCAGGGCGTCGAAGTTGAACCACTCCGACTCGACCTCGGGCCCCTCGGCGATCTCCCAGCCCATCGCGACAAAGATGTCGCCGATCCGCTCAGAGACCAGCTCGAGCGGATGGCGGGCGCCGATCCGCCGGCGAGCCACCGGTGCGGTGACGTCAACCGCCTCCTCGACCAGCAGCCGTGCCTCGCGCTCGACCTCGAGGGCACTGCGACGTTCGGCCAGAGCCTTGCCCACGCGCCCCCGTGCGATCCCGACCCGCTTGCCCGCCTCGGCCTTGGCGGTCGGTGGCAGGGCGCCGATCTCTCGGTTGGCCACAGACAGCGGGGAGCCATCGCCCTGGTGAGCCAGCCGGGCGCTCTTGAGGGACTCGAGAGTGTCGGCAGCGGCAAAGGCTTCGAGCGCCTCGGTGACGGCCGCCTCGATGGCAGCCGGGTGGAGCGCGCTGACCTCGACGGGGTCGTAGCTCTTGTTAGGTCCAGACATCGGTGTCCTTACGGTGTTGCAGTCATCGTTAACGGTGTGACGGTCGTCGTCTCGATATCGCGTGGTTCGGGTGACGGGTCGTTGAGCCACGCTCAGGCGAGGTGCCCAGAAGACGCACGGGTGAGTCTAGAGGCCCCGCTCGCTCATCCGGGAGGGTGCCCGACCGCTCAGAGGACGCTCTCCGGGGCTCCGGCCGGAAGGGTGAACCTGAACTCGGCCCCGCCGGAGGCAGCCTTGCCGACGCCGACCTTGCCGTCATGGGCTTCCACCAGTCCGCGGACCACATACAGCCCCAGGCCGGTTCCACTACGACGGGACCGGTGCCAGAACCGGGTGAAGATCATCGGGTAGTTCTCGGGAGGAATGCCCTCGCCCTCGTCGCTGATCGTCACGGCGACCGCCTCGACTCCGTCCTGGTCGGCCGGAGCCACGGTCAGGCTGACCGTCCCCTCCCCGTGACGCACGGCATTCTCCATCAGGTTGGCAAGGATCTGGTCCAGCCGGTCGGGGTCCGCCCAGACCTCGGGCAGCGAGGCCTCGTGGCCGCCAAGAACGAATCGCTCACGCTCGTATCCGCTGGCCACGAATCGCTCGATGTGCCGCTCGATGGCCGCGTAGATGTCGACCGGCTGTCTGCGCACCTGAAGCCGTCCGGCATCGATCCGCGAGATATCCAGCAGCTCGGTGATCAGCCGGGTGACCCGGTCGGCGTCGGCCTCGATGGTCTGCAGCATCAGCCGCTTCTGGTCGTCGGTGAATCGGTCCCAGCGACGAAGCAGGGTCGAGGAAAATCCCTTCACCGAGGTCAGCGGGGAGCGAAGCTCGTGGGCGACCGTGGAGATCAGGGCGGAGCTGTTGGCCTCGGCCCGGCGGCGGGCCTCTGCATCGCGCAGCGCCAGCACCACCTGGCTGACCGGCATGCTTCGCCCTGGCCGGACGTACCTGGCGGTGACCAGAACCTCGTGAGGTCCGGGGATGACCAGCAGCTTCTCACGGTGCCCGGAACGAATGTCCAGGCCGTTCCAGGGATCGGTGGCGTCCCACCAGGAGCGACCGTCGTACTCCTGCAGGGGAATCGCCTTGCGGATGTCCTGACCGATCAGATCAGTGGCGTTGAGGCCGACGATGCCGGCGGCCCGTGGGTTCACATGGACGATGAGCGCTTGGTCGTCAGCGACCACCAGCCCGTCGGGGTGGTGGTCGCTGATATCGGAGAACCACCCGGCGGAACTCGCGGCAGCGGCTCCGTTGCCCCCTTGTCCCATCAAACGACTCTATCCAATTGGGGAGCGTTTCTGCACGCTTGCCGACTGGTAGAGACAGAGGGTGGCGGCCATGGCGAGGTTCAGCGACTCCGCATGGCCGTAGATCGGGACCCTGACCACCATGGTGCAGGCGGCCCTGACCCCGGGCTCCAGACCCCAGGCCTCGTTGCCCAT
>JBBRZQ010000226.1:0-5453 GCA_038236535.1 Actinomycetales bacterium
AACCCCGGGGTAGCCACCCAGGAGTTCACCCGAGGACAGACCATCTCCAACCTGGTCGCCGTCAAACTCGTGGGCGGGAAGATCCAGGTCAAGGTCTCCGCCGGCTCAGCCCGGATCCTGATGGACATCGCCGGCTACTACAGCGCCCTCCCCTAACCGGACCAAAGCCCGCACGTGTGCAGGGAGCTGTTGAGAGATCACCATGCTCTCCGGAGCATCTGGCTCGGCTCAACCGATCATCGGAGGGCGATGTAGCCCCGGCCACTGCCACAGCGCGGTGCTGCAATGTCTTCTCATGCGACGGCACTTGACCGAGGACTCAGCGGCGGTCCGCTAGTGTGGGACATGAACCATCCACACGCGTGACCCAGGGAAAGCCGGTCTGAATCCGGCGCTGACCCGCAACCGTAGGTCGTCTTCCAAGGCGGCAAGCCGGAACACCTGGTGATCGCGAGCGGCTCCTTCGTACCGTCGAGGTCTACGGGGCGGAGCCCGGATCACCACGGTCCGAGCACGCCCTCGTCCGCGCAGTCGCGCGGTGCGAGGGCGTCCTTGTGCCAGGGGGCGCCGGGTCCTGTCGCGGACCGCACTCCCGAGAGGCACCAATGTCCCCAAAGCTCTCCCCACGAACCAGGATCGGCGCAGCCACCGCACTGGCCCTGACTGTGGCGCTGGTCTCCGCCGGCTGCGCCGCCAAGACCACCCCCGCAAGCCCGCCAACCACACCCACCCCCACCACCTCCACGAGCAGCCCCAACGCCCAGCGGGCGGCGGCGTACGTCGCGGGCAATCTCAAGGATGGTGACCATGTCGAGGGCAAGTTCGGCGCGGACCTCGGTCAGACCTCAGATGTCGCCCTCGGCCTTGCTGCAACCGGCGGCCAGCCGGCCACTCTGGCCAAGGTGTTGACCTATCTGGAAACCCATGGCGCCGGGTATGTGCACGGCGACCCCAGCACCGGCGAGAAAGCCGGCGCCCACTATGCGGGATCTACTGGCAAGCTCGCCCTGGTCGCGCAGGCTACGGGCAAGAACCCGTCTTCCTTCGGTGGGTTCGACCTGATCAGCGAGCTACAGAAACTGATGGGAGCGGACGGCCGGTTCCGCGATGACAGCAAGTTCGGCGACTTCTCCAACCCACTCGGCCAGTCCTTCGACATCCTGGCTCTGAAACGCGGGTCTCCCGCAGGGGCCCCCAAAGCGTCGATCGACAACCTGCTGACTGCCCAGTGCGCTGACGGCGGCTTCGCAGAGACGTTCCCCAAAGCCGGGGCGGCATGTTCCTCGAGCCCGGACGCGACCGGCCTAGCGCTCCAGGCGTTGGCCGGTACCGACAACGGCTGCCCAGCTGTGAAGGCGCTTTCCTGGTTGACGGCGCACCAGCAGGCGGACGGCTCCTTCGGCGCGAAGGCGGTTGACCCGTCAAAGCCGGCCACCGCAAACATCAACAGCACGGCATACGCGGCCCTGGGGCTCACGGCAGGTCGCCAGAGCACAGCGAAGGTCGTGAGCTACCTGTCGTCGGTCCAGGGCGCCGATGGCGGCTTGCCCGTCAACCCCGGCACCAGCAACAAGAAGAGTGACGTCTACGCCACGGCGCAGGCGCTCGATGCGTTTGCCGGCTCATCGTTCCTCACGATCGGGCCATCGCCCATCGCGGCGAAGGCACTTGCCTGCTCGCCAACCCCCGCGAGCACGTGAGCGTGCGAGCGAAGCGCGTCACTGCACTGGTCGCCGCCATCGCGGCGACCAGTGCAAGCGCGCTCTCGCTCGCCTCCAACGCAGAGGCAGCACCCTGCGGCACTCGCGCTGGCGTGACGATCGTCGTGGATTATGGCGAACCTTTGGGCACCTCGGTCGGTTGCGCGACCGACGATGCCACCACCGGGCTCGCGGCGCTGAAGAGTGCTGGGCATCGTTATACCTTCGTACCGCGGCAGCCAGGCTTCGTCTGCACGATCGACGCCAGGCCAGACCCCTGCAACAACGGCCCGGCCAACGCGTACTGGTCCTACTGGCATGCCCAACCCGGTGGCGCGTGGAGCTATGGCAGCATCGGCGCCGGCTCGGACCACCCGCCATCGGGCAGCGTCGACGGCTGGGCCTTCGGAAGTGGCAAACCGCCGAGGTCGAGGCCCCCCGTGGTGGGGACATCCGGCGACACCACTTCCGGGTCCGTGGCATCCGGAATCGGCGCCACCCCAAGAGCCGCGGCCGACGCCCGGACATCAACGTCGGCCACCCGCAACCTCCCGCCGGACGGCCGCGGCGGACTCGGTGGTCTTGTCGGCGGGGTGGGGCTCATTGTCCTGCTCGGCGGTCTGGCCGCGTACCTGGCACGGCGCCGACACCACGCCGGCAGGTGAGCGTGGAAGCCAAGGATGAGCCATGACAACGACCCTGACCAGGTGGGGAACCCGGAGACAGAGGTCCCCCTCGCACCCGTCGGTTCGCCAGCGAACCCGCAGACTCCCGCGCGGGCTGCACCCGGGCGCCTGGTGGCTCTGGGCCATCAGTCTGGCGGTCGCAGCGAGCCGTACGACGAACCCGCTGCTGCTGGCCCTCCTGCTGACCATCACCTCGGTGGTGGTCGTCGCGCGCCGGAGCGACGCCCCGTGGGCCCGCGCGTACCGGCTGTACCTCGTACTCGGCGCAGTGATCATCGTGCTGCGGGTGGTGCTTCACATCGCCGTGGGGTTCAAGTACGGCGACCACGTGCTGCTGCGGTTGCCCGAGGTGCCGCTGCCGGACTGGGCGGCTGGCATCCAGGTCGGTGGCACGGTCTACGTCGAGGGGCTGCTCGGGGCGATCTTCGAGGGGCTCCGGCTTGCGACGCTGATCGTATGCATCGGCGCAGCCAATGCGCTGGCCAACCCCAAACGGCTGCTGCGGGCGCTTCCTGGCGCGCTTCATGAGATCGGGGTGGCCTTCGTGGTCTCGCTCACGGTGGCACCGCAGCTGGCCGACAGCGTGCACCGGGTACGCCGAGCCCGCCGCCTTCGCGGCGACACCGCACGTGGCGTCCGGTCGGTCGGTCGCATCGCCCTGCCCGTGCTCCAAGATGCGCTCGAACGATCGATCCTGCTCGCCGCCGCCATGGACTCCCGCGGCTACGGACGCAGCGTCCAGGCCTCGCCAGGGACCCGTCGCCTGAGTGGCGTCCTGGTGCTCACCGGTTTGATGGCCACATGCGTTGGCATCTTTGGCCTGTTGGACGCGCAGTCAGCCACCGTGCTTGGCGTACCCGCTCTGCTCGGCGGGCTTGCCCTTGCCGCGGCCGGGACATGGGTGGGCGGACAGCAGGTTCGCCGCAGCAGCTACCGACCCGACCCTTGGCGAGCGCCGGAATGGGCCACGGTCGCATGCGGCCTGGCAGCCGTCGCGGGCATGCTGTTCGTCGGCCATACCGATCCCAACGCGTTGACCGCACCGCTGCAGCCGCTGGCCGTGCCGGCGCTACCGCTCGTGGCGACCGCTGGCATCCTGGTGGCAGGACTGGCCGCCATGGTCTCCCCCGTGCCACAGACCGCTGCCCGGCAGGCTCCGGTTTCTCCGACGATCGCTTCGCCCGTGGATGAGGGGTTGGCACAGTGAACGCGGCTATCGTCTTCGATCGGGTGACCATCACATACCCGGACGCCCCGCGACCGGCACTGACAGGAGTTGACCTCGCGATCGACGAGGGTGAGCTCTGCCTCGTGATCGGCCCCACCGGCTCCGGCAAGTCGACACTGCTCGCCGCGGTCAACGGGCTGGTGCCCCACTTCACGGGTGGCACGCTTGAGGGGTCGGTCCGCCTGCTGGGCCGCGATACCTGCGAGAGCAGGCCACGGGATCTCGCAGACATCGTGGGCGTGGTCGGCCAGAACCCGCTCGCCGGATTTGTCACCGACACGGTCGAGGAGGAGCTCGCCTACGGGATGGAGCAGCTGGCTCTGGCACCGGGTGTCATGCGAAAGCGGGTCGAGGAGACCTTGGACCTGCTCGGCCTGGCCGACCTGCGACACCGCCCGTTGCGCGACCTTTCCGGTGGTGAGCAGCAACGGGTCGCGATCGGCTCCGTGCTCACGACCCACCCCCGGGTCCTGGTCCTCGACGAGCCGACTTCGGCGCTGGATCCCACTGCCGCGGAGGAGGTTCTCTCGGCGATCACCCGTCTCGTCCATGACCTCGGCGTCACCGTGCTGCTAGCGGAGCACCGCATCGAACGCGTCCTGCAGTATGCGGACCGGCTGGTCCACGTGAGCTCCGAAGGCCGGGTCGAGTCGGGGCTTCCTGCTGAGCTCATGGCCATCTCGTCTGTGGCACCACCGGTCGTTGAGCTGGGTCGACTGGCCGGATGGACGCCGCTGCCGCTCTCCGTACGGGACGCCCGCCGCCAAGCAGCTCCTCTGCGAGCTCGACTGGGCCGCTCCACCACACATCCCCGGGCCCGTCGTCCATCCCGTAAAGACGGCATGCCGGCGCTTTCGGCGACTGGGATCGTCGTGCGGTATGGCGACGTGGTCGCCGTGGGCGACGTTGACCTGACGCTACGGCCGGGCGAGGTGACAGCGCTGATGGGGCGCAACGGCTCAGGCAAGTCCTCGCTGCTCTGGGCGCTGCAGGGGTCGGGACCACGCGACCGCGGGCGGGTGGCAGTGTCGGGCCGCCAGGCCGCCCACTCGGTCGTCGCCCATCGGGGCCGCATCGGCCCGACCACGCTCGACCCGGCCACGCTCGACCCGGCCACGCTCGACCCGGCCACGCTCGACCCAGCTCGCGGACGCCGGCTGGTTGGCCTCGTGCCCCAGGAGCCAGGCGACCTCCTCTACCTGGACACCGTCGGCGGCGAATGCGCACGTGCCGACATGGAGAGCGGGGTGGCGACCGGGAGCTGTGCCTCGTTGTTGGAGCGAATCGCGCCAGCTATCGCCTTGGGTCAGCACCCACGAGACCTGTCCGAAGGCCAGAGACTTGCGCTCGTGCTTGCGATCCAGCTCATCGCCGACCCCGCAGTGCTGCTGCTGGACGAGCCCACCCGCGGGCTCGACTATGGCGCCAAGCGGCGGCTCCGTGACGTCTTGCACGAGCTCGCCGGGCGCGGCCATGCCGTTCTTCTCTCAACCCATGACGTCGAGTTCGTCGCCGACACCGCCGACCGCGTTGTTGTCATGGCCGACGGCGAGGTGGTGGCCGACGGCCCGACCGTGGACGTCATCGTCTCGTCCCCTGCCTTCGCGCCACAGGTCGCCAAGATCCTTTCCCCCCAGCCATGGCTGACTGTTCGCGACGTCCGAGCCGCTCTGGCGGCACTGGCAACGACCTCGGGCGCACAACAATGAAGCCACCAACGAGCCCAACTTCGAGCCCAACAACGGACCGAACAGCAAGCGCGCCGGTCCGGGCGATCGCGCTGCGTCCGCGCTCGTCGGCAGCCGTGCTCCTGATGTCGGTAGTCGGTGTCGCAGCCTT
>JBBRZQ010000227.1:0-5396 GCA_038236535.1 Actinomycetales bacterium
CCAAGAGAGCCACATGACCGCCCTGATGGAGACTGCTCGATTCAAGCTACGAAAAGGGGTGACCGACTCCGACTTCCTCTCTGCCGCAGAACGTTTCAGCCTTGAAGTGTCACCCTCGGTGCACGGGCTCGAACGACGCGAACTCCTCTCAACCGGCGACCAGGGCTATACCGTCCTCGCCCGCTTCACCAGCCGGGAGCATTTCGAGGCCGCACCAGCAGCCATCGGCTCACCCCGCTGCCGAAGCCTTCAGCGCCTGTATCGACTTTGAAACCTTCAAGATCGATACCTACGACATCGTTCAATCAGTTGACCTGAGCTCGAACTCAACAGATCCGGTCAGTCCGCCACCGCCCATCCTCGCGGCAGGCGAGGGGACCAGCTACGAGTGGTCGAAAGACCATGAATCGACCACGGCGGCACCGCCCACCGATCATGATCGTGCTGCGGCGACCGCAGCGCCGCCCGAGTCGGCCGCCCGTGAGGGGGGTCAAGTCCAAATGTGTGGTGTAACGCGTTTGCCGCGTGATTCTTGGATTTCTAGGCGCTGAGGGCGCCGAGTTCGGTTGCGGGTTCCTCCTTCTCGGTCGGGACGAGGGTGAGGCGTGAGCGGCTGAGGACGTCGAGGCCGAGGTAGCGGCGGCCCTCGATCCATTCGTCGTGTTGTTCGGCCAGGACCGCGCCGACGAGCCGGATCAGGGAGCCGCGGTCGGGGAAGATGCCCACGACGTCCGTGCGGCGGCGGATCTCGCGGTTTAGACGTTCCTTTAACCGGCTCTCGTTGTCGGGTCAAGGGGATTGGGGTTTTTGGTGTCACCGTCGGAGTTGGCGGAGGTGGCTGGTGAGGGCTGCCGCGGTGGTGGTGTGCCTTGCTGCTTCACCGTCCCAGCCGCGTTGTTCGGCATCGGCTTTGAGCATGTGGATGTCGTCGAGCTGCTCGGTGAGTACGTCTGTGAATTCGGGGCCGGTCGTGAAGTTGGCGCAGTTCTCGCAGATGTTCGCATAGGAACAGGCGCCGGCGCTTTCGTGCCGGGAGCAGCATCCGTGGGCGACACGGGTTTTGATCATCTCGCTGTTGAGCCAGGCCACCTTGTCGGGAACGATCGGGCGTCCGACCGGAGTGAGGGTGAGTTGTCGGCGCATTTTTCCGACGGCGTCGTCATAGGCGACTCGAAGCGTCGGCGAGGCAAGGGTGGCATACCGGACGGTCATTTGGGCGGTCGCGTGGCCCAGCAGCGCCATCAGCGCTTGCAGGCTCATCCCGGCGTTAGCGAGCTCGGTGGCCCAGGTGTGGCGGAGTTGATGCGGTGTCACCATCAGGTCAGTCCCATCGGCGCCGCGCAGTCCCGCGGCGGTGCTAGCGGCGATCAGGGCGTTGCGGATCCGGGTTGGACCTAGTCGTCGGCCGTGGTTGGTGAAGAGGAAGTCTGTGACCGTGCCGGTCCGGGGGTGGGGCAGTGCCCGTGAGGGACCGCGCTGCCCAGTCCATTGGTCGAGGGCGGCCAGCGCGGTCGCGTCCAGGGGCACCATCCGCTCGGTGTGAATTTGCCGAGCGGGACTTTCAGCCAGGAGCCGGCGGGGCCGTAGTCATAGACGCTTCCCAGTTCCAGGTCGAGGAGCTCACCGATGCGCAACCCGGTGTGGCGCAGTATTGTCACCGCGACGCGGGCGAAGGGATCGTCGAGGGCGTCGACGGCTGCCATGAGCGCCGCGTCAATGTCGGGGGCGAGAGCGCGCGGCAGCGGGTGATCGAGTTTGGGGATGTCGGCCCGGAATACCAGTCGGCGTGTGGGGACGTCTTCCCAGCCCCAGTCGGTGATGTCGTCGAGCATGTTCCGCAGCGTCAACACCGCCGCCTGAGCGACGGCGGTCGAGATGGTGCGGCCAGCGCCGGCGGCGGCATGGCGGCCGCGCCAGGGCCGGTGGCGGTTCCAGATCAGGTAGGCCTTGATGTGGTGGCGGCGCAGGTGACGGAGATGCCGTATCTCCGGGGCGTGGGCGGTGAGGTATTCCGCAAACGGCAGCAGGTCGTTGATCAGGCAGTCCACCGTGCTGGGACGGGAAACTGTGGAGCGGACGGTGACGTAACGCAGGAACGTGCCGCGCAACGAGGGCGCCATTTCCACCGCCGCGAAGCGTTCCTCGTAACTCGACGCGGTAGGCCGGCGCCGAGGTGGCGTGTCGGTGATTTTGATGTCGAATAGGATCGCTCTCAGTCCTGCCAGCCGTGCCCGGTAGGCGCGGAGCATCGACGGCGTCAGCGTTGTCGTGGCGACGAGCCCCGTTTCGAACGTGTCGATGTTGTCGGTGGTGAGCTGCGTCGTTGTTCCTCCCGTCCAGGCCAGGAGCACGGCCAGGCCTTGACCGAGTAGTGTTTCGACCCATTTCGATGTCCATCCCAGCCGGTTCCCTGCGCCGCGCATCTGGGCGAATCCATCCGGGTCGCGGGTTTGGATCGCTGCGCCGATGCCTGTGAGGTTCTTCGCTCCAATTAGTTCCAAGTCCAGTAGCAGGCCGTTGTGGGCGACGGCATAGACGATGACGGGCCAGGCTCCGGTGCGAGCCAGCTCCTCGCAGCGAGACAACGCTGGGAGCTTCATCCACTCGGCCAGGTCTGGGTGATGGCCCAGGAAGGCGTCAGCGATCCGAGCGCGGTCCCGCATTGCCCTGGGCGTAAGTCCGATAACCAACAGATTATCGAGGTAGCCGTCTCGCAGCGTCAGCGCTGGCGGCAGGGATGTGGTGGGCATGATGATTGTCATCGGGAGGTGGCGGCGAGGGTTGCGCGGGCGGCGCCGTATTCGGAGGCGAGGTGTTCGATACTCAGGTGGACGTATCGGGCGGTGGTGTCCGGGGAAACGTGGCCCATCAGCTCTCGCAGTGCCAACAGGTCGATACCGGCCGAGGCCAGCTCGGTGCCATAGGTGTGCCGCAAACGGTGGGGACGCACCCGGATCGCCCCGGATGACTCCCGGTGGCGGCGGAACACCCCGCGCAGCCCCGCTTCGGTCAACGGTTGTCCCGTGGTTGGCCCCCTCAACACGAGGAAACACTCCGATGATTTCACTCCGGTGGGACGTTCGTAACGCAGGTAGGCGGCAACCTCGGTGAAGAAAGCACCATCGACGGGGACGTGGCGCTCCTTCGATCCTTTACCCACGACACGCAGGCGGCGGCGCCCGAGATCGACGTCGGATAGTTGAAGCCCCCGCACTTCCGCGGCCCGCAAACCGCCCAGCAGCATCACCAACACGATCGCGCGGTCGCGGTGCGTGTCCAGCGACCGCAGGAAACGGTCGACGTCGCTAACGGGCAGCGATTCCGGCAGCATCTGGGGCTGACGCACCAACCGCCCCCCGCCGCGTGAGCGTCCCGCGCCCAGATGCCCCAGCAGGCCCCGGGTCGAGGCGCCCGGGATGCTGCGCCGTCGCGGAGACGGCACGGGATTGCTGGGGCAGGTGCCGGCCATGACCAAGTATTCGAACAACGCCCTCACCGCCGCGACCCGGCGATTGGCCGTCGCCGCTGCCGCAGTGCGCACTGCGCCCCGAGGTTCCTCAGCCCGGTCAGATGCGCCGTGTGAACGAACGCCCTGCCAGTCGATCCATTCGAAAACTATCATCGGCGAGACCTCAACAAGGGTGCTGCCTCTCGCCAACAGGAACCGGGCGAAGTTAACGATGTCGAACGCGTAGGAGCGGACCGTGCTCGGGCTGAACGCCCGAGAATCGAGGTGACCGAGAAAAGCATTCGCCGCCGCGGCGTCGCCCCAATCGCCAACGATGCGAAACGTGTCCTCGAGCTTCCTCGCTGAAACGGTCATAGCCTGAACTCCTTCGTCCGTCGGTCTCCACCAGCTTCCACCCCAACACTCGCGGAACCCTCGTCATCGGGAATGTCGAGAGAGACGTGTCGTTCGAGAGCCGGTTAACAGATAGGGGGTTGTTGGACCAGAGCTGACGCCAGATCTCCTTCGGGAAGCCGGTGAAGGCGAGCACGTCCGCACGGGCCGCCTCGAGGTGGGTGGCGACCGCGGGGAGCTTCTCCTCCAGTGCGTTCAGGACCCGGTCGAACTGGGCGTGCACGGCGTCCGCGTCGGGCTGGTCATAGACGGAGTGGAGCAGGGTCTTCACCCACGGCCAGCTGGACTTCGGGGTCGCGGACATCAGATTCGCGGCGTAGTGGGTGCGACAACGCTGCCAAGTCGCACCGGGCAGGGTGGCCCCGATGGCGGCCACGAGGCCGGCGTGAGCGTCGCTGGTGACGAGCTTCACCCCGGTCAGGCCGCGGGCGGTCAAGTCGCGGAAGAAGCCGAGCCAGCCGGCGCCGTCTTCGGCGCTGGTGACCTGCAGGCCCAGGATCTCGCGGTGCCCGTCCTTGTTCACGCCCGTCGCGAGGAGCGCGTGGACGTTGGCGACACGGCCGCCCTCGCGCACCTTCAACACCAGGGCGTCGGCGGCCACGAACGTGTAAGGGCCGGCGTCGAGGGGCCTGGTACGGAACTGCTCGACCTGTTCGTCGAGGTCCTTGGCCATGATCGACACCTGCGACTTGGAGAGGCGGGTGATGCCGAGGGACTCGACGAGTTTCTCCATCCGCCTCGTCGACACCCCGAGCAGGTAGCAGGTCGCCACGACGCTGGTCAGGGCGGCCTCGGCGCGGCGGCGGCGCTCGAGGAGCCAGTCCGGGAAGTAGGTGCCAGTGCGCAGCTTCGGGATCGCGACGTCGAGGGTGCCGGTGCGGGTGTCGAAATCCCGGTGCCGGTAGCCGTTGCGGGAGTTGACACGGTCGACGGAGATCTGGCCGTATTCGGCGCCGCAGACGGCTTCCGCTTCGGCGCTCATCAGCGCGTTGATGAACGTGGTCAGCATCTGCCGCATCAGGTCCGGCGAGGCTTGCTCGAGTTGTTCGGACAGGAAACGGGCAGGGTCAATAAAATGGGGTGCGGTCATCGCGTGTACTCCTTCGGAAAAGACTTGATCGGTCTTTCCAAGAATCACGCGGTGGCCGCCTCACATCGGTGCAACACGCCCATCAGGGCCGGGGGTTACACCACGCTATTGGACGCAACCGTGGCAAGCCAGCCCGGTGACATCTCAGAGGTCCCTGTTGAGTCAGCGCAGCTCTATTCGTACCGCTGCTCGTTCCTGACGGTTCCTGCGCTGGAGTATTCGAGGCTGCGAGAGGTCTGGGCCAGCACCCAGTATCTGCGAATCAGGTCCTGTGAGGTGAATTAGATCGGACCGGGCACGCACTCACTGACCCTGGAGGAATCCGCAATAGTCCACGTGGCGGAGGATGCTGGGCTGGTCATGGACGATCGCGCCGCCGCGTACAGGACGATCCTGGCCACCTGCACGCGGATTCCGCCCGAAACGTTGGAGGGCCGGCTCGCA
>JBBRZQ010000228.1:0-5395 GCA_038236535.1 Actinomycetales bacterium
AGCTTCTTGGCGTTGGACGCGGTCAGGTCGATCTCATAGGAGACACCATCGATGGAGAACGAAACGGTCTCAACCGCCTCCGTACCATCGATGTCGTCAACCAGCATGTATTGAACGCGTTGCGCCATGAGAACTCCCGAATGAGGAACGTTTGAGAGCCGGTGATCGATGTTCACCAACTATTTATAGCTCCACCATATACGACGATTCTCACAATACGGAATCCTGTTCCCCGATATTCCCCAATTTCCGTGGGACAGCAGCCAAACTCTCTTGTTCGGCTTCCCACTTGGAATGCGCCAGCCGCTCCCGGCGATCACCTTCGAGCATTGCCTTGATGATCAGATAGAACAAGAAGGCGACTCCGGCGCTCGGCAAGAGCGCGCCAAGTGCGATCAACACGGAATTAAGGTTCATGATCCCTCCGGTTTCAGCAACGGGAACAGGATGGTCTCACGGATACCCACGCCTGTGAACAGCATCACCAGGCGATCGATTCCCAAACCCAGGCCACCCATCGGCGGCGCGCCGTATTCCAGGGCACGCAGGAAGTCCTCATCGAGCTGCATCGCCTCAACGTCTCCGGCAGCGGCTTTCAGGGACTGCGCGGTGAGCCGGTCTCGCTGGATCACCGGGTCGATAAGCTCCGAAAAGGCAGTCCCCCGTTCGGTTCCGCCAATGATGAGGTCCCACGCCTCAATAAGTCGCGGGTCCTTGCGGTGCGGTCGTGCAAGCGGCTGGGCAGACGGCGGATAGTCACAGACAAAGGTCGGTTGCAGCAGCGTCGGCTCGACAATCTCACCGAATAGCTCGACAACCAGCTTCTCGACATCCCATTCAGGCTGTACCTGCACATTGCATCGGGTCGCGATCGCCCTCAAGGCCTGAACGTCCGTGTCCGGGGTGACCTCCTCTCCGACCGCCTCGGAAAGCCCCTGATACACCGGCAGCCAGCGCCATTCACCGGCGAGCTGGATCTGCCCGGCAGGAGTGTCAATGACCCGGGAGCCGAATGCATCAGCCGCCGCAAGAACCATCGCCTGGGTCAGCTCGGCCATCGTGTGCTGGTCGCCAAACGCCTCATAGACCTCAAGCATCGTGAATTCCGGGCTATGAGTGGAGTCAACACCCTCGTTCCGGAAGATGCGGCCCATCTCGAAAACCTTGTCGATGCCACCGACAACGGCTCGTTTCAGATACAGCTCAAGGGCAATCCGCAGCGACATATTGATGTCGAAGGCATTCAGGTGCGTGGGGAAGGGGCGAGCCGCGGCGCCGCCATGCACGAGCTGCAGCACCGGCGTCTCGATCTCGATGAACCCGCGACCGTGCAGGGTGTCGCGGATCGCCCGGATGATCGCTGCCCGGTCGCGCACCATGTCGCGGGCCTCCTGGCGGACGATCAGGTCCACGTAGCGCTGACGCACCCGTGACTCCTCGGACAGCTCGCTGTGCAGGGTCGGCAGCGGTCTGAGGGCCTTGCTCGCCAGCGACCACTCGTCGGCCAGCACGGAAAGCTCGCCGCGCCGGCTAGAGATCACCCGACCGTGCACGAAGACGAAGTCGCCCAGGTCGACGTCGGCCTTCCAGTCGGTCAGAGACTGCTCGCCCACCTCAGCCTGGCTGAGCATCGCCTGCAGGCGGGTCCCGTCGCCCTCCTGCAAGGTGGCGAAGGCCAGCTTGCCGGTGTTGCGGATGAAGACCACCCGGGCGACGACACCGACCACGTCCTGGGTCTCCTCCGCGGTGGCCAGGTGTCCGTAGGCCTCCCGGACCTCGGCGAGAGTGTGGGTGCGAGGCACGCCGACGGGATACGGCTCGCGGCCCTCATCCAGCAGTCGGGCCCGCTTGCCCAGACGGACGCGCATCTGCTCGGGGAGGTCGGTCTCGGGCAGATCAGCCTCAGGGACGACAGGTTGGCGGGGCTCACTCACCCCGCAAGGGTACCCAGCACAACAGTTCTCCTCGACCGGTAGTTTCGGCGGATGACCGACATCGAGGATGCAGAAGTGTTCGCGGCACGGCGGGTGGCCTTCGGCGAGTATGCCGACACGTACGACCTGGTGCGTCCGGGATGGCCCATGAGCACGGTCACCTGGATGCTCGGATCGCCGGCAGCGACGAGGGTGCGCCGCGTCGTCGACCTGGGCGCGGGGACCGGCAAGGGGACCCGTGCGATCGCCGCGCTCGGGCACCAGGTGATCGCGGTCGAGCCCTCGGCCGGAATGCGCGCGGCCCTGACTGCCTCGCTGGCCGCCCTGCCGGCCGAGGTCGCCGGGCGAATCTCCACTACGGCGGGTAACGCTGAGCGAATCCCCGTCGAGACCGGCTCGGTCGACGTGGTCACGGTGTTCCAGGCCTGGCACTGGTTCGACGCCGAAGCGGCCGCTGCCGAGTGCGCCCGGGTGCTCCGGCCCGGAGGATGGCTCTCGATCGGCTGGCATCGCCGGTCCGAGGAGGCCGGCTGGTTGCGCGAGCTGTCCGACCTCGTCAACCACCTGAACCAGCCGGACGACGAGGAGACACCCCCGGTGGGGCCGGAGCTCGACCCCTCCGAGACCGAGCTCTTCAGCTGGGTGATGCGCCAGAGCGTCGAGGACCTGGTGCGGCACAGCTCGACCTGGTCGTACGTGGCCATCCACCCTGAGCGCGACCGAATCCTGGACGACGTGCGTGCCCTGGGCCGGCGGATGGCCGATGCGGACGGGATGGTCCGGATCCCGATGACGACCCGCTGCTTCCGGCTGCGCCGCCGCTAAGCCCTCAGCGGGACCTTCGTGCCATCCCTGAGCTCTCACCGATACCGTCGGGCAATCCCTGAGCCCTTAGCGGGACCATCGTGCCATCCCTGACCTCTCACCGAGACCGTCGAGCAGACCCTGAGCACTCCCGGGGGGACCTTGTGCCTCGCCGGACTCAGGGGACGGCTCAAGTTCCTCAGAAGAGCGAGCTGCCGCTGACCGCGTGCTCTAGATCGAGCAGCTGCTTCTTGCGCTCGAGCCCGCCGCCGTAGCCGGTGAGGCTGCCGTTCGCGCCCACCACCCGGTGGCACGGTATGACGATGCCGATCGGGTTCTTGCCGTTGGCCAGACCCACAGCCCTGGCCCCGCCCGGGGATCCGATGCGTGTGGCCAGCTCACCGTAGGACTCGGTCTCGCCATAGGGAATCTCGCGCAGCGCGGCCCAGACCCGTTGCTGGAAGTCTGAACCCCGTGGCGCCAGTGGCAGGTCAAAGGTGGTGAGCTCCCCGGCGAAATAAGCCTCCAGCTGGTCGGTGGCGGCCGCGAACGGCTCGCCCTGCCGACCACCAGGGTCCAGCTCGCCAAGCTCGCCGTCCTCAGGGCGATGCCGTTGCAGGTTCATGTACAGGCCCACGATGACGCCATCCTCGGCGACCAGGGTCAGCGGACCGACGGCACTGTCGATCACGGTGTGGCTACGCATCAGGCGGCCTCCTCATCAGGCATTCGGTTGATCGGGTGCTCCCCGGTGGCCCAGAGATACTGCACGGCATACGAACGCCAGGGTCGCCAGCGCTGAGAGTGGTCGGTGAGCGCCCTGGCAGTGCCCGGCATCCCGAGCTTCTCAGCGGCGAGCCTGACCCCCAGGTCGCCGGCCAGAAAGGCATCGGGGTCGCCCAGGGATCTCATCGCGATGCTCTCGACCGTCCAGGGGCCGAAACCGTGCAGGGCGTTCAGGGTGACTCTGGCCGCACGCCAGTCGGCACCCAGATCCAGATCGAGCCGTCCCTGCGCAAGGGCCTCGACCAGACCCATCATGGTGCGCCGCCGTGACTGCGGCATGGCGAGGTCAGCAGGATCCATCGCGGCCAGCGCCGCCGGCGTGGGGAACAGGTGAGTCAGGCCACCCCTCGGGTCAGCCACCTGGTCGCCGTGCGCCAGAACCAGCCGCCCCGCGTGAGTACGGGCGGCCGCAGTCGAGACCTGCTGACCGAGAACGGCTCTGACGGCGAACTCGGCCGGGTCCACGGTCCTGGGCACCCGGCGGCCGGGGTTCCTGCCCACCAGGTCTGCCATCGCAGGATCCTGGGACAGGATGGCGTCGACGGCCTCGGGATCAGCGTCGAGGTCGAGCATCCACCGGCACCGGCTGATGGCACTGGTCAGATCTCGCTGATCGGTGAGCGAGATCTGGCAGGCGACGTGGTCCGGAGTTGGCCGCAGCGCCACGATGGCGTAACCGTGGGGGAGCCGAATCGTCCGCCGGTAGGCACCCGCCCGCCACTCCTCGATCCCCGGAACGGCGGTCGCGGCCAGGTGACCGAACAGGTTGTCAGGGCAGAACGGCTTCCGGAAGGGCAGCCGGAGCGACAGGGTTCCCGTGGTCGCCGGAGCAGCGTCGCCCGTTGACGCAGGAACAATGGTGCCCGCGTTCGCGGACCGCACGGTGTCGGCGGCGCCCGAACCTGGCTCCGGCATATTCCTGCCGGTGTGCCGCCCTGTCCCGCGCAGGGATCCGGCGCGCAGCTCCCTCGGGGACTCCGCGAATATCTCGAGCACGGTGTCGTTGAAGGTCCTGATGCTGGCGAACCCGGCAGCGAAGGCGACATCGCTCATCGGCAGAAGGCTCGTTTCGAGAAGGATCCTTGCGGTCTGGGCCCGCTGGGCTCTGGCCAGGGCCAGAGGTCCGGCGCCGACCTCGGCAGTGAGCTCCCGCTGGATCTGGCGGACGCTGTAGCCAAGGCGACTGGCCAGGCCGGTGACCCCTTCACGATCAACGACCCCGTCCGCGATCAGCAGCATGGCCCGGGCGATCAGATCTGATCTGACGCTCCACTGCGGCGACCCGGGACTGGCGTCCGGGCGGCAGCGCTTGCAGGCTCGGAAGCCCGCCTGTTGTGCGGCCGCCGCGCTGGGGTAGAAACGTAGGTTCTGCCGATGGGGCCGGGCCGGGCAGCTCGGGCGGCAGTAGATGCCGGTGGTCACCACGGCGCAGAAGAACCACCCGTCGAATCGTGGGTCCCGGGAGCGTATGGCGCGCTCGCAGGCCTCCGTGTCCTTGTGCATAACCCTCAGCATGCCTCGTGCCGACGCATCACACTAGCGAGAATACGACATCATCTCCATGCCCAGAACCCCGGCGGCAGGCCGGAGCCGGGCTCGTCTGCACTGTTACAGGTCACCCAGAGACCCATCTGAAACCGCTCCCTTGGTGCTCTGAGATGCGCTGTCCCGCAATGGTATTCACGTAGGGCCGTCCGTTTCTGTTTGCTGGTCATGTGGGCTAGTATAGGACACATGTTCGACACGTTCACTCAGGCCCTCGTGTTGATGCGCGAGGCCTTTGCAGACGCCGAGGCGGGGTCGGGGTCCCTGGCGGATCGGGACCTGGCCGCGGAGGTGGATGGCGCCCAGCAGCTGATCAACGCAGCGTG
>JBBRZQ010000229.1:0-5309 GCA_038236535.1 Actinomycetales bacterium
ACCGCGATTTCGGGATGCCCGCGGACCTACCCGACGCCTCCAACGTCGTGTTCGGGCAGGTCATCGGAGCCGACGGGTTCACCGTCATGGCCTACGACGTACCCAGCCAGAGCCCGGCTGCCGGCGCCCAGCCGGCCGGTGCGGTATCGCGGACCCGGCGGGAGAACGGGGCAACCGTGACCAGCGAGCCGTTCTTCCTGTCCGTTCGGGGGGACACCGTGGAGGAAGTCAACGCCTACTGGGCGAAACTGGCCGATGGTGCCACGGTCATCGAACCCCTCGGTCCGTCCCAGTGGGCGCCGGCCTTCGGCATGCTGACCGACCGTTTCCAGATCGTCTGGATCCTCGACGTGGTCAGCCCCCACAACGGCTGACCAGTTGCCTGAGCGACGGCTGGTGACGCGATCCTTCACCGGTGGTTCGTCGCGGGCCGATCAGCCGTTGATCGCCTGCCGCGCCTTCGCGGCCACCGCGCGGTGCTCCGCGGAATCGATGACGTCCAGTCCCGGCGTCGGCGTGCGGCTCAGCGTCGCTCGCAACGCGAGGACGCGAACAGCGGCCTCGTTGAGCCGCGTCTGGGTGAGCGACCCGTCGGCGACGGCAGCGACGATCCCGGTCACCGCCTCGGTGGGTCGCACCGGCATCAGGAGCAGATCCTGGCCGGCCGCCAGCGCGCGCCAGGCTGCTGTTCGGAGTCCCGTCGGCAGCGATCAACACGATCCGAGCCCTGGTTGCCAAACCCGTCCGGATCGATGTCGACCTCACCATCCCGGTCAATACGTCCCGTCACCCTCACGTAATCCCAATGGCTGCGCGCGCATCAGCCAACTCTCCAGCAGCCCTGCCCTTGACCGTGGCTGCACAACTGTGCAATTATCTGCATATGCGTCCAGTACCCGGGGATCTGACAGCGGCGGCGACCATCTTGCAGGCGGCGATGGCTCTGTTCGCCGAGCGCGGCGTGGCCGCGGTCTCGGTGCGTGATGTCGCGGCCGCCGCCGGGGTGTCTTCGTCGCTGGTGACCCATCACTACGCCACGAAGAGCGGCCTCAAGGACGCCGCCGACGCCCGCGCGCTCGCAGCGCTGGATGACGTTTTCGAACTGGGGGCCGGAGAAGACACCGCTGACGCTGCCCTGGCGTCGATGCAGACCAGCCTGGCCAGTCAATTGCAGCAGGTACCGCTGCTGATGCCTTACCTGCGGCGGCTTCTCATCGACGGCGGCCCGGCCGCGAATGTCTTGTTCGGCAGGCTGCTGGAGTCCACCCGCCGTGCGCTTGGGCAGTGGCAGCAGGCGGGGATCATGCGCCGCGGCGCCGACGACGACGTGCTGACGGCGATGCTCCTGGTCAACGATTTGGCCACGATCCTGCTTCGTGAGCAGATCCACGCGACGCTCGGATTCGACCCGGTCCAGGGCGCCGGCCTGCAGCGTTGGGCCGCGACCGCCCTGGACATGTACGGGCAGGAAATCTTCTCTCCGCCGGCCGGGTCCGAACGTGACGACCCGCCCCGGGGTGAGCGGTGAGCACCCTCGTGGTGGCCGGGCGGCGGTTCTCGCGCCGCCTCGGTACACACCGCGGTATTCAGGGGGTCAGCCTCCAGAGTGCCTTACTGGCCTATGGGAAGGAGCTGCGGTCATGACCGATGCCGTCCCGGTGATCCGAGCCGAGGGACTGACCAAGGTCTTCGGCAAGGTTCGGGCCCTGGACGGTCTTGACCTGACGGTTCTCCCGGGTGAGGTGCACGGCTTCCTCGGGCCCAACGGCGCCGGCAAGTCCACCATGCTGCGCATCCTGCTCGGACTCATGAAGGCGACCACCGGTCACGTCGAACTGTTCGGCGGCGACCCCTGGCACGACGCGCCCCACCTGCACCGCCGACTGGCCTACGTCGCCGGCGACGTCGCTCTCTGGCCGGGGCTGACCGGGGGTCAGTGCCTGGACATCCTGGGCGCCACCCACGGCCGGGTCGACGAGCGACGTCGCGCCGACCTGGTCGAGCGTTTCGAGCTCGACCCCACCAAACGGGTCCGGGACTACTCCAAGGGCAACCGCCAGAAGGTCGCTCTCGTCGCCGCCCTGGCCGCCGACGCCGAGCTGTTGCTGCTCGACGAGCCGACCTCGGGCCTGGACCCGCTCATGGAGCAGGCCTTCCAGCAGTGCGTGCGTGACCGACGCGAGGACGGTGTGACCGTGCTGCTGTCCAGCCACATCATGGCCGAGGTGGAGGCCCTGGCAGACAGGGTGAGCATCATCCGGCGGGGCCGCACCATCACCAGCGGCACCCTGGCCGACCTGCGTCGGCACACCCGGACCGCCGTCCACGCCGTCACTGTGACCGACCCCGGCTCACTGTCCGACGTCAAGGGGCTCGCCGACCATCAGCGCGAACAGCTCGACAAGCTCACCGACTCCCGCTTCACCATCGACCCCGACCACCTCGACGCCGCCATCGGGCGGCTCCACCAGGCGGGCATCGCCACCCTCACGGTCGCACCCCCCAGCCTCGGAGCCCTGTTCCTGCGCAGCTACGGCGAGGCCATTGACCCCGACGAGACCGCCTTGCAGGAAAGCCCCGCGCAGGCCCCGCGATGAGCGCCGCGCAGCAGACGCCACCAGCTCTGCTGGCCGCCGGCGACCGCGCAGCCGGGCTACGAACCATGCTGCACATCGACGCCCGCATCCAGCGGCGCCGCGCCCTGACCTGGATCCTGGTGCTGACCGCGAGCCTGATCGGCACCGCCGCCAGCATCACCGCGCTTTACGACACCCCCGCCAAGATCCACAGCTACGCCGCAGCCGTGACGACGGGCAACGCCCTGGCGGCGATCAACGGCAAAGTGGAGGGCATCGGCTCCCTCGGCGGCGTCATCCAGGACGAGTTCGGCTTCCTGGCCGCCCTGCTGCTGCCGCTGCTGGGTATCAGCCTGGTCGCCACGGCAACGCGCCGTGAAGAGGAGTCCGGCCGGCTCGAACTGCTCCTCGCCGGCCGCCTCGCCCGATACCACCCGCCGTTGACAGCACTGATCGTCGCCACCGCCACCATCATCACCACCACCATGCTGTTCGCCGTCGGGCTGGCGGTCTCGGGCGTCCCGCTCTCAGGCTCTGTCCTCTACGCCCTGTCCCTGGGCGCGTTGGCCTTCGCCTTCGCCGGTCTCGCGGCCTTTCTCGCCCAGCTCACCCTGCACACCCGGGGCGTCTACACCTGGAGTTTGATCGTCCTCGCGGCGTCCTACGTCCTGCGAGGCGTCGGCGACGTCAGCCACACCTGGATCACTTGGCTCTCCCCACTGGGCTGGGCCGAGAAGGCGGCACCATTCGGCGATCAGCGGTGGTGGACCCTGACCATCCCGCTACTGGCCGGCCTGGCCCTGGGTGCAGCGGCGCTGCGGCTGGCTGCCGGCCGCGATCTGGGCAGCGCACTGGTCCGGGGCCGCGTCGGCCCCGATCGCGCCACCGCGCGGTTGCGCAGCCCGATCGGGCTCGCGGCCTGGACGCACCGGCCCGCGACCCTCGCCTGGCTCGCCGGTGGTGTGCTGCTCACTGGGATGTTCGGCGCCCTGTCCGCGCAGATCGTGCACGCGATGGCCGGCAACCCCGCCCTTGCCGAAGCCATGGGCATCGCCCACGCCCAGCCCCTGGACGGGCTCGTCGCGGCCACCCAGCTCTTCCTGGCCGTCGTCGCGACTGGGTACGTCATCCAGGCGGTCGGCACGCTGCGGACCGGGGAGGCCGCCGGCCGGCTGGAGACCCGGCTCTGCGGCACGTTGTCCCGAACCCACTGGCTGGCCGCGCACGCACTGGTCATACTCGCCGGCCTCCTGACGATCGTGCTCGGCTCGTCGCTCATCCTCGGCCTGGCGACCGCGCTGTCGGTGGGAGACATGACCGAGCTCGGCCCTACCCTGATGTCGGGACTGGCCTACCTCCCGGCCGAACTGGTCCTGGCCGGGCTGGCGCTGGCCGTCTACGGATTGCGCCCTGAGATGTTCGGCATCGCCTGGGTCGGCTACGCCGTGATGACGTTCATCGCGTTCCTGGGTGCCGGCCTCAAGCTTCCCCAGTGGCTGCTGAACCTGTCGCCGACCACGCACGTGGGCAATCCCCCGGCGGGAGCAATCCAGACCGAGGCGCTCACCGTCATGACTGCCGTCGTTGTCATGTTGGTAGCGATCGGCTTCGTGGCCTTCCGACGTCGAGGAGTCCCTCAAGGCTGAAACACGGACTAAGACCATCTCCATACTGCGGATACCCAAGAACCGCCGACGATCAAGGTCCTGCCGCAGGCCGCCCGGCAACGGGCGGGCAACCACATGCGATCGGTCCACCCCGCCAAACCATTCCGCAAGCGGAACGTCCTGCGGTGACGGTTCGGCTCTTGGCGACCAGGATCGCCGATCGTCATTGGGGGATCGGCTATCGGCTCAGGTCAGCTCACCCCCGCGGCCGCAGGGCTGCGACCTGGCCGGATGTGTGTGAGTAGAAGGTCCGCGGTCTTCGGTCTGTCTATCGTTGTTCCACGTAGGACATCCGCAAGGAGAACAGGTGGACGGTGACCAGATCCCCGACGGAGCCGGATCGCTTCCTTTCCGCAGTCGGTCCTCGGCTTCCCCTCCTCGGTAGGTGGGTTCGCGGCACGAAACCTGTTGGGTCACCGCGGCCCTGCTCGACACAGATCTCGGGTTTTCGCTGGACGACGTAGGCCCGCGCCACCGGGTAAGGGACGTCGACCATGGCCCAGGCAACGACGTTCACATTCGTTGCCGCCCATCGGGAGTGGTGCCGCGTCCAGCCGACCGGCCAGGTCAGGGTCGATGTCACCGGGTCTGTCAGCCGCAGCGCGGTCAGCAGCTGCGGGCGGGCCCGCTTCCACGCCGCCCATCGAGCAGGTTCGCCCTCGGATCACCCCAACGGATCGATCCCAGCGTGTAGACGTCGCGGCGTCGCAAACGCCCGAGACAACTGTCGAGCACGCATAGCACATAGGCCCGCAAAACAATGAGCTCATCCCCACCGGGCGCCGGATCGGCGACGAACACGAACCGCCGCCACGAACCGGTCACCACTGCCTCAACGATGTCACTGCGCCGCGACACGGCCGGCCCCGCGAAGCCTTGGAGTTCTACCAGTCGGTCTTCGGCGGTCGAACGAGCATCGCCACCGACCGCGATTTCGGGATGCCCGCGGACCTACCCGACGCCTCCAACGTCGTGTTCGGGCAGGTCATCGGAGCCGACGGGTTCACCGTCATGGCCTACGACGTACCCAGCCAGAGCCCGGCTGCCGGCGCCCAGCCGGCCGGTG
>JBBRZQ010000230.1:0-5218 GCA_038236535.1 Actinomycetales bacterium
CGGACAAAGGGCGCAGTACGGATCATCGTTTGTGCCCTCAGGTCCACGAGTGCGGATCCGGCGTCCGCGGTATCACGAGCGCGGATACGGTTTCCGCTCAGGCAAGGCTACTGCCCGCAGCCAGAGGCTGCGCCCTCAACCGCCGGTACTGGCCTCAGCGGGCGCTGCAGCCTCACCCGGTGGCACTGCGCTCAGCACCTGGTAGGCCGACCCCTGCCTCGGCCGCGGATCGGCCGCCCCGCGGTTGGGCCAGAGCGAGAATGCCCGTTCGGCCTGCGCCGTGATGGTCAGCGACGGGTTGACCCCGAGGTTTGCGGAGATCGCCGAACCGTCGACGACATGCAGCCCGGGGTACGCCCAGACCCGGTGCCACGGGTCGACCACGCCGCTGGCCGGGTCGTCACTGATGACAGCGCCTCCCAGATAGTGGGCGGTCATGGGCATGCCCACGATCTCGCCGACCGAGCCGCCCGGCATCGCCCGGACCCCGGTCCGCTCCTGCAGCCGGACGGTCAGCTGGCGGATGGCCTTGTGCCCGGACGGGATCCAGGTCGGGTTCGGGGCTCCGTGTCCCTGCTTCGAGGTGAGGCCGACCCCGCCGGTGAGGCGCCGCCTGGCCGAGACGGTGATCGAGTTGTCGTGGGACTGCATGACCAGGCCGATGATGGAGCGCTCGCTCCAGTGATGGACCGAGAGCGCGCGAAGGAAGTTCAGAGGGTGCCGCAACACGTCGGCGAAGAATCTCAGCAGCCGCGGCACAGAACCCCCGCCGCCGACCAGGATCGTGGCCAGCAGCCCCATCGCGTTGGATCCCCTGCCATACCGCACGTTCTCGACATGCGTCTGCGGGTCGACGTGGAAGGAGGAGGTGATCGCCACGCCCTTGGTCATGTCGACATCGGCTGGCACCCTCATGCTGGTCGCACCGAGCAGAGCCTCGGAGTTGGTCCGGGTCTGCCGGCCGAGGGCGGGCGAGAGGTCACCCAGCAGCCCGTCATACGACATCCGCTGGAGCAGCCGCTGGGTCCCCCAGGAACCCGCGGCAAAGACCACCTGCGACGCGGTGATCGCGCGGCGATCCTTGCTGACCCAGGCACCGGTCGCCTCGGTGGTCACCCGGTAGCCCGCCTCGCGTCTCGCGTCGTCGATCGGCTCGACCGCCATCACCGTGCGCAGCGGCTCGATCGTGGCGCCGAGGCGCTCGGCGAGGGCGAGGTAGTTCTTGACCAGGGTGTTCTTGGCGCCGACCCGGCAGCCGACCATGCAGTTGCCGCACTGAGTGCAGCCGGTGCGCTCGGGGCCGACACCGCCGAAGTACGGGTCGGCGACCCGCTGGCCGGGCTTGCCGAAGAAGACGCCGACCGGGGTCTTCCGGAAGGTCTCGCCCACGCCGAGGTCCTTGGCCGTCTGCTCCATGATCTGCTCGACCGGGCCGTTGCAAGGGTTGGTGACCACACCCAGCATCCGGGAGGCTGTCTCATAGTGTGGCGCGAGCTCAGCCTGCCAGTCGGCGATGTGAGCCCACTGCTTGTCCTTGAAGAAGGCAGCCGGCGGCACATACAGGGTGTTGGCGTAGTTGAGGCTGCCCCCGCCGACCCCGGCGCCGGCCAGGATCATCACGTCAGGCAGGCGATGGATCCGCTGGACGCCGAAGCATTTCAGCCGGGGAGCCCACAGGTAGCGGCGCAGGTCCCACGAGGTCTTGGCGAAGTCCTCGTCGGCGAACCGGCGTCCCGACTCGATCACATGGACGCGGTAGCCCTTCTCGGACAGCCGCAGCGCCGCCACCGAGCCACCGAAACCCGAGCCGACGATCACCACGTCGTAGTCGTAGGTGGTGCCGTCCCCGTTCCCTGCCGTCATCGCTTCCCCTGTCATCGCATCCCCGGTCACTGCACTCATCGCACTCCCACCCGTTTCAACGCGCCCAGCGCCATGGTCAGGACCCTGGTCCACCGCTCGTCGGAGAGCCCGAAGGGCGCGGCGAACCCGATGAAGTGCTGGGCCGTGACGTTCTGGGCCTCGGTGTACTTGGTGATGCCCTCCATACCGTGGCGGCGGGAGAGACCGGAGCTGTTCATGCCACCCATAGGCGCCCCGACACTGCCCCACGCCGCGGCGTACCCGTCGTTGATGTTGACGGTGCCGGCCCTGATCAGGCCGGCGATCTGCCTGCCGCGCGCCACATCCCGGGTCCAGACCGAGGCATTGAGCCCGTAGTCGGTGTCGTTGGCGGCCAGGATCGCCTCGTCGTCGCTGCCCACCCGGTAGACGCTGACGACCGGGCCGAAGGTCTCGTCGTAGCGGCAGACCATGTCGGCGGTCACCCCGGTCAGGATCGTCGGCTCGTAGAAGAACGGCCCGATGTCGGGTCTGGCCCGGCCGCCGGCCAGCACCTGGGCGCCCTTGTCACGGGCATCCTCGACGTGAGCAGCGACCTGCTCGAGCTGCTCCGCCGACGCGAGCGAACCCATGTCCGCGTGATAAGTCAGATCCGGCGACAGTCGCATGGCGCGCGTCGCAGCCACGAACCTCTCCAGGAAATCATCAGCGATGCTGTCATGGAGATACAGGCGCTCGATAGAGACACAGAGCTGGCCGGCCGATGAGAAGCACGCGCGGAGGGCCCCGTCGACGGCCCTGGCGTTGCTGGCGTCAGGGGCCACATACAGGGCGTTCTTGCCGCCGAGCTCGCGCGCGGCACCGACCAGCCGCTGGCCGGCCCGCTGCGCCACCGAGCGCCCGGTCTCGGTCGACCCGGTGAAACAGACGTAGTCGGCGGCGTCGAGAACCGCGCTGCCGACTGTCGCGCCCCGGCCGAGCACGACCTGCAGCACGCCCTCGGGCAGTCCCGCCTGGTCGAGCAGGGCGACCGCGGCCAGAGCGGTCAGGGCACTGTGGTTGTCCGGGCGCAGCACCACGGCGTTACCCGCCAGAAGTGCCGGGATCACGTCAGTGATCGACATCGACAGGGGGTAGTTCCAGGGTGCGACAATGCCGACGACACCCTTGGGATGGCGCAGCTCCACCGCCTGGCTGAGCACCGGGAAGGCCCCCTGACGGCGGCGCTGGCGCAGATAGCCCGCAGCCCGCCGCGCGTAGTGGCGGCTCACGATCGCGGTGTCCGCGACCTCCTCGAAGGCATGCACCCTGGCTTTGCCCGACTCGAGCTGGATGAGGTCGAGGAGCTGGTCCTGCTGCTCCAGCACGAGGTCATGGAGGCGCAGGAAGATCCGGGCTCGAACCGCGATGGGCATCCGTGACCAGAACCGCTGGGCGGCGCGGGCCGCAGCGTAGGCCACCTTGACGTCCTCCGGGGTCGACTGGGGCAGCATCGCCAGAGGGGCACCCGTCATCGGCGTATGGGTCAGCAGCGTCTGCGGCCGGGGTGCACAGGCCACCCGCGCCGTCAGCCGGCGGGCCAGCCCGGGGTCAACCGCATAGGTCGCCGTGGAGTCGTTTTCGGGATCGGCGATCACTTCCGAGGTCATGGATGTCAGGTTAGAGCGTGGGACTGCGATTATCTACCGACTGGTAACAATTGGTCCCAATCAGGCGAGCAGAACGATCTCGGAGGCCCTCAGCCGCACAGACGACCTCGGCGCCTGGCTAGTCATCGGCGGCCGGATACAGCATCGCCCGTTTCTGTGGGTCGCGCCCTCTGGGTCCGTCAGCTCGGCTGGTAGGGGGCGACGACAACCTCGACCCGCTGGAACTCCTTCAGGTCGGAGTAGCCGGTGGTGGCCATGGCCCGGCGCAGGGCGCCGATCAGGTTCGTCGTGCCGTCGGCCAGCCGCCCCGGGCCAAGCAGGATCTCCTCGAGCGGCGCCAGCGCACCGACCTCGACCCGCTCGCCACGCGGCAGCAGCGGGTGGTGCGCCTCGGGGCCCCAGTGGAATCCCCGGCCGGGCGCGTCGGTCGCCCTTGCCAGCGCAGCCCCGAGCATCACCGCGTCGGCGCCGCAGGCGATGGCCTTGACGATCTCGCCGCTGCGCCCCACTCCGCCGTCGGCGATGACGTGCACATAGCGACCACCGGACTCGTCCATGTAGTCGCGCCGCGCCGCTGCGACATCAGCGATCGCTGACGCCATCGGCGCGTGGATGCCGAGGGTCAGCCTGGTGGTATGGGCCGCGCCCCCGCCGAACCCGACGAGCACGCCGGCCGCGCCGGTCCGCATCAGGTGCAGCGCCGCCGTGTAGGACGACGCGCCGCCGACGATGACGGGAACGTCGAGCTCGTAGATGAAGCGCTTGAGGTTCAGCGGCTCGGCCCGGCTCGAGACATGCTCGGCCGAGACGGTCGTGCCGCGGATCACGAACAGGTCGCACCCGGCGTCCACCACGGTCTCCCAGTACTCCTGGGTCCGCTGCGGCGACAGCGCGCCAGCCACCGTGACGCCTGCCTCGCGCACCTGACGGAGGCGCTCGGTGATCAGCTCGGGCTTGATCGGCTCGGCGTAGATCTGCTGCAGCCGAGCCGTCGCCGTCACGGCGTCGAGCGAGGCGATCTCTGCCAGCAGGTGCGTCGGGTCGTCATAGCGCGTCCACAGGCCCTCGAGGTCGAGCACCGGCAGCCCGCCGAGCTTGCCGAAAGCAATGGCGCGCTCGGGGGACATCACCGAGTCCATCGGCGCCGCAATCACCGGAAGGTCGAAGTGGTACGCGTCGATCTGCCAGGCAACAGACACCTCCTCCGGGTCGCGGGTGCGCCGTGAGGGCACCACCGCGATGTCGTCGAAGGAATAGGCCCGACGGCCTCGTTTGCCCCGCCCGATCTCGATCTGGTTCACGCGCCTAGGTTACTGGTCCGCGGCTGCGCGACCGTCAACGCACGGTTCTGGCTGTCAGCGCTGGCTGTAGTTGGGTGCTTCAATCGTCATCTGGATGTCGTGCGGGTGGCTCTCCTTGAGCCCTGCCGCCGTGATCCGGATGAACTTCCCTCGGGCCTGCAGCTCAGGGATCGACGGTGCGCCCACGTAGAACATGGACTGACGCAAACCACCGATCAGCTGGTATGCCACGGCCGCGAGCGGGCCGCGGTAGGGCACCTGGCCCTCGATACCCTCGGGCACGACCTTGTCGTCGTCGGTGACGTCCCCCTGGAAGTAGCGGTCCTTGGAGTAGGACTTACCGCGGCCGCGGGACTGCATGGCGCCGAGGGAACCCATACCGCGATAGGTCTTGAACTGCTTGCCGTTGATGAAGACCAGCTCGCC
>JBBRZQ010000231.1:0-5153 GCA_038236535.1 Actinomycetales bacterium
GGCCAGCCCCATCTTCACGTACTCCTCGCCCGCGATCGGCCCGTAGGTCACCGGCCAGGTGCGGCGCCCGACGTCCAGGACTGCCAGGAGGTCGTTTCCGTCGGCGGGACGGATGACGAGGGCCATCAGAGCTTCTTCACGAGGATGCGGATCGGCTGGTTGTCGCCGACGACGGCTTCCACGCCCTGGCCCTCGGGCAGGGCGTGGGCGGCGCCCGCCGAGCCGAACTGCATGGCCAGCGTCTCGACCATGATCAGCTCCTGGTGGGCGACCGTGGCCGCCCAGACCTCGTCGTCGCCGCTGATCGTGAGACTGATCCGGTCGCTGATGTCCAGGCCGGCGTCGCGACGGGCCTGCTGGACGGCGCGGACCACGTCCCTGGCCAGCCCCTCGGCGGCCAGCTCAGGGGTGACGTTGGTGTCCAGGACGACGAAACCGTCGTGCGGCAGCATCCCGGTAGCCGACGAGCCCGCAGACGTACCGCCCTCGCCGGCCGCGACGACCGTCTCCAGTGAGTACTCGCCCTCGACCAGAGCCAGCCCGCCCGCGGTGACAGTGCCATCCTCGGCGACAGACCAGTCGCCCTTCTTGCTGCCCTTGATGGCCAGCTGGACGTCCTTGCCCAGCCGGGGTCCGGCCGCCCGGGCGTTCACGGTGAGCCTGGTCGAGATTCCGAAGTCGGCCTCACTGGCCGAGTCGAGGTCCACCAGGGTGACGAACTGGACGTTGACCTCGTCGGCGATGATCTCGCCAAAGGGCTGCAGCGCGGCGGCGTCGGTCGTGACGACGGTAAGGTCCGCCAGGGGCAGCCGGTTGCGCAGCCCGCCGGCCTTGCGCAGGCCCGCGGCCACCGAGCAGATCTCGCGAGCGCGGTCCATGGCGCTCACCAGCGCGTCATCCTCGGGCAGGTCGCAGGCATCGGGCCAGTCGGTCAGATGGACCGAGCGGGCCCCGGTCAGGCCGCGCCAGATCTCCTCGGTCGTGAACGGAAGCAGCGGCGCGGTGACCCGGCTGACGACCTCGAGCGTCGTGTACAGCGTGTCGAAGGCACCATCAGGAGACGACGCGTTGACGGTGTTCTCGACATCCCAGAACCGGTCCCGCGAACGGCGGATGTACCAGTTGGAGAGCACGTCGAGGAAACCGCGCACGGACTCGCAGGCGGAGGCCACGTCAAACGCGTCGAGGTCGTTCTGGACCGCCTCGACGAAGCGGCGCAGCTTGGCCAGCAGGTAGCGGTCCAGGACATCCTGGGACGAGGTCGACCACTTCGCCTCGTAGCCCTCGCCGCCGTTGGCTGCGTTGGCATACAAGGAGAAGAAGTACCACGTGCTCCACAGCGGGAGCAGCACCTGACGTACGCCGTCGCGGATCCCCCGCTCGGTGACGATGAGGTTTCCACCCCGCAGGATCGGGCTGGCCATCAGGAACCAGCGCATGGCGTCGGCGCCGTCGCGGTCGAAGACCTCCGAGACGCTCGGGTAGTTGTTCAGCGACTTGCTCATCTTGCGGCCGTCGTTGCCCAGCACGATGCCGTGGCTGACGCAGGAGGAGAACGCCGGCCGGTCGAAGAGCGCGGTGGCCAGCACGTGCATGAGATAGAACCAGCCGCGGGTCTGGCCGATGTACTCCACGATGAAGTCACCGGGGAAGTGGTCCTCGAACCACTGGGCGTTCTCGAACGGGTAGTGCACCTGAGCGAAGGACATCGAGCCGGAGTCGAACCAGACGTCCAGCACCTCCGGGACACGGCGCATGGTCGAGCGGCCGGTCGGGTCGTCCGGGTTGGGCCGGGTCAGCTGGTCGATGAAGGGCCGGTGCAGGTCCGTCACGGGGACCCCGAAGTCGGCCTCAAGCTCCGCGAAGGAGCCATAGACGTCGGTCCGCGGGTAGGTCGGGTCGTCGGACAGCCACACGGGAATGGGACTGCCCCAGAAGCGGTTCCGGCTGATCGACCAGTCACGCGCGTTGGACAGCCACTTGCCGAACTGCCCGTGCTTGACATGCTCGGGCACCCAGGTGATCTCCTCGTTGAGCTCGACCATCCGGTCCCGGAACCTGGTCACCTCGACGAACCAGCTGGACACCGCCATGTAGATGAGCGGCTTGCGGCAGCGCCAGCAGTGCGGGTAGGAGTGGTCGTAGGTCTCGCGGCGCAGCAGGATCGTGCCAGGAGTCGTGGATCCCAGCGCACCCTCGTCCGACCGGCCGTCGGTTCGCGCCCGCAGATGGTCGATGATCGCCAGGTTGGCGTCGAAGACCTGCATCCCCAGATAGTCGGTGACCGGCGCGGTGAACCTGCCGTCCGGGCCGACCGGCACGACCGGTTCGATGTCGGCTGCGGCAGTGACGACCATGTCCTCCTCACCGAAGGCCGGCGCGATGTGCACGATCCCGGTGCCGTCCTCGGTGGTGACGTAGTCCGCGGGCAGGATCTGGTGCGCGTTCCGATGTCCGACGAAATAGCTGAACGGCGGCGTGTAGTGCCGCCCGAGCAGCTCGGATCCCTTGAGCCGCTGCACGATCCGCTCGCTCGCGTCCTCGCCCAGCTCACGGCGGTAGGCCGCCACCCGCGCCTCGGCCAGCAGGTAGCGAGCTGTGCCGCCGTTCACGTCCCCCTCGACCACGACGTAGTCGACCTCCGGGTTCACCGCCATGGCAAGGTTGCTGACCAGGGTCCACGGGGTCGTCGTCCAGATCAGCGCGATCTCGCCGCTGTCCAGCCGGTAACCCACGGTGACGGCCGGGTCCTGACGCATCTGATAGACGTCGGTGTCCATCCGCAGCTCGTGGTTGGACAGCGGCGTCTCGTCGTTCCAGCAGTAGGGCAGGACGCGTTTGCCCTCGTAGACCAGGCCCTTGTCGTACAGCGTCTTGAAAGCCCAGATCACCGACTCCATGTAGTCCGGGTTGAGCGTCTTGTAGTCGTGCTCGAAGTCGACCCAGCGGCCCTGGCGGCGGACATACTCCTGCCAGTCGTCGGTGTACTTCAGCACGGACTCGCGGCAGACCGCGTTGAACTTCTCGATGCCGAGCTCGAGGATCTCGCCCTTGGTCTTCAGCCCGAGGATCCGCTGGGCCTCGAGCTCGGCCGGCAACCCGTGGGTGTCCCAGCCGAACCGGCGCTCGACCCGTCGCCCGCGCATGGTCTGGTAGCGCGGGATCAGGTCCTTGACGTACCCGGTGAGCAGGTGGCCGTAGTGCGGCAGTCCGTTGGCGAACGGAGGCCCGTCGTAGAAGACGAACTCGTTCTCGCCGTTCTCGCCGCTCTCACGCGCCTCGACGGAGGCGATGAAGGTGCCGTCCTGGTCCCAGTAGCGCAGGACACGCTCCTCGATCTGCGGGAACTTCGGGCTCGCGACAACTCCCTCGGGGCGCGGCAAGGCAGGGCCGGCGGCGTCTGTCACCTGGCTGGACAGGAAGTCGACCTTGGGGTAGGTCATCGGCGCATCTCCGTCATCTCGAACGTGGTCATGAACTGTCACCACGAGGACGACGAGCCGGCCACAGGCGGTCTGTGAAGACCGCCAGCGGTCGGACAACACCGCGGTACCACCTCGCTTGCCGCACCGGGGAGCCCGGACTGCGCTCCTGATACGGCCGCTCTTGCCTGAGGCGCTGACGGGCCCACCCGTCCGGTTCTAGTAAGGCCCTCGGGCGGCCACGATGGATGCCGTGTGCCCGGGTGCCCGTTCTTCCGGAGGCTCGCCGGTGATAGCCGGGTCGATGCCTGTGCGACAAGTCTAGCGGCCCTCCCGGAAAACCGATTCGCCCGGCGCCGTCGGCATCTGGGAGAATCTGGCAATGACCAACCCGACCAACCCCGCTCCACCCGACCGTGCCGTGACCATGCCCGACAAGCCGTCCATCGACGGTCTCGAAGACAAGTGGATGCAGGTATGGGCTGAGCAGGGGACATACACCTTCGACCGCGCTGCGGCACTGGCCCTGCCCCGAGACCGCGTCTTCTCCATCGACACTCCCCCGCCGACCGCCAGCGGGTCGCTGCACGTGGGTCACGTGTTCTCCTACACGCACACCGACTGCCTGGCCCGTTACAAGCGGATGGCCGGATTCGAGGTCTTCTACCCGATCGGCTGGGACGACAACGGCCTGCCGACCGAGCGCCGGGTGCAGAACTACTACGGCGTGCGTGGTGACGCCACCCAGCCGTACATCGAGAACTTCGTCCCGCCGCAGCAGGGCGACACGAGCGCCGGGGGCAAGGGGCTCAAGGCCGCCAACCAGCAGCCGATCAGCCGCCGCAACTTCATTGAGCTGTGCGACGTGCTGACCGTGCAGGACGAGAAGACGTTCGAGTCCCTGTTCCGGCGGCTCGGCCTCTCCCTCGACTGGGACGTCAGCTACCGCACGATCGACACGCAGTCACGCACGGTGGCGCAGGAAGGCTTCCTGGGCAACCTGGCCCGCGGCGAGGCCTACCAGGCCGAGGCACCCGGCCTGTGGGACGTGACCTTCCAGACGGCGGTGGCCCAGGCTGAGCTCGAGGCGCGGGACTACCCGGGGCACTTCCACCGGGTCGCCTTCCAGACCCCTGGTGGCGAGACCGTGCACATCGAGACCACCCGCCCCGAGCTGCTGCCCTCGGTGGTCGCCCTGGTCGCCCACCCCGACGACAAGAGGTATTCCGGGCTCTTCGGCAGCACGGTGACCTCTCCCCTGTTCGGGGTCGAGATCCCGGTGGTGGCGCACTACCTGGCCGAGCCGGACAAGGGCTCGGGCATCGCCATGTGCTGCACCTTCGGCGACCTCACCGACGTTCAGTGGTGGCGCGAGCTGCAGCTGCCGACCCGCTCGATCATCCAGCGCAACGGCCGGATCCAGGAAGACACCCCGGACTGGCTGCCGACCGAGGCGGGACGGACCCTGTTTGCCGAGTTCGCCGGCAAGACGACCTTCGCGGCCCGCACCGCTGTGGTCGATGCGCTGCGGGTCTCCGGCGACCTGGAGGGCGAGCCGACCCCGACCCAGCGCAAGGCCAACTACTTCGAGAAGGGCGACAAGCCGCTCGAGATCGTGACCTCCCGCCAGTGGTACATCCGCAACGGCGGGCGGGACGCCGACCTGCGGGAAGCGCTGATCCGGCGCGGCAGGCAGATCAGCTTCCACCCCGAGTTCATGCGCACGCGGTA
>JBBRZQ010000232.1:0-5094 GCA_038236535.1 Actinomycetales bacterium
ACCTACCCGCGCGACTCGGTCGCCCTGGACAAGCTGTATGCCGACGGGCAGGTCGACATGACCATGACGTACGGCCCGGCGACGCTGACTGACCTGGTCGCCAAAGGAACGTTCCCAACCACCACCCGGGTCCTGACTCTGACGGGCGGCACCGTCGGTAACGCCAGCTTCCTGGCGCTGCCTTCAACATCAGCTCACGCGGCTGGAGCGATGGTCGTGGCGAACCTGGCCCTGTCACCGGCCCAGCAGGTTGCCAAGGCCGATCCCAACGTGTGGGGCCAGTTCACCGTGCTGGAGACAACCAGCTTGCCCAAAGCCGACCAGTCGCGGTTCGCGGCCCTTCCAGCCTCCCCGGTGGTGCCGCCGTACCCGGTTCTGTCGGCCGGCGCCAACCCCGAGCTCGCAGCCGGCTGGGTGCCCAAGATCGACGACGGCTGGCGCCGTAACGTCCTGGGCGCCGCCCGATGAGCTCGCCCCGGGCGCACCCGACCCGGCCGCAGTGGCGGGGCGCGGTGCTGGTCGCCCCGGCGGTCCTTCCCACGGTGCTGGTCCTTCTCGCCGGGCTGGCCACCGCCGCAACCCAGAGCCTGGGCCTGATGCCCCTGGTCGGTCGGCCACACCTGAGCCTGTCGGCGTACACCGCCTCGGGCTCCGACCTGCTCACCGCGACCGGCCTGTCGCTGTCCATCGCGGCCGCGTCCACCATCCTGGCCGCCGCCATCGGCCTGGCCGCAGCACTCGCACTGGCGACCAGCGCACGAGGCGCCCGGCTCCTGGCCGCCGCCGCCGCCCTGCCGGTCCCGCTGCCTCACCTGGTCGGAGCCGCGTCCATCGGCCTGCTCCTGGCCGACTCCGGCCTGCTCGCCCGCCTGCTGCACGTGCCGGCCAACGCCTGGCCGGCCCTGGTGGGCGGGCGATGGCCGATCGGCATCGTCGTCGAATACTCGTGGAAGGAGTCCGCGTTCATCGCGCTCGTCGTGGCCGCGGCACTGGCCAGCCGGGTTGTCTCATACACCGATACGGCTGCCCTGCTCGGGGCCGGCCGGCGGGCCCGGCTGCGGCATGTCACCCTCCCGCTGGCGGCCCCGGCGCTGCTGGCCTCCTCGGCCATCACCTTCGTCTATGTTCTCGGCTCGTACGAGGTTGCTTGGCTCCTCGGCCGGGCCTACCCCGAACCGCTGCCGGTCATGGCCTACCGCCTGTTCACGTCCAACGACTTGGCTGCCCGCCCGCAGGCGATGGCCGTCGCCCTGGCCACCACGGCGTTGGCCGGTGCCGTGGCGCTGGTCTGCCTGGGCCTGCTGCGCCGGATGGCGGCCTGGCGATGAGAGCCCCCACCCTCGCCACTCAGGCTGGCCGCGCGCTGCTGGTCGCCTGGTTCCTGGCCCCGCTGCTGCCGCTGCTGTTGTGGGCCGGCGCGAACCGCTGGACCTACCCGGCGCTGCTGCCCCAACGGTGGGGCGGCGCCGGATGGCTGGCCGCCCTTGACGGCGGCGCCCCCGGCGCGTTTGCCCGGTCCGCGGTCCTGGGCCTGGTTGTCGCGGCCATCGCCACGCCTGCGGGGGCGATGGCCGCCCGCGCCCTGACCCTGGGCCGGGTCCGCTGGCCCAGGCTGGTCTCCGCCGTGCTGCTGGCCCCGGTGGCCCTGCCGCCGTTCGCCGTGGTCATGGGCCTGGATGTGCTCCTGCTGCGCGCCCGCATCCCCGGGGCTGTGGGAGTTGGCCTGGTTCTGGTGGTGGCTGCGCTGCCGTACACGACCTACACGATGCGGGTCGCCTACGGCGGGTACGACACCGCCTTCGAGGACGAGGCGCGCACCCTGGGCGCCTCGCCGCGAACCGTACGGTGGAAGGTTTCCCTGCCAATGCTGGCACCGTCGCTGGCCGCCGCCGCGTTCCTAGCGTTCCTGGTCGGCTGGAGCGACTACATCGTGACCCTCCTGGTTGGTGGCGGTCAGATCCTCACGTTCCCGGTCCTGATCGCCTCGACCGCATCCGGAACCGGCAACGAGGCCGCCGTGGCCGCCCTGTCGCTGTCCTCGCTGCTGCCGCCGCTGGTGTTGCTGGCCGCCGTGGCCCTGATGGGGCGACGGCGACGTCACGTGCCCCGTGGGCACCGGATGTCTGCAGTTCCTGAGGTGCCCGCCGAACCGCTGGGGGTCGGGGTATGAGCGCCGCCCTGTCCTTACGCGGACTGACCCGCGACCACGGCACCGGTGGAGCACCGGCACTGGAGCGCCTGGACCTCGATGTCCCGGCGGGAGGCTGCGTCGCCATTGTGGGTCCGTCCGGGTCGGGCAAGACCACGGCCCTGCGGCTAACGGCCGGCCTGGACGTTCCCGATGCCGGCGACGTCCTCCTGGACGGGGCCAGCGTCGTTGAGGTCCCCACGGAACGGCGCGGCATGGCGATGGTCTTTCAGCGTCCGCTGCTGTTCCCCCACCTGAACGTCCTGGACAACGTCGCCTTCGCCGCGCGGGTGACCGGCACCCCGAGGCGGCTCGCGCGCGCCGAAGCGGCCCGCTACCTGGATCTGGTCCAGCTTCCCGGGTTCGGGCCCCGATTCGTCGGCGAGCTCTCCGGTGGCCAGGAGCAGCGGGTCGCCCTCGCCAGGGCGCTGGCGGCGCAACCGCGGGTGCTGCTGCTGGACGAGCCGTTCAGCGCCCTGGACGCAGCCCTGCGAGCCGACATGCACGAGCTGCTGCGAGAGCTGCGAGCCGTTCTCGAGCCGACCGTGGTCCTGGTCACCCACGACCAGACCGAGGCCGCAGCGCTGGCCGAGACCATCGCGGTGCTGTCCGGCGGCCGCCTGATCCAGCACGACAGGGTCGAGGCGGTGTACACCCGTCCGGCCTCGCTGACCGTGGCGCGGCTGATGGGCGGACTCAACGAGATCGACGGCCTCGTCGCCGGTCGGCACCATCACTCGCCGCTGGGGCGGCTGCGGCTGCCCGACGACGTCCCGGTGCGCGACGGGCGGGGGGTTCTGGTGATCCGACAGGAGTCGGTCGAGGTCACCGGCGCGGCTGACCCCTCCGCAGACGCCTACGGCACGCTCGCCGCGCTGCGCGTCGTGGGTGCCCGGAGGCTTGTCAGTATCGAGGTCCCTGGCCTGCTCGCCCCACAGAACCGTGAAACGCCTTTCGCGCGCGTGCACGCCGAGCTGCCCCCGGGGTCCGGGGTCAGCCTCGGGCAACGCGTCGGACTACGTTTCCCGACACCAGCGTTGGCCGTCGTCGAACCCCTCACGCAGCTGGTCGCTGGTCCGACTACGTCTCAGCCGGAACGGGAGATCGCCGGGCACACCGCTCAGTCTCGGAAGCCAGGCACGTCCGGGAACGGCGGGGGAGGTGCCCCTTCTTTCAGTCGCAGGGTGAGAAGCTGAGGTCGGCGTCGGTCACCCAGTCGTCCAGGAACCGATCTCAGCCTCAACACCAGCGACCATCGCGGCCAGCTCGGTCGGGGAGGCGCCGGCGCGGGCCGCGATGTTCAGGCCGGACCACCCGGGGCCGCCCATCTGAGGTTGAGCTGAAGGAGTTTCTGGCGCTCGGGTACACGGAGAACCAGGCTCTGGAGATCATCCTGGCGATCTCAGTGAAGACCCTGAGCAACTACGTGAACCACCTCTTCGACACCCCGCTCGACAAGGCTTTTGCCCGCCGCGCCTGGGTCCCAGACCCCAAGTGAGACTCGAGGGGCCGGGACTTTTTGATAGCCCTGGCCGGCGCCGGGTCGTTGCGAGCTTCACCCGAGTGAGTCTTGACCCAGGGGCGATGTCAGGCAGGCCCAGCTCATTCGGTCTCGGCAAGCACCGTGGAGATGCTGACCTCGCTGGTGAGCGTCCTGTGCACCGGGCACTTGTCGGCGATAGCCAGCAGTGAGACCCGCTGCTCAGCGCTCAGCGAGTCGTCCAGGGTGATCACCCGATCGATGTGGTCCAGACGCCCGTCAGTGCTCTCGCAGGTATCGCAGTCCTTGGCGTGGATACGGCGGTGCTGCAGCTGCACGGAGGTGGTGCCCATGTTCCACCCCTTGCGGTCGGCGTACATGCGCAGCGTCATCGAGGTGCACGCCCCCAGCCCCGCCAGCAGCATGTCGTACGGTGTCGGGCCGCCGTCCTGCCCGCCCGAGCTCTGCGGCTCGTCCACCGTCCAGGTGTGCGCACCCGAGCGGACAGTGTGAATGAAGCGACCCTGCCCGCTCTCGGCGACGACGACGCCGGGGACGGTGACGGCCGGAACCGGGGCGGCTTGTGCCGGGCTGGGATCGACCATCGTCGAGGGGGCCGCGGGGAGGTACCGGCGGACCCACGTCGCGATGAGGGACGCGACGAACTCCGCGTCGGGCGGCTGGGTCAGCAGGTGATCGGCGCCGTCAAGTGCCACGAACGACTTGGGATGGCGAGCGGCATCGAAGATGGCCCGGGCGTTGTCGACGCCGACGATCTGGTCCTGCGGGGAGTGCAGCACCAGCAGCGGCCGCCCCAGCGCGGCGATGCGCCGGGCCTGGGGTTGCGCGGCGATGTCGTCCAGGAAGTCCGCCTTGATGGAGAACATCCGCCCGCCGATACTCACCCGTGTCTGGCCGTTCGCGGCGAGCTGCGGATCACCCTGGACGATCAGGTGAGAAACGTGCTCAGGGCTGCTGGGTGCTCCGAGCGTGACCACGGCCACGACCTCGTCAACGCTCCCGGCAGCCGCGAGCGCTGCTGCACCGCCCAGCGAATGACCGACCAGGATGGATGGGGCGTGGCCCTGGCTGCGCATCCAGCCTGCCGCGGCGAGCAGGTCGGCGATGTTGGAGGAGAAGTCGGAGTTGGCGAAGTCACCACCGGACTGGCCCAGACCGGTGAAGTCGAAGCGCAGCACCGCCACGCCGTGACGGGTCAGCGCGGCGGAGATGCGAGCTGCCGCGTGCCCGTCCTTGTTACAGGTGAAGCAGTGTGCGAACAGGGCGTAGGCCACGGGTGGGCCTTCGGGAAGGTCCAGCCGACCCGCGAGGAGGCCGCCCAGCGCACCGGGAAAATCCACCCGCTCGCTGGAGGCCGCCTTCGTCCGGCGCGGCCCGGTCGCCTCCGGTGCAGTCACAGGTTGGG
>JBBRZQ010000233.1:0-5070 GCA_038236535.1 Actinomycetales bacterium
AGGAGGAGGCGAGCATTGCGATCACTCAGGTCGAGCGGCTGACCACGGTGGTTGACGAGCTGCTCTCACGGACCCGCCGCGGCCGCGACGCGAAGCCGCCCACTGTCTCCCTCGACTCGGTGATCGCCTCGTTGCAGAGGGAGTGGCAGCCGGCGTTCGAGCAGGCCCACCGCAGCGTCCGGGTTCACGGACAGCGGGGCCTTTCGGTGCGCGCTACTCCGGTTGCCCTGTCCCAGGTGTTGTCGACGCTCCTGGAGAACTCCCTGGCGCACGGCCGTGGCACGGTGGACGTGGAGGCCCGGCGCAGCGGACCGTCGGTGGTCGTGGAAGTCAGTGACCAGGGCGACGGCGTGCCCGCGGCGATCGCGCCACATATCTTCGAACGGTCGGTCAGCACTGCGCAGAGCACCGGGCTGGGGCTGGCTCTGGCCCGCGACCTGGCGGAGGCCAACGGCGGGCGGCTGGAGCTGATCCAGCGCCAGCCGGCGATCTTTGCGCTGTTCCTGTCCGAGGACGATACGGACTAGCTGCTAGTCCTTGCCGGCCGGGTCGAGCCCGGCCCGGTCGAGCCCGGCAGAGCCGCGGGCTTCTGGATCCGCCCCCGCGGTTTCCGGCGGCTCCTCGTCCAGGAGGCCTTCGAAGACAAACTTGCGGTAGGACCAGAAACGGAACAGTGTCCCCAGGATGATCCCAAAGATGTTGGTCACGTTGTCGGCCAGCTGGGAGTGCAGGCCGAAGACGTAGCGGGACATGCCCAGGCAGGCCACCGAGATGACCATGGCGACCACGTTGAAGAAAAGGTAGAGGGCGAGCTCCTGACCCGCCTGCCGGCTACGACGGTGGCGGAAGGTCCACAGCCTGTTGCCGACCCAGGCAAACAGTGTCGCCACTGTGGCGGCGATGACGCGAGCCGTCAGGGGCTTGTCGTGAAGCACGCCCTGCGTGGTCTGCTGGCTGAACATCCCCAGCAGGTGCGGGCCGAAGACCAGAAGGTTGTAGCCCCCGAGGTCGATGACGAAGGCGATCGCTCCGATGACGCCGAACTTGAGCATCTCGCGGACCAGGACGTCGATCGCCCCGCGGGCGCGATTGACCAGGGTCACTCCAATTAGCGGCACCTAACGAGCGTAGCCGCCGAAACAGAACGTCGTGACGACTCGCCCGGATAGGCTTCTGCTCGTGACTTCGCCGCAACGCGCACCCGGAGGGTTCCCCGTCGTCGGGATCATCGGCGGTGGTCAGCTTGCCCGGATGTGTCAGCCGCCGGCAGTGGGCCTCTCGATCACCCTGTCGGTCCTTGCCGAGTCTGCGGATGCCTCGGCCGCCCTGGTCATCCCGTCGGCTCCGGTCGGCGGGCACACCGACCTCGAGGCGGTGCGCGCGTTTGCCCGGGAGTGTGACGTCGTCACTTTCGACCATGAACACGTTCCGGCTGAGGTTCTGGCTGCTCTCGAGGCCGATGGCGTCATCCTGCATCCCTCTCGGGAAGCGCTCGTGTTCGCCCAGGACAAGCTGGCCATGCGCCGGCGGCTCACCGACATCGGGATTCCCTGCCCTGCCTGGGCCCAGGTCCGTGACGCTGCCTCGCTGCAGGCCTTCGGTGACAAGGTGGGCTGGCCGGTGGTCGTCAAGACGCCCAGGGGCGGGTATGACGGCAAGGGCGTGCGGGTCGTCAGCTCACCCGCTGAGGTGGCCGACTGGCTTGCCGGTGCGGCCCGGGATGCCGCGGAGCGCGACACTGCCGCACGATCGGCCCTTGAGCACGCTGCCGCCACGGGAGATGCGGCCGTCGGAGTGGGTGGGCAGGCCGACCTGCCGGATGACGAGGTGCCCGGCGGGGGACCGCTGGCCGACGGGCTGCTGGCCGAGGAGAAGGTCGACTTCGTCCGGGAGCTGGCGATGCTGGTCGTCCGTAGCCCGTCCGGCCAGGCGGGGGCGTGGCAGGTCGTGGAGACCGTTCAGACCGGCAGCATCTGTACACAGGTACTGGCACCGGCCCCCGGCCTGGACCCGGGCCTGGCCGCGCTGGCCACCGAGGCCGGGCTGCGCATCGCGGGTGAGCTGGGGGTGACCGGCGTGATGGCGGTGGAGATGTTCGAGGTGAGGGACCCGCAGACGGGCGACCCGGCATACCTGGTCAACGAGCTGGCGATGCGGCCGCACAACAGTGGTCACTGGAGCATCGACGGCGCGGTGACCAGCCAGTTCGAACAGCATCTGCGGGCGGTGCTGGACCTGCCCCTGGGTGACACCAGCCCCCGGGCGCCGTGGACCGTCATGGGTAACGTCCTGGGCGGCGACCATCCGCAGCTCTACCCCACCTATCGCCACCTGCTGGCGCGCGATCCCGGGCTCAAGGTCCACTTGTACGGTAAGGGAGTGCGACCCGGCCGCAAGATCGGGCACGTCAACGTCAGCGGCGCCGACCTCGAGGACCTGAGGGCTCGCGCCAGCCATGCCAGCGACTTTCTGCAGGGAGTGATCACGGAATGACCGACTTCGTGTTGGTGCAGGGGCCCGCAGATGAGGGGCCTGCTGAGCAGGTCGCCCCGCGTGCGCGCCAGCCTGGCAAGGGTTCAGCCGTGGTGGGGCTGGTGATGGGCAGCGACAGCGACTGGCCCGTCATGGAAGAGGCCGCCAGAGTGCTGGAGGAGTTCGGGATCGGCTACGAGGCCGATGTCGTCTCGGCGCACCGGATGCCTGCGGAGATGATGGAGTACGGGCAGGACGCTGCCGACCGTGGCCTGCGGGTCATCATCGCCGGGGCAGGTGGCGCGGCCCACCTGCCGGGGATGCTGGCGTCGGTGACCCCTCTGCCGGTGATCGGCGTTCCGGTGCCGCTGCAACACCTTGACGGGATGGACTCGTTGCTGTCCATCGTGCAGATGCCCGCGGGCGTGCCCGTGGCAACGGTGTCGGTCGCCGGCGCGCGCAACGCCGGACTGCTGGCGGTGCGGATCCTTGGCGCCGGGGCCGGTGACGAGGCCGATCGCCTCCGGAGCAGGATGGTCGAGTTCCAGGGCAGGCTGCGTGATGAAGCCCATGCCAAGGGCGAACGGCTGCGCGCACGCCGTGCTCACCCGACCGGTTTTGGCATGCCCAGGGACTAGTTGACGAGCCGGCCGTTTGCCCGTAACACCGTGCGGGTCGACAACTGACCGCGCAACAAGGGCCAGGCGGGGTGCCTATCCACGGGTTCCTGTCCTCGGGTGCCAGACGAGAAAGCCGAAGGACCGTGAGCTCTTCACCTCGGGCCCTCAGCGAGGCGGATGTCAGAGCCTCGGGTACTCGATCATGGGACAGGTGTCCATCACGACGTCGATCCCGGCGCTGAGGGCTCGCTTGGCGGCATCCTCATCGATGACCCCGAGCTGGAGCCATACGGCCTCGATGCCGAGGCGGTCCTTGTTGAGGATGGCCTCATCCACGATGGCGCCGACCCTGTCGGAGTTGACGAAGCAGTCCACCACGGCGATGAGGATGCCGTCAGGGATCTGGGTGAGGCTCGGGTAGCCGTGCTCCTTCCAGACCTTCTCCGCGCGGGGGTGCACCGGGATGATGCGGTGCCCCAGCGCGTCCTGCATCCACCGGGCGACGCCGTAGGCCGTCCTGGTGGTGTCCGTGGACAGGCCGACCACAGCCCAGGTGGCCGGTGTGGTGAGGACCCTGCGGATGACTGCGGGGTCCGAGACGTCGGCTGGCGTGTTGAGAGTCATAGCCGCACAGTAGCCTCGGGGAGTACGCGGGTGGTCCGTGTCGGGTGACACATCTCGATTGATGAGGAGAGCTTCAGTGCGATTTGGTCTTTTCGTTCCACAGGGCTGGCGGATGGATCTGACCGGCATCGAGCCGGACCAGCACTGGGGGGTCATGGCGGGTCTGGCTGAGCGTGCCGAGCTGACCCGCCTGTGGGAGTCGGTCTGGGTCTACGACCACTTCCACACGGTGCCGATCCCGTCCCAGGAGGCCACCCACGAGTCGTGGACCCTGATGGCGGCGCTTGCAGCCGTCACCAGCCGGATCCGGCTGGGGCAGATGTGCACCTGCATGGGGTATCGCAACCCCGCATACCTGGCCAAGGTTGCGGCCACTGTCGACATCATCTCCGAGGGCCGCCTCGAGATGGGCATCGGCGCCGGGTGGTACGAGCACGAGTGGCGGGCCTATGGCGTCAGCGGCGGTGAGTTCCCGTCGGCCGGCGTCAGGCTCGGGATGCTCGAGGAAGGCGTCCAGATCTTCCGTGACATGTGGACCAGGGGATCGGCCACCCTCAACGGCAAGCACTATCAGGTCGACGGGGCGATCTGCTCTCCCCGGCCCCTCCAGGGAACGACCCAGCCCGGGTCCCGGCACAACGGCATCCCGATGTGGATCGCCGGCGGCGGCGAGAAGAAGACCTTGCGGATTGCCGCGAAGTACGCCGACTACACCAACTTCTCGCCCGACGTCTTTGAGCAGAAGAGCAAGATCCTGGCTGCTCACTGTTCCGACATCGGCCGGGACTTCTCCGAGATCACCCGGTCGGCCAACATCAACGTCATCATCGGCGACACAGAGAAGGACGTCGAGGACCGGGTCGGCTGGATGCGTCAGCACTACATCGACGCAGGAGTGCCGCAGGCGAGGGTCGACCAGCAGATCGAGGGTGAACGCGCCGGCGTGGGCTTCGGCACCCCGGAGCAGATTGCCGAGAAGCTCAGCGCCCTCAAGAAGCTGGGGCTGGGTTACACGATCGCCTACTTCACGGAAGCGGCCTATGACACCTCGGGGATGCATCTCTTCGAGAACAGCGTCATTCCTGAGGTGCGTTAGGGCCGAAAATCACTAAAATGGTGCCTGTGAGCACAGACACAGGCCCATTCCCGTTCTTCACCACCTCCGAGGACCACGAGGAGCTGCGGGCGGCGGTGCGCGCGGTCGCCGAGGACAAGATCGCCCCGTATGCGGCCGAGGTCGATGACAAGGCGAGGTTCCCTCAGGAGGCCCTGAACGCCCTGGTGGCCTCGGACTTCCACGCCCCGCACGTGGGCGAGCAGTATGGCGGTGTGGGCGCCGATGCGCTGGCGACCT
>JBBRZQ010000234.1:0-5027 GCA_038236535.1 Actinomycetales bacterium
CGTCGAGCTGCTGGGCTGACCGACTGACAGACTGAGGACATGCCTGCCCTGACCACGTCGTGGAGTATGGACGTCCGCGCCATCGCACCGCACGCGCACAACGACGCCGTCGCCCGGTCGGCTGCCGACCTGCTGGCGCGATGGAATGAGCCTGCGCGCCGCTATCACACGACAAGGCACCTGGTCGAGGTGTTCTGGGCGCTGGAGGAGCTCGAGAGAGCGGGCGAGATCGATGACCGCCAGTGCACTGTCGCCCGGCTGGCCGCGTGGTTCCACGACGCGATCCACAATCCCGATGCCGAGCCCGGGTCCAACGAAGCGGACAGCGCCGTTCTGGCCCGAGACACCCTGCAGCATCTGGGCATCCGCGACGAGGACCTTGGCGTCATCAACCGGCTGATCCGACTCACGGCCAGCCACGGCTCCGACGGCGACGAGCCCATCGACGCGGTCTTTCAGGACGCAGACATGTGGATTCTTTCTGCTCCGCAGGAGCGGTTCGATAGCTACTGCGCCCAGGTTCGCGAGGAGTTTGCGCACGTGCCCGACGCGGTATTCCGGCAGGGTCGGGCGGCTGTTCTGGAGCCCTTTGCCCACCGCGACACCATCTATCGCACCGCGCATGCGTTGCGCGCCTGGGAGACGCCGGCCCGCATCAACCTCGGCCGCGAGCTGACCCGCCTTCGCCAGTGACCGGCGGGGCGCCTTGACAGCTGGCACCCTCGCGTTACAGCCCGCCGCCGCCCATCCACGTCTCGCGGTTGTGCGCGAGCGTCTCGTTGCCGCGAAGATCCACTGATTCGCGAGCGTTCCCCCGGATCTGACCACCCTTGCGTCTGCGGTCAAGCCTCCAACCCATTGCGCACGCGAGAATGAACAGCACGGCGATGGTTCCCCAAAAATGCATGCCCATCCCTTTGAGTCGGTGAGGCGCAGCCGCCCTGCCCCTCCTACGAACTGAGCAAACCACTATCGGGCAGCCTCAGCCCGGTGAGTGAACGTGGGCGAACAGCGGCCACCAGAACTCCCCGCTGCAACGGCGCTCGGCCTCGTGCCAGTTCACCCACTCGGCTGCGTCCACGTCCGCTCCTCGCGACTGGACCGCAGGTCTCGTGTTCTCCAGCACGGTAGTGAAGCAGGCGATGTAGTTGCGCTGGTTCGGCCAGCGGCCGTTCGGGCCCGCGTCAAGCGTCACCCGTTCATATCCGCACCGACTCAGCCTTGCGGGGTCGATGCGTAGCCCCGACTCCTCCCAGGTCTCGCGGGTTGCACACGCCAGCACCGTCTCGCCCCGCTCCCGCGCATCGCGGGTCACAGTACGGACCAGCAGCATCGCGCCGCCGGCGTCCGTGACGAAAACCACTGCGGCTGCCGTGAGCTCGTCCGGTGTGGCCATCGGTGAGGCCACGATGTGCAGGCTGTGCCCGACGTCAAGATGGGAAAGCACGTTGCGGTACGCGGCGAGCGGCCTCTCCCCTTTGCGTTTCTGGAACCGCAGCCCGCTGTCACGCAGGCGACGGGCCAGATCCTTGCCCCCGGTCGGCTGCGCTCCGGCGTCGACCAGCGCGGCATACAGCTCCTGGGGCACGTCGAAGTGGTCGCCGTCGAACCCACGGCGGGGTATGCCGGCCAGCGCGGCGAAGACTTGCAGCTCGTCATAGGAGGTGTCGCTGATCAGGTGCGACCACAACCGGTTGTGAGCCGGCCAGGCCGGTGGGTCGATCCAGATCGTCATCGCCTGCTCCCATACCTCCGGCTGCCGAGCCTAGTAGGCCCAGAAACCTCAGTCGGTCGTGATGGCCCGCAAGACATCGAGCCTGGCCGCTCTGCGGGCCGGCCAGACAGCGGCCAGAACTCCGACCAGTGCCGCCAGCGCCACGAAGATGAACAGCTGCGCAAATGGTACCGACAGCACCTCGATGCCCGAATCCGACTGGGAACGCTGCAGCGCGACGCCGAAGACCAACCCGAGACCCACCCCGAGAACCGCACCCAAGAGCGAGATGATGATCGACTCCAGCCGCACCATGGTCCGCAGCTGTCGCCGGCTCAGACCGACCGCCCGCAGCAGGCCCACCTCGCGGGTGCGCTCGATGACGGACAGGGCCAGCGTGTTGACGATCCCCAGCACGGCGATCACGACGGCCAGGCCCAGCAGGGCGTAGATCAGGGCCAGCAGCTGGTCGATGGGCGCTCTCTGCTCCGCGGCGAACTCGGCCTGGTCCTTCAGAGTTACCGTGGGCAGAGGGGCGACCACCTTGTCGATCCCTGCCCGGACCGCCGCGGCGTTCGCACCAGGTGTCCGAACGACATACGCGAAGTTGTCCGCGGCAACCACGCCGGCATCGCTCAGCGCTGTCAGAGAGGTGAGGTACTGCCACCCCGAGATGCCGGGGAGCGCCTGAAAGGTACCGACCACTGGATAGCTGGCAGGGTTGCCCGCGATCGACATGGTGACCTTGTCGCCGACCACGAGGCCCTTCTCCTTGGCGAGCTTGGACTCGACCAGAACGGTCTGCCCGGACAGTGCGCCGATCGTGCCGCTGTCCATCCTGACCCTCATGGCCTTCTCGAAGGGGATCGGCTCGATACCGCCGACCTGGGTCGCCTCACCGCCCACCTTGGCGCCGGCGAAACGGAACCGGGCCACGGCCTCGACACCAGGCACCTTCTTGACCTGGTCCACGATGGTCGGCGAGAAGGGGACGCCGATGGCGTTCGACACCACGTAGTCCGCCGAGAAGCTGTCGGAAATCGTCTTGTCCACGCTGGCCTTGGTCGACTGCCCGAAGACAGCCATCATCGACACGAGGGTGAGCCCGACCATCAGGGCTGAGGCTGTGGCGGCGGTGCGGCGGGGGTTGCGCATCGCGTTCTGCTCCGCCAGCCGGCCCACGGTCCCGAACAACCGTCGATAGAACATGCCGACCAGCGCCACGACGGGCCGGCCCAGCAACGGGCTGGCGATCGCGACGCCAACGACGACCAGGAGCATCCCGGCGCCGATCGAAACGAGTGCGTTGGGGGCGCTCGTGAACAGCCCCACCCCCAGCGCCAGCGCACCCAGCGCCGTCATGACCGTCCCGATGGCGGCCCGGGTCCGGATGGAGGACTCGGGCATCGCCACGTCATCCCGCAGGGCCTCGATCGGTGCGATGCGGCTGGCCCGGCGCCCGGGCAGGTAGGCCGCGAAGGCCGTCACGAGGATCCCGACGAGGTAGGCGACGATCGCGGTGCGCGGCTGGAAGATCAGCGGGGACCCGGAAAGGTCCAGGCCGATCGCAGCGAACAGCGCCTTGATGCCCGTGGCCAGCACGAAGCCCAGCGCCAGGCCGACCGTCGACCCGATGACCCCGATGACCAGGGCCTCGAAGAGCACCGAGCGGCTGACCTGTCGCCGACTCGCGCCGAGGGCGCGGAACAGGGCAAGCTCCCGGCTCCGCTGGGCGACCAGGATCGAGAAGGTGTTGATGATCAGGAAGGTTCCGACCACGAGCGACACGCCAGCGAAGACGAGCAGGAACGTGCTGATAAAGGACAGCGCCTTGTTGATCGCGCTGGCGGACTCGTCCGCGGCCTTGTCGCCAGTGACCGCTTCGACCCCGGCAGGCAGCAGTGCCTTGACCCGGTCGCGAAGCTGCGCCTGGCTGACACCGTCCTTGGCAGTCACCCAGATGCCGTTGTAGACGTCCTTGCCACCCTCGAAGAGCTGCTGGGCGGTCTTGAGGTCAAAGGTGGTCAGGCTGGCACCGGCCAGACCTCCGCCACCGAACTTCCCGACGCCCACCATCGTCGCCTTCAGCGAGGGCTGCGCCCCGGAGGTCACCATCGGGACGGTGTCGCCGATCTTGTACCCCGCCTTCTCGGCAGTCACCGGATCGAGCGTGATCTCGCCGGCCTTTGCGGGCGCCCTGCCCGACGTGATCGACAGGCCCCGGACGCCGTGTCCGGCAGGGGCGTCAGTGAAGTTCATCCCGAGCCCGGGCGCCCCCTGACCCCCGATCACCTTGCCGTCCCTGCCAATCACGAAGACGCCCACCGACGAGACGAATCCGTCGACCCGTGCCGCACCGTCGACCTTGGCCAGGTCGCTGACCACCGACGCCGGCAGGGTCTTGCCACTCTGGGTGTTCTCATCGTTGACGGCACCGACCGGGCGCACCACCACGTCGCCGTTACTCCCCGCCATGATCTGGGTGAAGGCCTGGCCTAGCGTGTCGGTGAAGATGAGGGACCCGGCGACGAACGCGACGCCGAGCACGATGGCGAAGCCGCTCATCAGCAGTCTCAGCTTTCGGGCCATCAGGCTCTTCCAGCTAGCACGCAACATGGCTCAGGACCCCTGCTCGACCAGGCGGCGGTCGAGACGCTTCATCCGCTCCAGCACCAGGTCCGAGGTCGGCTGGCGCAGCTCGTCAACGATCCGCCCGTCGGCAAGGAAGACGACCCGGTCTGTGTGGCTGGCGGCGACCGGGTCGTGAGTCACCATGACGATGGTCTGCCCGAACTCGTCCACGGATCGGCGAAGGAACTTCAGCACCTCCAGGCCGGACATCGAGTCGAGGTTGCCGGTCGGCTCGTCGGCGAAGATGACCCGGGGCCGGCTAAGCAGGGCCCGGGCGCAGGCGACCCGCTGCTGCTGGCCGCCGGAGAGCTCCTTGGGCAGGTGGTCGAGCCGGTCCCGCAGGCCGACCGTGTCGATGACCATGTCATACCACTGCTGGTCGGGCTTTCGGCCCGCGATCGCCATCGGCAGCAGGATGTTCTCCTGCGCGGTCAGGGTCGGCACCAGGTTGAGCGACTGGAAGATGAACCCGATCCGGTCGCGTCGCAGCTGTGTCAACGCCTTGTCGTTCAGGCCGGTCAGCTCGACATCGCCGAGGAACACCTGACCGGTGGATGCAGAGTCCAGGGCGGCCGCGCAGTGCAGCAGCGTGGACTTGCCCGACCCGGACGGTCCCATGATCGCGGTGAACTCGCCCACCGCCAGGTCGATGCTGACATCGTCCAGAGCCACGACCCGGGTC
>JBBRZQ010000235.1:0-4923 GCA_038236535.1 Actinomycetales bacterium
ACGGGCGGTGCTCGAGACGTTGGTGCTCCCGACCAGGACCGAGGTGAAACGTTCGCGGGCCTGCTGCTCGGTCACGCCGACCGAGCCCACTTCTGGGTCGGTGAAGGTCACCCGGGGCAGGGCCTGGTAGTCCGCCGCGGGGCCGCCCTCGCCGAGGATGTCGCGGATCACGATGCCTGCCTGATACATGGCGACGTGGGTGAAGGCACCCTGTCCGGTGAGGTCACCGACCGCCCAGACTCCGTCGGCGACGCGGCAGTGCTCGTCGATCGGGGCGACCCTGGCCGAAGCGTCCACGCCCACCGTGTCCAGACCTGCCGCGGCCGGGTCGGCCCGGCGGCCCGTTGCCACCAGGAGGCGCTCGGCATGCAGGACCAGCCCGCCGTCAAGCTCCACATCGACGCCCGCACCGTCGCTGTCGACGCGACGCGCCGTCATACCGACATGGACGTGCATGCCTTCGGACTCAAACACGCCCCGGAGCAGCTCGCCGGCCTCGGGCTCCTCCATCGGCAGCAGGTGGTCGGCGGCCTCCACGACGCTCACCTGGACACCGAAGCGGGCGATCACCTGAGCAAGCTCGCAGCCGATGGCTCCACCGCCCAGGACGATCATCGAAGCCGGCAGCACCGTGGTCTCCACCGCCTCGTGGTTGGTCCAGAAGGGCACCTGGTCAAGCCCGGCGATCGGTGGTATCGCGGGTTTGCTGCCGGTAGCCACGACGACTCCGCGGGTGGCCGCGTAGCTGACCCCGTCCACGTCGACCCGGCCTGGGCCGGTCAGTCGGCCCTTGCCGCGGACGAGGGTGCCGCCTTTGCCGACGAAGCGCTCCACCGCAACCCGGTCGTCCCAGTTGTCGGTGGCCTCCTCGCGTATCCGGCGGGCCACCGGCGCCCAGTCCGGTTGTACGCCGGCGATGCTGCCGGCGAGCTGCGCCACCCGGCGGGCCTCGGCCAGGGCGTTCGCGGCGCGGATCATCATCTTCGACGGGATGCACCCCCAGTAGGGGCACTCGCCGCCGACGAGACCGTTGTCGATACCGAGGACTCTCAGGCCACGCTCGGCCAGGGTCCCGGCGACGTGCTCACCGCCGGGTCCCAAGCCAATGACTGCTACGTCGTAGGACTCCACGAGCTCTCCTTCTCGTCGTTCAAGCCTGGGTGTGCTGGTCAGAGATCTGCTGAGGGGACGGCAGCTTGCGGGGCGTGCCAGTGGCCGCCCTGGAGCAGCTCATCGGCCTCGGCCGGACCCCACGTTCCCCGCTGATAGGGCTGGACCGGTCCTGGGTTGTCCAGGGCGGGCTGGACCACGCGCCAGGCGCTCTCGACGCTGTCCTCGCGGGCGAAACGGCGGGGGTTCCCGTCCAGGGCGTCGTCCAGGAGCCGCTCATAGGCCTCTTGCCGCGCGCCGAGGGCATGGCTGAAGTCAACCTGCAGATCGACCGGCTCGGTCGCGAGCTCTTGCCCCGGGCGTTTGGCCTGCACGGTGAGCGTGACCCCGTCCTGATGTCCGAGCCGGAACCGGAACAGGTTCGAGTGCGGGCTGGGCATGTCCTTGTCGGTGAACAACATCCTGGGCGGCTCCCGGAGCTCAACGACCGCCTCCAGCGCCGTGGCAGCCAGACCCTTCCCGGCCCGGATGAAGAACGGCACCCCGGCCCATCGCCACGACTCGATATCCAGGCGGCAGGCCACAAAGGTCTCGACCGTGGAGTCGGCCCCCACCCCGGCCTCGTCCAGGTACCCCTGGTACTGCCCTCGAACCATGGTGGTGCAGTCCAGCGGGCGCATCGCCCGCAGGACCTTCACCTTCTCATCGCGAAGAGCGTCGGCGTCCGGGCTGACCGGCGGCTCCATGGCAAGCAGTGCGACGACCTGAAGCAGATGGTTCTGCACCACATCACGGATGGCTCCGACACCGTCGTAGAAGGCCCCGCGGCCCTCGACACCGAAGTCCTCAGCCATGGTGACCTGCACACTTGCCACGTAGTTTCGGTTCCAGATCGGCTCCAGGAAGCTGTTGGCGAACCTGAAGACCAGCAGATCCTCGACCGACTCCTTGCCGAGGTAGTGGTCGATCCGGTAGATCGCCCGCTCCTCGAGGTGCTCATGCAGGACGCGGTTGAGCTGATGGGCCGAGGCAAGGTCCCGCCCGAAAGGCTTCTCGACAACGACCCTCGCGGTGTCGGTGAGCCCTACCGACGCCAGGCCCTGCACCACCGTCGGGAACATCGAAGGCGGGATCGCCAGATAGAACACACCGCGGCGGGACCCGAGCCCGCGTAGACGGCTGCCCAGCGACTGGAACGTCTCTTCTTGCCCGTAGTCACCACCCACCAGGGTCAGTTTCTGGCACAACCGCTGGACGACCACCGGATCGGCGCCCTTGACCGTGGCCCCGATCGCTGAGCGTGCGTGGTCGCGGAACTGTTCGTCGTCCCAGTCAGAGAGCGCGACGCCGATCACGGGCAGGTTCAGGCGGTTTCTTGCTTCGAGCTGGTACAGGGCGGAGAACAGCTTCTTTCGCGCGAGGTCTCCGGTCGCCCCGAACAACACGAGCGCGTCCGCTCGGGTCATCACCTACACCTCCCTGGCGATGGCGGATGCATCAGCACTGTCGACCCTAGCGCGGTACACGGAGCCGGGCACCCAGGATCTGCCCGTCTCGGGCCTGGGCGCTGGCCGCCGGGAAAGAGCCTGGATCGGGTCGGCTGGGGTCGATCCCTCGAGCGAACCGGCGAAGCCGCACCAGGGGCAGCGATGTCACCTGATCGCGCCGCCGGCGCAGCGCGGCCCGGACCAGGCGATGGGTCTGCGCCTCCCCACTGCACCACCAGCATTCCCTCAGGTGGACGCGGACCTGCCCGGCGGCGGGGGCGTCGAGCTCGACGTTGAGATAGGCCTTGACCTGGGAATGCAGTCGTAGGTGCCGCAGATGACTCATGCTCAAGGAACCCGCCGGCCGCCGCTGGTGATTCCGGGCCAGATAAAACAGCCTGACGGAATTCCGGGATGCGGCAGCGGGTTCCTATGGCATGACTGAGGCGGCTCGTGACCAGGAGCAGCGCCTGGCGTTCGACCACTATGTCGTTCCGGAGATTCCGGTCCTCTACCGGGTCGCGTTGTCGCTGACAGGCCAGCCGGCAGATGCCGAGGATCTGGTGCAGGACACCCTGATCTGGGCATTCTGCGCGGCGGCCCGGTTCGACGGCGCCCATCCCAGGGCGTGGCTGACCATTCTTCGACATACACACCTCAACCGGGTCCGTGGGCGAAAGCCGGTCCTGCTGCGAGATGGCGAGTCGGTGGAGCTGACCCTCGAGCGGGTGGGCAAACCCGAGCCCTCCGCCGAAGAGGTCGTCGTCAGCGACCTGTTCGAGTCCGTGGTCGCCGAGGCCTTGGCGGCACTGCCGGACAAGCATCGGGAGGTAGTGACCCTGGTTGACATCGATGGCCTGTCCTATCAGGAGGCCGCCGATGTGATGGGCGTCCCGCGCGGCACGGTCATGAGCAGGTTGCACCGTGCCAGGGCTCGCATCCGGACCCGGCTGACCGCAGCCGGTTTAGCTCCCCGAAGGAGGATGTTGTGATGATCCAGTCCATGCTGTCGCGTTCCGGCTGTCTGCGGGTCACCCGCGTCCTGCAGAGCTATCTGGACGGTGAGGTCGACGAGTCGACCTCAGCCACAGTCGCCAAGCACCTCGAGGAGTGCCGGCGCTGCGGCCTCGAGGCAAGCACCTACCGGGCCATCAAGTCGGCGATCACGCAGGCGGGACCAGAGGTGGCGCCGGTCGACGCCGAGGCCATTGAGCGGTTGCGCCGTTTCACCGAGGACCTCTCCGAGCCCCAGACCTAAGTCGACAGCTGACTGGTTACCCCACGGAATTCCGTAGTTGGCCTGGCGGGTTTCGTGTTCAGAATCTCACCGAGATACAACCTCACCGATTTACAACTGAGACACAAGGGAGTAGGGCCATGAGAGCAACGTGGAACGGGACCGTCATCGCCGATAGCGACCAGACCGTGGTGGTGGAAGGCAACCACTATTTTCCCGCGGAGTCGGTCAACTGGGCGCTTTTGCAAGAATCCAGCAAGAGCACCGTCTGCCCCTGGAAGGGCGAGGCGCGTTACTGGTCTCTGGATGCCACCGGGCCCGAGGGTGAGGATGTCGCCTGGTCCTACCCGGATCCCTCGGCTGCGGCACGTCAGATCACCGGGCACGTCGCCTTCTCGCGCGGGGTCGATGTCAACGTTTCCTGACCCCGCCCGCGGAAGGGAGATTGAGAGTCCAGAGGAGATGAGCATGTACGAGGCAGTGTTCAACGGGCAGGTGATAGCCCGCAGCGACGATACGGTCGTCGTGGAAGGCAACCACTATTTCCCTGCAGAGGCGGTCCAGGACGAGTTCCTGACCCGCAGCCGGATGAAGTCTGTGTGCCCTTGGAAGGGCGTCGCCAGCTACTACACCGTCGAGGTGGACGGTGTCCGGAAGGCCAATGCCGCCTGGACCTACCGGCATCCGTCACCGCTGGCCCGCCGTATCAAGAACCACGTCGCGTTCTGGGGAGACGTGCGCGTGGTCTCACTGCCCTGCACACCGGAATCCCTGGTGGCGCACGCCGGGTCGATGGGTGCCGGCGCAGGTTCCGGGCAACCAATTCAGCCTGTCGTTGCCCGCAGGTTGGCAGCGTCCTCGGTGAAGGTTGCGGCGAGCTGCCGGGCGTGGGATGGGTCGAACCCGTCGGGCATCACGCCGTCGTTGACCAGGGCGGCGGTGGCCTCCAGGTAGCGGGCGATGCGGTTGATGAGCCCTGGCTGGAACTTCAGGACGGCGACATGGTCAATGACTGTCGCTGGCTGCTCTGAGAGGACTTGGCCGACGGCGGACAGTGCGTGGGCCATCTGCGCCACGGTGGTGCGCAGG
>JBBRZQ010000236.1:0-4906 GCA_038236535.1 Actinomycetales bacterium
GTGAACGCCTCCGAGGGTGAGCCGGCCAGCCGCAAGGACGCCGCGCTGATGGCGCTGGCGCCCCATGTCGTGCTGGACGGTGCGGCAGCCGTGGCCCACGCGCTGGACACCCGTGAGGTGCACCTCGTGCTGCCCTCCGAGCTCCCGTCCATCCGGGCCGGCGTCGAGAAGGCGCTGCGCGAGCGCGCCGAGGCGGGGGAACGGGTCAAGTGGCAGATCCACGACGCCGCTCCGCGGTTCGTCGCGGGCCAGGCCCAGGCCGTGCTGCAGCTGCTGGCCGGCAAGGAGAACCTGCCGGTCACCGCCTGGCAGCCGGAGGCCGTCAGCGGGCACAAGGGCCGTCCGACACTGCTGTCCAACGCGGAGACCTTCGCCCACCTCGGGCACCTGGCCATGGTGGGCGCCGAAGGGTATGCCCTGTTCGGCACCGCCCAGGAGCCGGGCACCACGCTGGTGACCCTGCGCGGCGACGGCTGGGACCCGGAAGTGCGCGAGGTGGCCTTCGGCACGCCGCTGGCCACCATCCTGTCGGCTGAGGAGATGGCCCAGCCGTTGCTGCTCGGCGGCTATCACGGCACCTGGCTGAAGCCGGCCCAGCTGACCGGGCTGAACGTGTCCCGGATCGACATCGCGGCAGCCGGGGCCACCCTGGGTGCCGGCGTGATCCTTCCGCTGGCCGAGGGCTGGTGCCCGCTGGTGCGGACCGAGGCGCTGGTCGACTATCTGGCCGGGCAGAGCGCCGGACGCTGCGGGCCCTGCTACAACGGGCTGCCCGCGCTGGCAGAGGCCGTGCGGGACCTGGTCCATCGCGGAGGCCCGGCCAGCCGGGTCGAGGAGCTGTGCGGGCTGGTCGTGCGCCGCGGTGCCTGCGCGCACCCGGACGGCACCGCACGACTGGTCGCCTCGATGATGACCCGCTTCCCCGAAGAGGTCGACACGCACGCGCTGGGCGAATGCCATGGCGGTCGTGACGGCAGCGACGGCCGGGACCTCAGGGACGGGGTGCTCCGATGAGTACCTACACGTTGCGGGTCGACTGGCCGTCCTGCAAGGCGCACGGTCTGTGCGCCGAGATCCTGCCCGAGGTGGTCAGCCTGGACGAGTGGGGTTTCCCGATCGTGCACGAGGCCGTGACCTACGAGGTGCTCGAGATGGCCAGGGGCGCGGTCAAGGCCTGTCCGACCCTGGCCCTGCGACTGACCCAGCCGCCGGCGAAACACTAGAAGCTGCCCGGCCCGACCGGCCGCGTCACCGGCCTCCCCCTTCGCCGGTGGCGTGGTCGGTCACCTCTGTGCCGCTGCTTCGCCAGTGACCCGGCTGGTGCTCTGCGCCGCAGAACGTGAATCCGGCGGACAGTATCAGGGCGTCTATGGAATTCCCGTATACGCCTTGATACTGTCCGCGACATGGATCCGGTCAGCAACCCGTTCAGGCCCGGCGCAGGACGCAGGCCTCCCGTTCTCGCCGGACGGGAGCCGGTCCTGGACGCGTTCACCGTGGTCCGCCGCAAGGTCGACGAGCTCGGTGAGGGCGACCGCGGCTGGATCCTGCACGGGCTGCGCGGGGTCGGCAAGACGGTCCTGCTCAACGAGATGCTGGCCCAGGTCAGCGACCGGGGCTGGATAGCGGCCAAGGTCGAGGTCACCCCGCTCACCCCGCTCCCGGTGGCCCTGGCCTCAGCCCTGGTGCGCTCGATGCGGACGGCGACCGGCCGCCATCCCGAGCCACGCCTGCGCCGGCTGCTGGGCGTGTTCAAGGCGTTCTCGCTGCAGTTCGACCCGCCCTCGGGCCTGGTATCGCTGGGGGTCGAGGTGGATCCGGTGGCCGGGGTCGCCGACACCGGCCGGTTCGCGGACGACCTCGCCATGCTGTTCGAGGTGCTCGGTGAGACCTCGCGCGATCTGGGCATCGGCACCCTGATCCTGGTCGACGAGCTGCAGGAAGCCAGTGCCGCGGACCTGACCGCCGTCAACACCGCGGTGCACGCGATCGGGCAGGCCGACATACCGCTTCCGGTGGTCTTCGTCGGGGCCGGGCTGCCGTCGCTGCCCGCGCAGCTGGCCGAGGCGACCAGCTACGCCGAGCGGCTCTATGACTACCGGCCGGTCGGGCTGCTGGATCTGGCGGGCGCCGCAGCGGCACTGACCGGGCCGACCACGGTGCACGGCGTGGTCTGGGAGCCGGACGCCCTGCAGGCCGCGCTGGCCATCGCCGGCGGGTACCCGTACTTTCTGCAGGAGGTCGGCAAGCATGTCTGGGACGCGGCCCGCTCGAGCACCATCAACCTCGACGATGTGAGCGTGGGCGGCGCCTATGCCCGCAAGGAGGTGGACGAGGGCCTGTACCGGTCCCGCTGGGAGCGGGCCACCCCCGCGCAGCGCACGCTCCTGCGGACGATGGGGGAGGTGGGCGGCGACAACCCGGTGGCGGTCGCGGACCTGGCTGCCGCGATGGGCAAGCGCCGGGTCTCCGACCTGTCGGTGGCCCGCAACGAGGTGATCAAGAAGGGCCTGCTGTATGCCCCGGAGCGCGGCTGGCTCGCGTTCACCGTGCCCGGCATGCCCACCTTCATCGCCCGTCAGGACTGACTAGTCCGTTCGGCCCGATGCTGTCGGCGATCGGCCACCTCGGGGCTGAACCTGTTCCCGGGCCGCGGTGCCGCTGCCAGCATGAGACCAGAAGTCCCTGCGGCCGGATGCGCAACGCGCGCCTTGTCGACCCCCGGACCCTCGACTGGAAGGTCATCATGGGCAAGGTTGACGCGAGCTCGGCGTGCTCGGCGGACCGGGCTGCGGACCGGGCGGGGAACCGGCACCTGCTGGGCCGCAAGTCGGTGCTGATGGGGATGCTGACGTCCGGCTTCGTGATCGCCAATGCCGCGAACCCCTCTGTTGCCGGGGCCGGCACGGTCAAGCCGGTCGCTGCGGCCCTGCCCGCCTACGTCGTCCGGTGGACCCCGGCCACCGGGTACCTGCTGGGCCAGCAGGTGATCAGCCCGAACAACGACGTAGTGTCGGCGAAAGTGGCCCATACCTCGGCAGCCGTCTTCGCCACCGACAAGTCCCGGTGGGCCCTCGGCTGCACCTACGAAGGGGCCGGGATCTGTGTGCGCTCGTACGGCGCGACGGGCAACGGGGTCACCCTCGACCACGTGGCGATCAATGCGGCGATCACCGCGAACCCTGGTCGCACCATCCACCTGACCCCGGGGCCGTCCGGCGCGGCCGTCTACCAGATCGACGCCGACTACCTCGGTGGCAAGGGGATCAGGCTGAACCAGCCTGGCACGGACCTGATCATTGATCCGGGTGTCACGATCCGGGTCAGCCCCAACGGGCTCGCCCGGTACGCCGCGATCACGGTGACCGCTCCCGACTGTTCGGTGACCGGCGGCTCGATCGTGGGCGACGTTGGCTCGCACACCGGGACGACCGGGGAGTGGGGCCACGGCATCGACATCCAGGATGGCGCGCACAGGTTCAAGGTGCAGGGGACAAGGATCTCGAAGTGCTGGGGCGACGGCATCATCGTCTGCGACACCCAGAAGAGCTTCGACACGGGAGTGAAACCTGCCGACGTGTCGATTATCGACGTGGTCTGCGACGGCAACCGCCGCCAGGGGCTCTCGATCGTCACTGCTCTGCGCCCGCGGGTTGTCGGAGGGTCGTTCATCAACACCGCCGGGACTGCCCCGGAGGCCGGGATTGACGTCGAGCCCAACCCCGGAGGCCTGCAGGACGTCATCGACTTCGTCGTCATCGGGGCCGTGATGCAGGGAAACGCCGGCCGCGGTTTCACCGTGCACGCTCAGGGGCGTACCGCCTCGGGCACAGTCCAGGGGGTTCGCTCGATCGGCAATACCTGGCCCGGCTTCTCGACCGAGTCAACAGCCGCAGTCGAGTTCATCGGCTGTACTGCGACAGGCAACAAGGACTATGGCTTCACGGCTCAGGTGGGCACTTCGGGGCGCAACGTCTTCACCGGGTGCACGGCCGACGGGAACCTCAAACTCGGCTTCAACGTGCCGACCTCCGCCGAGGTCATCGGCTGCCACGCCAGGAACAACGGGTGGGCCGGGTTCTACCTCTCCGGCTCTGGGACGGCGACCTCCTGCACGGCGACCGGCAACAACACCGCAGACGCGTACTACGGCCAGTTCGTCGTCGAGGGCGGGACCGCGGTGCGGATGGTCGGCTGTGTCTCGGCGGTGGGCGCGAACACGGCAAAGCCGACCAAGGCTTTTGAGGTCAAGAGTGGCTCGACCGGCACCCGCCTGGCTTCGTGTGACAGCGTTGGCACCTTCACCGGCGGTTCGTTCGTCAACGGCGGCACCGGCACGATCGCCTTCCCGGTGCCCGGTGTCGCCAAGCCCACCGGGGTCGCCGTCACCGCGGCCGGCATCCATGCGGCTCTGGTCGGTCTGGGGTTCATCAGCGCCTGATGGATCGCCGGGCTCACCCGGTCCAGGCCGGGGCCCGACTCAGCAGGGCGTGCGGCTGGGCAGTACGTGCTGCTCAGTACGGCCTGACCCCGGTCATCTGCTGGAACGGGCCGATCACGAAACCGATCGCCAGCACACCGCTGAGGAAGGCCACCGTCCCCAGGCGTCCGAGCGTGCTCTTCGGGTAGGCGAACGGCGTGGCCAGGACCAGCGGCGCGAGGGTCCACGAGTAAGCCGCGAGCCGGTCGGAGAAGTTGATGAAGCCGAACAGCAGGAAGTACGTGTTCAGGATGCAGTAGAAGACCACCAGCCGGGGATACCAGGGAGTCGGCGCGCCCTTCCGGACGACGAACAGCCCGACGATCAGGATGGCGAGGCTGAAGAGGAAGAAGTCGCGCCTGTTCACGCCGCCCAGGTAGTCCTGGTTACGGCTGGCGTCCACGTAGTTGGTCAGTCCGGGCACCA
>JBBRZQ010000237.1:0-4867 GCA_038236535.1 Actinomycetales bacterium
ACGGGGAGCGGTGGGGGTGCGCGCAGGCGCGCCAGCGCCGGAGCGCGGGGGTCCCTGCCGCGAGCCGGGAGGGCGGAGCCGGGTCGGCGCGGCGGAGCCGCGCCCGTGATCCCCGAGAGGTCAATTCAGCAGGATCGCCGTCAGCCGTGCTGTTGGTGCGGCCTCACCCCGTCGGCGGCGGGCGCGCTGAAGCCGGCGGCGAAGGGGGGTGGGGCTGGCTACGTGGGTCAGCGGGCCGGTCGTCCGCACCGGGCGTCGTGGCTGAGGCGGTTTGCCGTTGGCGGCGTACGGATGGCTGAGGACCAGAACGCGCCTCCGCTGCGCGGACCTGCTGGCGGTGGGCGCTGCCCGCGGCGATGTGCGCCGTGCCCGGACAGGTGGACGCCCGGCTACTCCATGCCGACCTGGCCTACGCCGTCGATGCAGCGGGCGTGCGGACTGAACGATCGCGGCGAGATGAGGGCAGGCTCCGCGCTCTGGCGGGAGTTGGCCGCTGCCCCGGAAAGGGGGGGCCGATACGAGGCGGTGAGTGGCGCGCCGGGCGCGCCGATGGACACCCCCGGCCCGGGTGGCCACCGGACGTTGGCGTGGGCCGAGTACCATCAGGACCTGGTTGTTGCCGACCTCGAAGGTGAGGCTCGTGACCTTGGATGCATAGGGTCGCTCTGGGAGTGACCTGAGCAGAGCTGCCTATGGGGAGTGAACTTGTCCGGAGACGCAATGGGAGATGATCCGACAGACCCGGCGCACCGTGTCGTCGAGTTGCTGGAGCCTCTGCGAATCTCGACTGTCGACCACTACTACGACCGTAGATGGGAGTTGCGAGATTCATTCTTTAGCACAATCGCAGCCGTTTTGGAATGCGAGCCGGAAGAACTGATGCGCCTGCTCGTCGTTGAGAGCCCTTTTCAGGCCCCACCGGCCCGCCGGCGAAATCCGCAGCATCGCTTGGACGAAGGACGTCTCTTTTTCGACAGGGAATTGTCTCTAACTTTGCCTCTGGGACAGGTTGGTACGCAGAGACAGGTCCCAGAGTGGCTCACTTTGACTTGGTACGCGAATCCGCCAACGTCTGCACACGTCTGGAAACTACAGCGGCAACTGCGGAACGCGTACGGCGAATTGTGCAGCGACTGCGGATGGTTCTTTCCGGACTTGACCGGTGACGCACTCGCCACGGCCTCTCTTGCTGCCGGCTGTACCTGGCCCCACTATACGGTAAGGCTCGGACGGACCAATTGGGTTTCCCCGATGCATGCGCTGAGGCTGGAAGGGGCTCTTCTTCAGCAAGTCGGTCTACCCCCCGAGGCTGGCGATCCGCGCCCAGCACCATTACTGGTGCAGATCCGCGATCAGACGCCGCATCTCGAAGAACTGAACTCACTCAGGGAGCTCTGGAAATCGGGCCAGCCGGACACGTTCTCTTACACGGGGGAAACAGGCCTCATCCCTGACCAGAATCAGACTTTCATCGATCTACTCGGCAGCCGCCATGCTCCCTATGCCTCGCAGAGCCCAGCACCGGTGGGCTGTGCGAGTGGTTGACACAAGCGGAAGTGTGCTAAAGGAGGTTTCTCTATCCGTAGCGATTTACTCGAAGGCGATGGAGGATAACCGGTACGGATTCGCGACCATTCAGGCTGCCCACGCTCGCGGACGCCAGTTGTTCGCTGACAGTGAAGCGTCGAAGTCGTGGGCTGACAAAAGTCAGCGAGCTGAGCAAGGACAGGACAGCGACTGGCACACCGTCCCCCTCGATCCGCCCTAGCCAAGCTGGCCAAGTGACTGGTGACCAGCGCCGCAACTCGTGGCCCGTGGGTGCTGTCTGCCGAGTGTGCGACGCTGGACCATGGCCGATGGGTCGATGGGCGAGCGGATCGCGGCGTACAGACGTCGGCGAGGGATGAGTCAGGCCGCACTGGCCGGCTTGGTGGGTCGCTCCGAGTCTTGGCTAAGTCAAGTGGAGCGAGGCGTGCGCTCCGTCGACCGACTGTCGGTGTTGCTCGACATGTCGCGCGTCCTTCATGTCGACGTCGACTCGATGATCGGCCGGCCGTGGGACCTAGCGCCGAACGGCAGCCATGAGGGGGACGACCTTGCCGAAATCCGGCGGTACTTTGCCCGGTACGACCAACTCCTCAGTGATTGTGCGCGCGTCGATAGCGCGCCGGGGTTGCGGGCGCGGATCCTTGACGCACACCGTCGTTACCAGGCTGCCGAGTACCAGGATGTACTCGTTGACCTGCCTGCCTTGCTGGCGGAAGTCGACGTGATGCGGTACGTGCATGACGGACCGGACGCGACAGAAGACTTGTTGGCGTATATTTACGCCTACGTCGCTGCCTCAAAGTTGCTGGTCAAGGTGGGTGCCTCGGACCTTGCGATCCTTTCCGCAGATCGTGCCGCCTCGGCCTCGATGGAGGCCGGATCGCTCGTGGTTAAAGGGCTATCCGCGTACCAGGTTGTCTGCGCGCTGCTGAGGGCTGACCGGCCTGACGATGCTGAGCACCTGGCGATGGCGATGGCGGCCGAGGTCGAGAAAGCGGCGCGTTCCGATGAGCCTGGGTTGATCTCTGTGGCCGGCGCGCTGTGGCTGATCTCCGCGGTGATCTCGGCACGGAGGACGGAAAGGTTCGATGCGCTGGAGCGGCTCAACCGGGCTGATCGCCTCGCCCAGCTACTGGGCGAAGACGCAAACCATCTTTGGACCGCATTTGGGCCGACCAACGTCGCTCTGCATCGGGTTTCGGTCGCCGCGGAACTTGGCGACGCCGGCGAGGCGTTGCGTGCTGCCATGGACATCGATGTCAACCGGTTTCCCGAGGGTCTGCGCAGCCGACGTGCGCAGCTGCATCTAGACCTGGCCTGGGCACAGGCGCAGCGGAAGCGTGACGCCGAGGCGACGCTGCACCTGCTGGAGGCTGAGCAGATCGCTCCGCAGGTGGTGCACTACAACGTCGTTGTGCGCGAACTCATTCGGGAGATGCTCGCTCGGGCAACTCGGTCGCAGACATCGGCTCTGGACAAGTTGGCCGTAAGGGCAAGCGTCCTGTGAATGACCTAGAGCGGTCACTGAGCCTGGTCGTATGCGCGGCCCCCTTGGCGGAGCGCGCGGCCGACCTAGCCGGGACACTGATAGAGGCCGGCTGGCGAGTGAGGGTGGTAGTGACCCCGACCGCAAGCGAGTGGGTGGAAGCAGCACGCATCGAAGCGGTCACTGGTTCTCCTCTCGTGACGAGCCAGCGTCGGTTGCGCGAAGCCAGGACATGGGGCGACGACGACGGCACTTTGGTTGCGCCGCTGACCTTCAACACGCTGAACAAGTGGGCAATGGGGATCTCCGATAACTACGCTCTGGGCGTGCTCAACGAGTCGATTTCCCTGCAGCGTAAGACGATTGCGGTTCCAATGATCGGCCCGAGGTTCTGGGATCACCCCGCCCGCGCCCGCAGTATGGACTTGCTATGGAGGGCGGGAGTCGTCTTCCTCGACCCCTTGAGTCAGGGTGAAGACGTCGCTCCTGTTGGCTCGGGGGTCGGCCCGACAGTTGCGGCCGGCTTCGACGCCAAACGTCTCGTGCGAGCCCTGTCCGACTCGTAGCGCCGCTGACCCGCACTTTTGTGCGGGTGGTACTCGATGCCGGGACTGCCCAAGATCCCGGTCGCACGCTTCTCCTTGTCAGAGACCACAAGCACCCCCAGGGGTGCCGACGGCAAGGAGACAGTCAGTGACCAGTTACGCGGTTGACAGTAAGCGGCAGTCGATGCGGTCCACGGGGATCGTGAACGAGGTGTTCGAGTGGGTGGAGCGTGATGGGAAGCGCAAGCCGTCGGAGACCCAGGCCCGGGATGAGGACACGGGTATGCCGTTGTGGGCGGTGGAGGTGCTGTACCGGCAGGTGGCGTTCGGGCGGGAGTCGAACACGACGGGAACGGTCACGGTCGGTTCCCCGGTCCGGCCGGTGCTGGGGGAGTTCGCGCTGGTGGCGTTCGTCGAGCTGACGGTGGAGGTGCGGGTCATCCGGGCGTCGGGGAGTCTGTCGGAGTCGTGGCGGGCGGAGGCTCTGGCGGACGGCACGTCGGTAGAGAAGGCCCCCGGGTCGACCGGGTCGGCTGCGGCCAGTGGTCAGGGCGGGGTCTCGGGTGGTCCGTCGGGGAAGGCGGCTGCGTGATGGCGGCCCGGGTGGACCTCGAAGGCTGGCCCGGCTGTTTGGGGGCCGCCACCGACGACGTCGCGGTCGGGGTGGTCGAGGATCTGATGGGGCTGGTCTGGGGTCACACGGACCTGGTGGCTCGGGCGCAGGACCGGGCCGGCTTGTGCCCGGGCGAGGTGTCTCTGCCGTCGACACCCAAGGGAGCCGGGGACTTCGCCGAGGTGGCGTGGATCGTGGCGCAGGCGCTCGGCAACGGGCCGGGGGTGCGCGGGCTGGACGTCCACCGGGGCGAGACCAGGAACCTCTACGCCTATGTTCGGGCCACCGATCGCGCCTACGTGTGGGCGGCGGCGGCGGCGTTCGGCTGGTCGCTGTACGACCCGGACGGGGACTTCGTGAACGCGTCCGGGAGGCTCGGCGAGCTGCGGGTCTCGGTCTCGTTCGTCCCGACAGACGTGGCGTGATGGGCACCGCGTCCACGGGGCAGGCCCCGCCGGTGGTGCGGGTGGCGGCTTCGGCTGCCGGCCTAGCGGCCGGGTTGGCGAGGACGCTGCCCGGGGTGGCCCGGTGGGTGCGGGTGACCCGCCGGTGGGCGCTGCCCCTACTCGCAGTGGCCGTCCTAGCGGGGCTGCTGAGGTGGCCCCGGGTGGCCTGGCCGGCTGCCGGGCTCGCCCTGGTCCCGGCGGTCGCGGCCGCCGTGTGGGGCCGGCTGTC
>JBBRZQ010000238.1:0-4806 GCA_038236535.1 Actinomycetales bacterium
ACACCGGGTCGGTGACCGTGCTGACCCGCGGCGGGGTCACCCCGGTGTCGTAGCCGTAGGTCGCCGCCGCGGGGTGGACGGTGTCGGCCGGGGAGGTCGCTGTCAGTGGCTGACCGCCAGCGTTGAAGGTGTACACCGACCCATCGCCGTCGTGCAGGGTCAGGTTGCCGGTGCTGTCCTTCGCCAGGACGCCATCTTCACCGGCCGGTGGGGTGAACCCGCCGGCGCCCTTGGCGGTGTAGGTGTGGGCGGCGCCCTCGCCGTCGGTCAGGACGACTACCCCGTTGCCGGTGGACGCGGCGGTGTACCCGGCCGCGCCGCCGGGCAGAGACAGGGACCACCCCACCGGCAGTACGGACTGTGCCGGGGTGAGCCAGGTCGAGGGCAGGATCTGTTCGCTCACCGCCACTGTTGGGGTTGAGACGCCCTTGACGAAGAGGCTGAGCTGGCCCGGGCCGCCCTGGTTGAAGTACATGACCTTCACCGGTCGCGTGACACCCGGTGTCAAGGTGATCGAGGTGGAGTACGCCGGCGCGGGCGGCGCGCCGTGGGCGGTCCAGTTGTCGTAGATGGGGGTCGGGCTGTTGTCCAGGTAGATGCGCGCGCCGTCGTCGGAGGTGACCCCGAGCTGGTAGTCCCCGGCGTTGGCCCCGGCAGGCAACGTCAGGTACCCGGTCCATTGGATGAGGAACTGGTCGGGGGCCATGCCGGGCGGCGCCGGCGGGTAGGCCCCCTGGTTCCAGCGCACGTCGAAGGAGGGGTCGACCCGCACCAGGGCGGGTGACTCGACCGGGTCGATGATCCAGTTACGGTCGGTCTCCTGGTAGTACGCGCCGAGCAGGCCGTACCGGGCCCCGGCCTGGGAGTTGTAGGTGAACCCGACGCCCAGGGCCCCGCCCACAGCACTCATCGCATGGGGCGCGACGGCGATCGTGGCGTTACCACCTGCCAGCCCGACCTTCACTCCGGCGGCCTGGTCGCCGGGTGCGGGCCCGCCGGTGCCCAGGCGCTGGTTGACAGACAGGTGGGTCGACCACGTCGCCGCGGTGGTGGTCCAGGGGGTTGCGGCTGGCCCGTCGGCGGTCGCGACCGACCAGGTGTAGGCCTGCCCGTCGCCCAAGACCCCCGTTGGCACGGTCCAGGAAGTTGAGGTGATCCACCCCGAGGAGGCCCGCCCGGCCGGGACGTCTGCGCCACCGGAGATGGTGAAGTCGTACAGGACGGTGTCGCCGTTGGGGTCACTGGCTGCCGGGACCGACAAAGTGGGCGTCGCAGCGGAGACGACCGCCTGGTCGCCCGGCGCCGCGCCGGCTTGGGTTGCCGCGGTCGGCGGGCTGTTCGTCGGGGTGAAGGACCACACGTAGTTCGGGTTCGTCTGGGCGGACCCGTCGAAGGCGTAGACATGCCAGTAAAGGCGGGTGTTCCACAACGCTGGCGGGATCGTCCAGGTGGCCTGGCTGGAGGCCTGCCAGCCTGAGTTGTACACCACACCGGTCTCGGCGTCGGGCCCGGTGGCGACGCGGAAGTAGTACTGCAAAGGGTCCCCGTCGGCGTCGGTGGCGGACGCGGCCAGGGTGTACCCGAGCTGGTGGTAGCTGCCGGTGTTGGCTGGGGAGGGTGCAACCGGCGTCGCCACACTCGGCGGATGGTTGTACGTCACATACAGCGACACCCAGTCCATCTGGTAGGTGTAGATCCCGGCGCGCTCGTCGCCGCCGAAGCCGAAGTAGGCCCCGACCGTCCGGGAGTTGACCCAGGAACTGACCTGGTTGGTCAGCCCCTGCCCGGTCAGCCCGCCGCTGTTCAGGGACCCCTGCGCCAACGGGACCCCGCTGCCGCGCGCACCGGCGTAGCTGAACGCTGTGGCCCAGAACGCGTTGATCCCATAGCTGTTCGCGGTTCCGCTTCGGTAGGCCACGTTGAACGAGGCGGACAGCACCTGGGTGCCGAACAGCTGCTCGTAGTTGTAGTGCACCACCGACCGCCACCAACGGTCCAGACCTGAGGCCCGGGAGTTACCGAACGCAATGCCGCACGAGGCGCAGGAGTAGCCGTCGGACTTGTACGCGTACTCGCTGTCATCACCGACACCCAAGGTGGGGTCGAGGTTGATCGGGAAGGCCGAGTCCGGTTGAGCCGCAAGCCAGCTAGGGTCGATCGACAAGGTCACCCGGCCCAGGGCGGCCACAAGTTGCGCGTGTGCCTCGGACACCGGTTCACCGTCCGCCCGAACCACCAGCGGCGCCTCGAAAGCAACCTTCGCCGCGGCCGGGCCCGACAGCGCAACGGACCCATCGACCGACGCCGTCAACGGGGTTGCGTCGCCGCCGCGGCGGGCCAGCACCGAAGCTTTCGCACCCGATCGGACCGCGAAGACATAGGAGGAGGAGGCGGTGCGGTCCTTGATCATCACCGACTCCTTCACCGAGTCCCCCGTGGCGGTGTACCTCAGATCCGCACCCGGCCACGCATTCGGGTAGAGCACGCCGTCACCCGAAGCCAGCGCGGCGGGACTGACCTGCGCCGCACCGACCGGGGTCACCGCGACCGAACCGGCTGCGGTGTCCAGGGCCACACCCTGGGCGGTGGTTCCGAAGTGCACCCGCCAGGAGTTCGCAGTGTTACGCAGCCCCCCGGCCTGCTCCGGGTCGGCCTGGACCCGGTTGTCTACCGGCGCCCACGTCCCGTCAGCGTTCTGGAAGTTGACAGTCTGCCGGGACAGCACAGTCGTGTGGGTGCCGTCCGTGTTGACATAGTCGTTCGACCTCGCTGCCCTGGTGGCCAGCTTCGAAGTCTTCTCATCGAACCCCTTCGAAGCGGGTTTGCTCGTGGCCGGTGGAACGTCCGAGGACAAGACCGGAACAGTGCCGTCCGCGGGTTGGGGTCCGCGTCCGCGCACACCGGCCGCCACCGGCGCACTCGTGAGTGCTGGCAGCCCGGGAAGCCTGGACACCGTGATCGGTGTCGGGGATAGCCCCGCCGCAGCCGGCGCAGCGGCCACCGCCGGCACCGCACCCCCAAACAAGCCTGAAACCAGGGAACCGCATGCGATGCCGGCGACGGTCGCAACACGGGCACGAGCGCGCACACCACGAAGTGCAAACATGAAAACGGCCCCCATGCTCTCGAAAACAGCCCCCCGCCAACCCAACGCCAGCGCGAGAAACAGAGACTCACATACCCCGGGGCACCAGCGCAGCGGCTTTACCAAGTCTTTAACCGCGCTCGGCGCCCAGCACGCCCATCGTTATCGACGGACGGATTCGTGGCGGACGAGTTGAATGCTCAAGTGCCTCGCGGGGAGCCCTCCCGACAGCGACCTTTGCGACCGATGCTGGCAAGAGCTCGGCGCGACCCGCTCGGCCGAACGGGAGCATTTCCAGAGACTGAATGAGGGACCCCAGTCGGCGCCCCAGATCGCAGGCCGTCGTTCTTCCCCGGCCATCTGTTCGGGCCGGACGACGACGATCCTCCTGTTGGCGACATCCGCTGTGAGCACAGCACTTTCGGGCTCGCACCCGCGCCCGTCAGGGTGGCGCTGCGTTGCGGCCAGGAGTCGAGCAGGCGGGCGGAGGTGCCCAACGGCCGCCAGTTCAGCCGGCAGCTCGGCGAAGCGTTCGGCACGACTGCTGCTCGCCGCCACGGCGTCGCGGAGCAGTCCCGCCACGTCCACGAGATGATCGCGCTCTGCAATCAAGGCGGGCGTAGCCCAAACGTTGCGGTCCCGGGCAATCTCGTCCAGAGCCTGGTAGAGCGCGGCGCTGGCTTCTACGCCAGCCAGGCAGGGTTGCGCGGGCGTGGTCATCTGCGGGCCAGGTCGCGGACCGAGGGCGGCGCGGCGTGCAGCACCCGAATCGCAGTGACCTCCCACCCAGCCAAGGCGTGGGGGCAACCGGTCGGGATCGGCGAAGTGTTCTGGACGGCGCCCCCTGCCGCTTTGTGTGATTCCGGTAGCTCCGAGCGCCATGGCGACGTTGCGGGAGATCTCTCGCGCGAGGTCTGCTCGGCGGAGTGGTGGTCGGTGTTGTTGTCGTGCGGGATGGTGGGCATGATGGCTCGCCTTGGGTAGAGGTGAAGCCGTACAAGCGGGCCTCGGTTCGTGGTCACGTGATGCTCCCTTGCTGGGTCCAGTACACAACCAGTACACAAAAAGACCGTTGAGGGCACTCAACCACCATTCACCTCAACGACGAAGCTTGAGCAATACCAACGATTTACACGACTACCAACGATCGCCAACGACCCAGACAATGACCTCCGAATTTTCCGCTCATCGCCAAGATCCGGTAGCTTCTTAACTTCCTTACTACTGAGACAGCTCTCATGAGATGCCGGCAGTGTCGATGTCCGAGATCACGAGTTCGGCTCCTGCTGGATTGCAGCGATAGTGCGCATGAGTACGAACATCCCGAACAGGAGAAGATGCGCGCGGAGGTCAGAGGGCACGGGCGGGGGGCGCCAGGGCCTGATCAGACGTTCCCGTCCGCAGTGGAGCGTCCCGGCTTCAGGTCGTGAACCCTGTTCCCTGCGTCTGCGCAATGGCGGAGCCGGCCGCCAGAATGGGCGTAACCATGCTTCCGGTTGCCGGAGCCGCACGCGTCCCGGCGGATGACCACGTTGTCGGACTTGGCACCGGCAAGACTGTGAACTACAGTTAACATATGGTCGAGATCGTCAAGAGTGCGACCTTCGACCGTTGGCTGCGCAAACTGAAGGATCGGCGGGCCGCTGCACGAGTCTTGGTGAGGATCGATCGCCTTGCCGCGGGCAACCCCGGCGACGTGAAGCCGGTCGGTAGCGGGATCT
>JBBRZQ010000239.1:0-4792 GCA_038236535.1 Actinomycetales bacterium
CCCATGGTGGTGGCGTTGCCGTGCCCGTCGTAGACGGCTTGGGACCCGGGTATGGCGCCAGCGCCGGTACTAGAGGTCAGTCTGGAGGCGTAGTCGGTGCACGTGGTGGTCGTTGTCGCGGCGGCGGCGCCGATCTGGGTGGTGGCGCTGCTTCGGGCGGAGTCGGCCCCGGCGGACGGGTTGGCCCCGCAGCCGCCGGTGGGCGCGAACCCGTACCCCAAGGTCACGGCGGGGCGGGTAGCGCTAGCGGCCAGGACCGCACTGGTTAGGCGTGCCGCGGAGTCGTACCCGTAGGCCCAGGCGGAGGTGGTGGCGCCGTCGGCGGTGGTGGTGTCGGCGGTGATCCGCCCGGCTTGGGAGCGGGCAACTGTGTCGGTGAGGGTGTGGGCGGAGGGCAGAGCCCAGGTCTGGGCGCTCTGGGCCCCGGCGGGGTTGCGGGTCAGGTTGGTCAACGCGGCGCCGTTGCCTGCGTTACCGGTCCCGGTGGGGTAGGTCACCGTGGTGACCTCCCCGGCCGAGTCGTAGGCGATGGTGGCCAGGGTTGCCCCGTCGAGGCTGATGGTGGCCAGCCGGTCGTCGTCCAGGTAGGTGGAGGCCAGGGTTGACGTGCCGCCGCCGCTGGCGGTGGTGACGGTTTGGGTGGTCCGCCCGGCCAGGTCGTATGTGGTGGTGGTGGTCGTGCCGGTGGTGTCGGTGTAGGAGGCGATCCGACCGAGCAGGTCGATCCGGGTGGTGATCGTTCCGGCTGGGTCACTGACCGAGGAGGTCAGGGGGTCGCCGCCGACGTTGTAGGTGTTGGTGACGGTCCGTGCTGGCGACCCGCCGATGGCGGGGGTGGCCGCGGTGGTGGCCCGGCCGCGGCTGTCGTAGCTCTGGCAGGTCCAGGCGGGCCCGTCGGTGGTGTTTCGGGATGCGGCTGGTCGTCCGGCAGCGTCGTAGACGGTCTCGGTGCTTACCGGGGTGCCGGCCGCTGGGGTTGGGTCGGTCACGGTTTTGGGCTGGCCGGCTTGGTTGACGGCGGTCGGGGCGCCTGGGCAGGGGATGTCGCGGGCCTCGGTGTCGCCGTAGTAGGAGGTGGTGGCCCTCTGGGCCGGGTTGGTGGGGTCGGCGCTGGGCAGGGACCGGACGGTGGGTCGCAGGTACCCGGTGCCGGGTGCCTCATACCGGGTCCGGGTGGCCAGGGACAGCCCGGCGGGGTCGGTGATCTGGTCGGTGGGTAGCCCGTAGGCCGGGTCCAGCCCACCGCCGCTGTAGCTGGTGGCCGTGGTCTCTGACCCTCCAGCTAGGCCGCCGGTGTCGTCGGTGACGGTGTAGGTGGCGAGGCCGTACCGGGGGTCGAAACCGGCGTCGGCGATGGCCGCTGGGGTGCCGCCGGTGGGTGTTGCGGATAGGGCCAGGCTCGCGGGGGCCAGCGGGTTGCGGTAGTCGATGCGGACCCGGCGCGGTGTGGAGCCCGGGGTTGCCGGTAGGGTTCCGGGCGCCGCGGTGGGTGCACCGGTGAAGGTGATGGGGGTGGTCCCGGTCAGGGTTGCCTTGCCGGCTTGGTAGTGGGCGCTGACCTGGGTGGCGGTCAGGGGGTGCTGGTAGATGGCGACGTCTGCCACAGAACCGGCATACCCCCACCAGTTGGTGGAGGGGCCGCCGGAGGCGTTGGGCCATTGCGCCTGGGTGGCGAGCCCGACCTGGGTGATGCTGCCGCCGGAGTTGTCGATCGCCCCAGCCAGGGTGCCGAGCAGGGTGCCGTCGAGGTATAGCGACTGGGTGGTGTCCGCGCCGGTCAGCACGACGTGGTGCCAGGTGCCGTCGTTGACCGGGGCCAGGCTGGCCATCGGTGCGATGGTTCCGTTCCAGAGCTCGCCTTGCAGGCGGCCGTTAGCCCCGACGTAGAGGTTCGGGACGTGCCAGGTGGCTGATCCCATCGCTGCCGAGTTCTGGGTCCCGAACAGGGAGCCGGGCCCGCTGGTCTTGAACCACAGCTCAATGCTGGGATGGTTGGTCGCCGAGACCAGGCCCGGGGGCAGGGCCAGGTAGGAGGACCCGCTGCCGTTGATAGCAGCTGAGGTGCTCGGGTCCACGGGGCCGGGGCCGGTTCCCCCGAAGGCCAGCGTGTTCGGGGTTGCCAAAGCACCGCCGGTGACTTGGTTGGCGGCTGTGGCTGAGCCGGGGCCCTCGCCCAAACGCCAGTACCCGGTGGGGGTATCGGCAAGGACGCTTTGGCGGTAGGTCAGCCAGCGGTCGAGCACGACCTGGTCGTCGACGAATACCCGGACGCCGTCATTGGCGGGGTCACCGACACTGGCGGCCAAGGTGTAGTCGGTGGTGGTGGCGTTGGCCAGCGGCAGGGCTAGTTCGCCGGTGAACCGGGTGGACCCTCCCGCACCGCCCAAGGCGGTGGTCTGGGTCGGGTTCCACGCGGCGGTCCGCGGTGAGGCGGTGACGAGCCGGGCCGGGGGCCCGGACAGGTTCGGGGTGGTGAAGTGGCTGGCGGACAACCCGGCCAGCCGCGCCCCGGCGGTGTTGGTGTCGTAGCCGGTGTGGGAGTGCGCGATGACCCCGCAGGAGGGCGGTGGTGAGGCTACCGGGACCCCTGAGGTTTGGAAGCACGCGGTGGGGGCGGGGCCGTAGCTGTCACTGGCCCGTCCTGCCCAGTCGTAGATGGTGGTGCTTTGCCGGCCGGCGGGGTCGACGACCGAGGTTGGCAGGTCGCGCCCGGCGCTGTCCCACGCGGTGGTGGTGGTCAGTCCGGTGGCGTTCTTGTCGGTCAGTGGCCGGCCGGTGGGGTCGTAGGTGACGTCGCGGTCGATCGGTGTGCCCAGTCCGGCGACGTGGATCTGGGTCTGGTTGGTGCCGACGTAGCTGTAGGTGTGCTGGGCACGGGCTGTGCCGGTCGCGCCGTCGGCCGGTGGGGCGGTCACGGAGGTGACCAGTGGGGTGGACCCGGGCGGGTAGGGGGCGACCACCGGGATGTAGGGGGCGCGGATTTTCGTCGACCCGGCCGGTGCGGGGGCGACCCACGTGTAGGCGATGTCGGTGGTCAGCGGCAAGGACGACCGGCCTGCGTAGTCGGCGAACATCCAGTCCACCGCCAACGGGTTGCGGATGCTGGTCAGCAGGCCGCCGGTGTAGCCGAACTGGGTGTCCTGCGATCCTGGCTCTTCGATCATGGACAGCGCGCCGCCGGTGTACCACAAGTTGGTGGCGGTGCCGTCCCAGTAGGCGACCTGACAGAGAAGGTTCGGCGCCCGGGCCGGGTCGTAACCAGATCCCGAAGGGATCGCCGGGCAGTGGGTGTCGTTGCCGTAGTACAAGCTGATGACCCGGGTGGACACCGGGTCGGTGACCGTGCTGACCCGCGGCGGGGTCACCCCGGTGTCGTAACCGTAGGTCGCCGCCGCGGGGTGGACGGTGTCGGCCGGGGAGGTCGCGGTCAGCGGCTGACCCCCAGCGTTGAACGTGTACACCGACCCGTCGCCGTCGTGCAGGGTCAGGTTGCCGGTGCTGTCCTTCGCCAGGACACCATCCTCACCGGCCGGTGGGGTGAACCCGCCGCCGGCCCCGGCGGTCGTGGCGGTGTAGGTGTGGGCGGCGCCCTCACCGTCAGTCAGGACGACTACCCCGTTGCCGGTGGACGCGGCGGTGTACCCGGCCGCGCCGCCGGGCAGAGACAGGGACCACCCCACCGGCAGGGCGGACTGTGCCGGTGTGAGCCAGGTCGAGGGCAGGATCTGTTCGCTCACCCCCACTGTTGGGGCTGAGACACCCTTGACGAAGAGGCTGAGCTGGCCCGGGCCGCCCTGGTTGAAGTACATGACCTTCACCGGTCGTGGCACACCCGGTGTCAAGGTGATCGAGCTGGAGTACGCCGGCGCGGGCGGCGCGCCGTGGCCGGTCCAGTCGGCGAAAACGGGAGTCGGGCTGTTGTCCAGGTAGATGCGCGCGCCGTCGTCGGAGGTCACCCCGAGCTGGTAGTCCCCGGCGCTGGCCCCGGCAGGCAACGTCAGGTACCCGGTCCATTGGATGAGGAACTGGTCGGGGGCCATGCCAGGCGGCGCCGGCGGGTAAACCCCCTGGTTCCAGCGCACGTCAAAGGAGGGGTCGACCCGCACCAAGGCGGGTGACTCGACCGGGTCGATGATCCAGTTACGGTCGGTCTCCTGGTAGTACGCCCCGAGCAGGCCGTACCGGGCACCCGCCTGGGAGTTGTAGGTGAACCCGACACCCAGGGCCCCGCCCACAGCGCTCATCGCGTGGGGCGCCACAGTGATCGTGGCGTTACCGTTCGCGAGCCCGACGTTCACTCCGGCGGCCTGGTCGCCGGGTGCGGGCCCGCCGGTGCCCAGGCGCTGGTTGACAGACAGGTGGGTCGACCACGTCGCCGCGGTGGTAGTCCAGGGGGTTGCGGCTGGCCCGTCGGCGGTCGCGACCGACCAGGTGTAGGCCTGTCCGTCGCCCAAGACCCCCGTTGGGACGGTCCAGGTGGTTGAGGTGATCCACCCCGAGGAGGCCCGCCCGGCCGGGACGTCGGCGCCACCGGAGATGGTGAAGTCGTACAGAACGGTGTCGCCGTTGGGGTCACTGGCTGCCGGGACCGACAAAGTGGGCGTCGCCGTGGAGACGACCGCCTGGTCGCCCGGCGCCGCGCCGGTCTTGGCTGCCGCGGCCGGCGGGCTGTTTGTCGGGGTGAAGGACCACACGTAGTTCGGGTTCGTCTGGGCGGACCCGTCGAAGGCGTAGACGTGCCAGTAAAGGCGGGTGTTCCACAACGCTGGCGGGATCGTCCAGGTGGCCTGGC